>NZ_JADPKF010000080.1:0-66613 GCF_023073815.1 Bradyrhizobium sp. 157 | reverse complement strand
ATCGCTGCATCAGAGGCCGGACAGATGGCAGCATCCGACTACGCGCCAATGCGCTTCAAAAATCGCTTGCATCTCGCGGGGCGTCCACAGATGAGTACGCGCCTTGGCCGCTCAAAACGTCGGCGGCGTGCAGGCACTTATCACTTCGCACGGCTTTCCACCGACGCAGCGGAAGCGGTGCGGGCGGCGGCTTTCGAAATAATAGGCGTCGCCGGGGTCGAGAATGCGGCGCTCGTCGTCGACGGTCACCTCCAGCCGGCCGCTCACCACGATGCCGCCTTCCTCGCCGTCATGGGTCAGCGGCACTCTTCCGGTGTCGCTGCCCGGTTCGTAGCGCTCTTTCAGGATCTGCAGCGCGCGGCCGAACATGGTGTCGCCGACCTGGCGGTAGGAGATCGGCTGCTTGCCGATCTCGGTCAGTTCGTCGGAGCGGTAGAACGCCTTGCGCGGCCGCTCCGGCTCGATCGCAAAGAACTCGGCAAGCCCCATTGGTAGCCCGTCGAGGATGCGCTTCAGCGCGCCCACACTCGGGTTCATCTGGTTCGATTCGATCAGCGAGATCGTCGAATTGGTCACCCCGGAGCGCTTTGCCAGCTCGCGCTGCGATAGCTTGTGCCGGGCCCGGACGAAGCGGAGTCGCCCACCGATATCGACGCTCATCGAAAATCCCTGTTGCAGGTGTTTCGGATCGAACAAATATGCCCTGATCGCGCTAGCAAAATCAATGGGTTGCAGGAGTGCAGAAAAGGACTTGTTGTGGCTTCCCGAGCGTGGCCCGGTGGACCCCTTGAGCTGCCAGCAAAGGAGCTAGACCGTGACCCTTCATCAGAAGCCGAACACCCTGCAGACCGACTCGTTCTGGATGCCTTTCACGGCCAACCGGCAGTTCAAGAAAGCGCCCCGCCTGTTCGCCTCCGCCGAGGGCATGCACTACACCACCGTCGACGGCCGCAAGGTGATCGACGGCTCCGCCGGCCTCTGGTGCGTCAACGCCGGCCATGGCCGCCGCCAGATTGCGGCTGCCGTCGAACGGCAATTGATGAATCTCGACTTCGCGCCCTCGTTCAACATGGGCCATCCGCTGGCGTTCGATTTTGCAGAGCGGCTCACCGAGATCGCACCGAAGGGACTGGATCGCGTCTTCTTCACCAATTCGGGCTCCGAGTCGGTCGATACCGCGCTGAAGATCGCGCTCGCCTACCAGCGCGCCATCGGACAGGGCACGCGGACGCGCCTGATCGGCCGCGAGCGCGGCTATCACGGCGTCGGCTTCGGCGGCATGTCGGTCGGCGGCATGGTGGCCAACCGCCGCGCGTTCGCCACCCATCTGCCTGGAGTCGATCACATCCGTCACACCCACGATCTCACTCGCAATGCCTTTGCCAAGGATCAGCCGGAGCATGGCGCGGAGCTCGCCGACGATCTCGAGCGGATGGTTGCGCTGCATGGCGCCGACACCATCGCCGCCGTCATCGTCGAGCCGGTGCCGGGCTCGACCGCGGTGCTGCCGCCGCCGAAGGGCTATTTGAAGCGCCTGCGCGAGATCGCTGACAAGCACGGCATCTTGCTCATCTTCGATGAGGTCATCACCGGCTTCGGTCGGCTCGGCACGCCATTTGCGGCGGATTATTTCGGCGTCACGCCCGACATGATGACGACCGCTAAGGGCATCACCAACGGCACCGTTCCCTGCGGCGCGGTGTTTGCCAGCCGCAAGATCCACGACGGGCTAATGACCGGCCCCGAGGGCACGATCGAGCTGTTCCACGGCTACACCTATTCGGCGCACCCGACCGCCTGCGCCGCGGGCCTCGCAACGCTCGACATCTACAAGGACGAGGGCCTGTTGACGCGCGGCGCAACGCTCGCCGAATATTGGCGCGATGCGCTGCATTCGCTGAAAGGTCTACCCAACGTGATCGACATCCGCAATGTCGGCCTGATGGGCGCGGTCGAGCTCTCGCCGCGCAGCGACGGCGTCGGCGCGCGGGGCTATGACGTGATGGTGGATTGCTTCAATCGCGGACTTTACTTGCGCATGAGCGGCGACAGCTTTGCAATGTCGCCGCCCCTGATCGTCGAGAAGAGCCATATCGACGACATGGTTTCGATCCTGGGCGACGCGATCAAGCGCGTGGCCTGATCCTTGCTCGCAAGAAAATAGAGCGGCCGCGGCGTGCGACGCCGCGGCAGATGCGTGAGGGATTGTGAAAATCATCGTTCTCGGCAGTGGCGTGATCGGCGTCACGACAGCCTATTATCTGGCGCGTTCCGGCCACGAAGTTGTCGTCGTCGACCGTCAGGCGGAGCCTGCACAGGAAACCAGTTTTGCCAACGCCGGCGAGGTTTCGCCCGGCTATTCCTCGCCCTGGGCTGGCCCCGGCGTGCCGGTGAAGGCGATCAAGTGGCTATTGATGCGGCATGGCCCGCTGGTGATCTGGCCCAAGCTCGATCCTGTCATGTGGATCTGGGGGCTGAAGATGCTGCGCAACTGCACGGCAGAGCGCTACGCCGTCAACAAGAGCCGGATGATCCCGATCGCCGAATACAGCCGCGATTGCCTGCGCGCGCTGCGTGCCGAGACCGGCATCGTATATGACGAGCGCAGCCGCGGCACGCTGCAGCTCTTCCGCAAGCAGAAGCAGCTCGACTCGACCGGCGGCGATATCGCGGTGCTAAAGCAATATGGCGTGCCGTACGAGCTTTTGGATCGCACCGGCTGCATTGGCGCGGAGCCTGCGCTTGCCGGCGTGAAGGAGAAATTTGTCGGTGGGCTGCGATTGCCGGAGGACGAGACCGGCGATTGCCACATGTTCACGCAGGCGCTCGCAAAGGAAACAGCAAGGCTCGGCGTGCAGTTCAAATTCAACACCGGCATCGAGCGGCTGGTTGCGGAAGGCGGCAAGGTTACGGCCGTCGTCACCAGCGCCGGGCTGCTGCAGGCCGATGCCTATGTTGTCGCGCTCGGAAGCTGGTCGCCGCGGTTGCTTAAACCCATCGGCATTTCCGTTCCGGTCTATCCGGTGAAGGGCTATTCGATCACGGTGCCGGTCACCGATCCCGAGGGGGCGCCGGTCTCGACCGTGATGGACGAGAGCTACAAGGTTGCGATCACGCGGCTGGGTAACCGCATCCGCGTCGGCGGCACCGCGGAAATTTCCGGCTATTCCAATACTCTCGATGCGGCGCGGCGCGCGACGCTCGACCATTCGCTGTCCGACATGTTTCCGCGCGGCGGCGATCTCGGCAAGGCCAGCTTCTGGTGCGGCCTGCGCCCGATGACGCCGGATGGACCGCCAGTGATCGGCGCCACGCGCTACAGCAATCTGCATCTCAACACCGGCCACGGCACACTCGGCTGGACCATGGCCTGCGGCTCGGGGCGGGTGATGGCAGACCTGATCTCCGGGCGGAAGCCGGATATCGATGTGAGTGAGCTGAATGTGAGCCGGTACGATCACCGGTTTGGATAGGGGCGCACAGGACCTCCCGCCGTCATGGCGACCCGTTGGCTCCTCGCAATGACGGCGGGATGAGAATTCGTAGACTCACGCAGAGCACTGATTTCTGCTACTCGTGTCGCATCGCAGCGTCCGCATCACGGACGCGCCGAGTTCAGTGCAGTGCCCGCTCGCGGTCGCTTAGCGCCTTCTTCACCAGTTCCGGCAAGGTCCTGGCGTAGACTTCAATGAATGTGGCGTCGCCATTGGATCGAGGGACGTTCGCGGCCTGCTCGGCGAGACGTGCGGCTTTGGCCTCGCACCTCGCGAACAGGTGCCAGAACCATTCCGGCTTCTTGTCCACGGTCTCCTTGTGCAGCTTGATAACGGCGGCGCCCACGGCCGCCATGGCGTTTACAGCGCCCGCGCTCATGGCGCTCAAGGCAGCCGAGCTCATGATATCTTCTCGGGCCTCGGCGGCATCGGCTCGTGCTTTCCCGTGCTTCCCTCGGTTCGGCATTGCTCGGCTCCTATGTACCCTTGCCCTCCGGGAAGCCTAGACGGCGGGAGTTGACGGCATCTGAATCGACAGTCCTAAATTCGGATTGTCGATTCCATTCGGGTATATCTAAATTCGTTCGCGATGTTGTTCCCGGCACGCGGACAGTCGGTGGACGGCGAAGGAGAGAGGAACGGAAGCGAAGCCGTCATTGCGAGCCAACGGGTCGCGCGAATGCGCGCCCGATGACAGGCTCCGCGAAGCAATCCATCCCACGGCGTGGGGATAGATGGATTGGTTCGTCGCTACGCTCCTCGCGATGACGGTTTCGCCTGCGTCGCGCAATTCACCCACAGCACGACCGCTTTCGCATCTTTCGCGGGATTTGAGAAGCGGTGCGGGCGGCGGCTGGCAAAGCGAAAACTGTCTCCTCGCTTGAGCGACCAGGTCTCGGCGTCGACGATCAGCGTCATCTCGCCTTCCAGCACCAGTCCCGCCTCCTCGCCGTCATGGGTGTAGAGCTCGTCGCCGGTGTTGCCGCCGGGCTCCAGGTGCACGAGAAACAGATTGAGGCGGTGTTCCGCACCCGCCGGACTCAGCAACTGCTTTGAAATGCCGGTGCGCCACAGCTTTAGTTCGGCGCGCTGCATTTCGCGCGTCACCACGCCGCCGGACGCGGCGTCGTCGCTCGGCTGCGAGCCGAACAGCGCGGCGATGCCGACGCCAAGCACGTCGGCGAGCGTCGCCAGCACGCGGAGCGAGGGTGATGACAGGCCGCGCTCAATCTGGCTGAGAAAGCCGATCGACAGATCGGTCTTCGCCGCAATCGTCTCCAGCGAGAGCTTGTGCTCGCGGCGTAGCTCGCGGATGCGGCGGCCGACCGCAAGGTCCATCGCCGGCTCGGCCGGCCTGGCGGCGGTCTTCGCCCTCGACTTGGCCGTTGCCTTTCCGGCGGCCCTTGCTTTGGCCTTGAACGCCGGTTTCTTTATTCGCTTGCCGCCGCTCACGTCAGGCCGCTTCCTTCATGTGCATGAAAATCGCTTGCAAACCCGGGAGAAGTGTGGCCACAATTTCATATTGGTGAAAATAGGCCTGAACGGCGTTGCCCGCAACTCTTTGGTCTAAGGCGGGCGAGCCAGGCCAGTGTGCAGTTTCAGGAGGTGGTGCGATGGCTCTGAAGCGTCTCGTTCAGGCCGCGGTAGCGGCCTTGGTTCTCACAGCGGCGATGCCGGCATCTGCGCAAAAAGTGCTGAAAGTGGGCTCGACGCCGACCGGTGTGCCCTTCACTTTCCTCGACACCAAGACCAACAGCATTCAGGGCATCATGGTCGATCTCATCACCGAGATCGGCAAGGACGCCGGCTTCCAGGTGCAAATCGAGCCGATGCAGTTCTCCACGCTGATTGCCTCACTCACCTCGAACAAGATCGACATCATCTCGGCGGCGATGTTCGTCACGCCCGCTCGCAAGGAAGTGATTGATTTCTCCGAACCGTTCTATAGCTACGGCGAAGGCCTCTTGGTGCCGAAGAGCAATACGAAGACCTACACCACGCAGGACGATCTGAAGGGCGAAGTGGTCGGAGCGCAGGTCGGCACGGCGTTCGTCGATGCGCTGAAGAAATCGGGGCTGTTCAGCGAGGTCAAGGCCTACGACACCATTCCCGATATTCTGCGCGACGTGAACGCAGGCCGCCTCAAAGCCGGCTTCGCCGACTACCCGATCCTCGCCTACAACCTCAAGCAAGGCGGCTTCCCCGAGGCGCGCATCGTCGAGAGCTACAAGCCCGCGACAGTCGGTTCGGTCGGCATCGGTGTCCGGAAGGGCGATACCGAACTGCTCGCCAAGATCAACGCCTCCCTGGAGAAGCTGAAGGCGAACGGCACCGTCGCCAAGATCCTGGATAAATGGGGCTTGAAGGCGCAGGGTGCCTGATGCAGGCGTTCTGGCGCGATACTGTCGAGTTCCTGCCGATCCTGATGAGCGGCGTGGCGCTGACGATCATCGTCACGATCGGCTCGTTGTTACTGTCGACCGCGCTCGGGCTGGTCTGGGCCTTGATGCGGGTATCCGGCATCGGCGTCTTCACGGGATTCAGCGCCGGGCTGATCAACGTGATCCGCGGCATCCCGATCATCGTGCTGTTGTTCTATCTCTACTTCGTGATGCCCGAACTCGGCCTCACGCTGACGGCGCTGCAGGCGGCGATCCTGGGCCTCGGCATCGCCTATTCGGCCTACCAGGCCGAGAACTTCCGCGCCGGGATCGAAGCCATCGACAAGGGGCAGATCGAGGCGGCGCAGGCGATCGGCATGGGCTGGTGGCAGACCATGCGCCGCGTGGTGCTGCCGCAGGCGGTCAAGATCGTGCTGCCGCCCTACGGCAACATCATGATCATGATGCTGAAGGATTCCTCGCAGGCGTCGACGATCACGGTGGCCGAGCTCGCGCTGCAGGGCAAGCTGATCGCGTCCTCCACCTTCAAGAACACCAGCGTGTTCACGCTGGTCGCGCTGATGTATCTCACCATGAGCATTCCGCTCATTCTTCTGGTCCGTCATTTCGAGAAGCGCGCGGGCCAGAAATGATCGAACTGACTAATGTTCACAAGAGTTTTGGCAAGGTCGAGGTGCTCAAGGGCATCACGGCTTCCGTCGAGAAGGGCGAGGTGGTCTGCATCGTCGGCCCCTCAGGCTCCGGAAAATCCACCATCCTGCGCTGCATCAACGGGCTGGAGAGCTATGACGGCGGCGATATACTCGTCGAAGGCGCGCGGGTCGATCGCAGCGCGCCCTCGATCGTTGCGATCCGGACGCAGGTCTCGATGGTGTTCCAGCGCTTCAACCTGTTTCCGCATCGCACCGCGCTGGAAAACGTCATCGAGGGGCCGCTCTATGTGAAGAAGGAGCCGCGCGGTGAGGCGCTGGAGCGCGGCCGCGCGCTGCTGGCGCAGGTGGGCCTCGCGGAGAAAGCCGATAGCTATCCGCCGCAACTCTCCGGCGGCCAGCAGCAGCGCGTCGCGATTGCCCGTGCACTTGCGATGCAGCCGAAGGCAATCCTGTTCGACGAGCCGACTTCGGCGCTCGATCCGGAACTGGTCGGCGACGTGCTGTCGGTGATGCGCAAGCTCGCCGACGACGGGATGACCATGGTCGTCGTCACCCACGAGATGGGATTTGCCCGGGACGTCGCCGACCGCGTCCTGTTCATCGATGGTGGCGTGATCGTCGAGCAGGGGCCGGCGAAATCGATTCTCAACCAGCCGCAGCATGCGCGCACGCAGGACTTTTTGCGACGCGTGCTGCATCCGCTCTGAGTTTACCAGCATGAATGCGCCCATCCGACGGCCGCTGCCGCCAAGCCTCTACGCCGATACGGCGGTCGCTCCGGCACCGACGCCGCCGCTCGATAGAGACAGGGACGTTGCGGTCGCAATCATCGGCGGCGGTTTCACCGGGCTGTCCACCGCATTGCATCTGGCCGAGCAGGGCGTGAATGCGATCGTGCTGGAAGCGCAACAGCCGGGCTGGGGCGCTTCGGGCAACAATGGCGGCCAGGTCAATCCGGGCCTCAAGCACGATCCTGACCGGATCGAGGCCGATTTCGGCGCCGAGCTCGGCGGTCGCATGATTGCGTTCGCCTATGGCACCACCAACTTCACGTTCGACCTGATACGACGATACCAGATTCCGTGCGAAGCAAGGCAGAACGGCACGCTGCGCGCGGCCTATAACAAGGCAAGCGCCGCGACGATCGCAAACACGGCAAAGCAATGCATCCGCCGCGGCATGCCGGTGATGCTGCTGAATCGCGAACAGATGCGGGAGACGACCGGAACCGACCGCTATCTCTGCGCCATGCTGGACAATCGCGGCGGCGACCTGCATCCCCTGAGCTATGCGCGCGGGCTCGCGCGCGCCGCGATCGCGGCCGGCGCAGCCGTGCATGGCGAGACGCCGGCGCTTTCCTTGTCGCGTGAAGGCGCGCATTGGCGAGTTGAGACGCCGCGCGGGATGGTGCGCGCCGGAAAAGTGCTGCTGGCGACGAACGGATTCACAGACGATCTGTGGCCGGCGCTCCGCCGCACCATCGTGCCGGTGTTTTCGTCGATTGCGGCCACCGCGCCTTTGTCCGAGGAGGTCGCACGCGAAATCATGCCGACGCGCTCGGTGCTGTACGAGAGTGGCCACATCACGGTGTATTACCGGATCGATGCGCATAATCGCCTGCTGATGGGCGGCCGTGGGCCGATGCGCTGGATCAGTAAGCCTACCGATGTCGCCTATCTCATCCGCTATGCTGAACGGCTGTGGCCGCGGCTGAAAGGCGTGACCTGGACGCACGGCTGGAATAGCCGGCTCGCGATCACGCCCGATCACTATCCCCATGTGCATGAACCGGCGGAGAATCTTCTGATCTCGCTCGGCTGCAACGGCCGCGGCGTCGCGCTCTCGACCGCGATGGGCGCCCAGCTGGCGCGCCGCCTCGTCGGCGGCAAGAATGCCGAGATTGATATGCCTATCACCGGCATCAAGCCGATGGCGCTGCACGCATTCTGGCCGCTCGGCGTCACCGCCGCCGTCGTCACGGGGCGGGTGCGGGACCGGCTCGGGATCTAGTTTCCGACTCCAGCCCGGCTCGTGCGGAACCTCCGGCAGCGGCGAACGTTCGCTTGCGTAACTCCGATCTGAAGGAGATTCAAATGCGCAAGCAATTACTGTTATCGACGGGAATTATCTGCCTGATGCTGGCGCCGGCTGCTTCCTATGGCCAGGCGCCGGGCGGAAGAGGCGAAGAGCAGAAACAGATGCGGCCGAGCGAGTCCGGCAAGGGTGCTGCACCGCAAGGACGCGGTGCCGAACGGGCGCAGGAGCGCGGGCGGGGTGCGGAACAAAAGGCGCAAGGCGCGGCGGGCCGCGAGGAAAAGGGAGCCGGTTCCCGACAGACCGAGGAAAGGGGCAAGGCCGCGCCCTCGAGCGAGCGTCCGGCGACCGCCAGTGATGACAAGCGCGGACGCGGCGAGGACGCAAAATCCCGTGAGCGCGCGCAGGATTCCCGCCAGGGCGGCCGCGACGAACAAACAGCCCGGGAAGGCAAGGACGCCAAAGACAGCAGCAAGGGCAGCGCCGAGATGAAACGCGATAGGGCGCGCGATAAGTCCACGGCGGAGCAGGAAAGGTCGAAGGATGGAACCCCGGCCGCTCAGAAGGAGCGCGAGGGAACAACTACGACGCAAAAGGAATCCGGCCGCGATCAGCGCGATAGCGCGAAGGATGCTGCGGAGCGGGGTAAGGATGCGGACCGGCCCTCGACCGCGACGGACACCACGCGCACACCGCCTTCTGGCCAGACGACGCAGACCCAGACCACCCAGACGCAAGACCGCCAGCAGATCTCGACCGAGAAGCAGCTGCGCATCTCCGAGACGCTAACCCGCGAGCGTCTCGCGCCGCCGCAGCGCAATCTCAACGTCTCGATCCGGGTAGGCGAGCGGCTCCCGCGCCATGTGCGCGTGCAACGGCTGCCATCCACGATCGTGTCGATCGAGCCGCAGTACCGCGGTTACGATTACTTCACGACCGAGGAGGAAATCGTGATCGTCGAACCCCGCACGCAGCGGATTGTGAGCCATATTCCGCGTGACGCGTCGCGCATTCGCGCCGCAGGCGGCGAGACCGCCGGCAGTGGACGTGCAGCCGACGCGATGGCCCAAGCCGGCGGAGCGGCCCAAGCCGGCGGAGCGCCTTGCCGTATCATGCGCCGGGATACCGCGGGCAATCTTACCGAAGTCTCGCCCACGACGGTTGGTTCGGCCGCACCGACTGTTGGTTCGACCGCACCGCAGGATTCGATAAGCGTCACTGTTCGCGCGCCGGGCGGCGGCGGATCGACGAACCCGATTGCATTGGGTGCATCCGATGGACAGATCGTGGTTGCGATGCAAGGCGGCGACTGCACCGTGACGATTGAGCCGCAGACGCGGTAAGCGGGTGTGTCTGGCCTCGCAAGAGGCCGTTACATCAGAATGTCGATGCGGGTAAAGGAAAGTGCGGCATCTGATTGCCGCACTTTTCTCGTTCAGCGGCATCGCACCTTTTGCAGCGTCGCTGCCTGATGACGGGCCGCCTCACCCCGCCGCCACTGCCTCGCTCCAGGCGTGGAACGGCTCCGTCGCGCCGCTGTTGGTTTCGCCGTCGCGGAGCACCGCGCTGGGGCAGGCGAACTTCATCGGCAGGCTCTGGATGCGTGTCTCCTCGTAATCGAAACGCGAGCCTAGCGCATCGCGCGCGGCCTGCGGCAGACGGACGTCGCCGATCACGATCGCGCCTTCGCTGGCGTCGATGCGCGGCTGATGGATTGCGGCATCGAGATCCATGCCGTAATCCATCACGAAGGACAGAAGCTGGCTTACCGCCGGCAGAATGCGCCGGCCGCCCGAAGCGCCGACCGCGATGCGCCTTCCGTCCGCCGCCTGCGCCACCACGGGCGTGTAATTGGTGAGACAGCGTTTGCCCGGCGCCAGCGAATTCGGCGTGCCCGGGGTCGGGTCGAACCACATGATGCCGTTGTTCATGGTGATGCCGGTCTGGTTCGTTACGAATTTGGAGCCGAAGGTGGACAGCAAGGTTTGCGTCACCGCGGCCATGTTGCCGTCGCGGTCGACGGCGGAAAAATGCGTGGTGCAGGCCGGTGCCAGCGCCTCCGCGCCGAGCGAGCGCCTGCCGTCTTCGTCACCCATGTCCTTCAACCGTTCGCGATACGCGGCCTGCAGCGCCGATGCATAGGCGACGTAGGCCGCCGCATCCGGTCCGCCGCGTGCGGGCTTGATATCCTGTTGCAGCAGACCAAGCGTGCGCGAAAGCGTTGGACCTGCGGTGAGTTCGGGCGTCGCGAACACCTTGCCGCCGCGATAGGGGATCGCCAGCGGCTCACGCAATTGAGCGCGAAACGGCTTGAGGTCCTCGACCGACAGCGCGCCGCCCGCGGCCTGAATGTCAGCGGCGAGGCTCTGCGCCAGATCGCCCTCGTAGAAGTCGCCCGGGCCGGCGCCGGCGAGCTGCGCCATCGTGGCCTTGAGCCGGTCCTGCGGCAAGCGGACTTTGGACCTGATGCCCCATTGCGGGTTGGGCGGCAGACCGTCTTGCAGATAGGCGGCGGCGCTCGCGGGGTAACACCGCAAGTCTGCCGCCGCGCTCGAAATCATCACCGTGGTCCACCAGTCGACCGCAAGGCCTTCGCCTGCGAGCGCGATGCTCGGCGCCAGCAATTCCTTCCACGGCAGCTTGGCGTGGCGGCGATGCGCCTCTTCCATGCCGGCGACCACGCCGGGCACGGCGATCGAGCCGGGGCCGTGAATGTTGCGGTCGTCCTTTACCCGCGGCCAGGGGAAGATGTCGGAAGCCGCGCCACCGCCAGTCAGCGGATAATCTTCCACCCGCAGGCTGAGCGGCGCCCGCATGCCGTAGTCGATCACCTCGTAGCGGTCTTCGCGCGCCCGGTAGAGCACCATCGCGCCGCCACCGCCGACCCCGCTCATCCAGGGTTCCAGAACGCCAAGCGCAAACGTCGTCGCGATCACGGCATCGACGCAATCGCCGCCCGCGGCCAGCACCTCGGCCCCCACTCGCGCCGCCCTGCTTGATTGCGCGGCGACGATGCCGCCCTTGGAAGTGACGGCCGGCTTGCGTATCACCTGGGTAGTGGAGAACTGGTCGCGCATCGGATTGCCTTTGATCCCTGTACGTGTGTGGTTGCCGGTCGCCGGAGGATTTCGTTGACGCCATTACACCCTAAAAATCTTGGACCAGCCATGACAGAATAACATCCTGGGAGTTCGCATCGCCCGCCTTCGTGTTGGCGTGTTGCATCCGACAATGGCACATTGCGAACCAGGGCCGTATCCACAAAGGAGCATACTGGCGTGACCGCCGACGCATTCATTCATCTGCCGGAGCTGCGAGCCCGGGTAACGCATCCGGAAAAATCGCTGCTGCGCCTGACGCCGGAGATGCTTTCGATGTGGGAGCAGCGGGCGCGGGCCGCGGGATGGCCGGCAAGCTGGCGGCTCTCGGACGAAGCGATCGAGGCGTCGCGGCTTACGGTGCTCGGCGATCACCCTGATGGCGACGACCTCTGGATCTATTCCTACGGCTCGCTGATGTGGGATCCCGGTTTTCACTTTGCCGAGGTCCGGCTCGCCGACGTCGAGGGTTATCAGCGCCGCTTCACGCTGAAGATCAATCTCGGCCGAGGATCGCACGACTATCCGGCGCTGATGCTCTCGCTGGAGCCGCAATTGGGATGTTGCCGCGGGCTGGCGTTCCGCATTGCGGCCGATTCCGTCCATGCCGAGACAGCGATCCTGTGGCGCCGCGAAATGCTGCGCGGCGGCTATGCGCCGGCGATGGTGCCGATGGCGACGCCGCAGGGACCAATCACCGCACTCGCCTTCACCTCGAACCGCTCGCACCCGAGTTATGTCGGCGAACTGCCGCTCGCCGAGACCGCCGCGATGATCGCGAGCGGGAAGGGCGTTCTCGGCACTAACCGCGAATACCTCGTGCAACTGGCGACGCAGTTGCAGGCGCTGGAGATCGAGGATCCGTACGTCGCGCACTTGCATGCGCAGATCGGCGGCGCTCCCGGTGCTTGAGGCGGTCACCCCACGGCAGCCTGGCGCGTTTATTTTTCAAACAATGTTTCAGGCTGGTTTTGCCGCACAATCCGGCATCCTGACGCAAGTGCAGGACGCGGATAATTGCCATCATAAGAGCCGCCGCGCGGAGACGATCAAGGCCAGAACAATTAACGGAGAGGGCGCGCATGACCGGGGAGATCAAGTCGCACTACGAGGTCGTTGTCGTCGGCGCCGGCGTGTCGGGCATTTACCAGATCAAGCGGCTGGCCGATCTCGACGTGGATGCCCTCGTGCTCGATGCCGCGCCCGATCTCGGCGGAACCTGGTACTGGAACCGCTATCCCGGCGCGCGCTTCGATTCCGAGAGCTACACCTACGGCTATTCCTTCTCGAAAGAGCTGCTCGACGAATGGCACTGGCAGGAGCGGTTTTCGAGCCAGCCGGAGAATCTTCGCTACCTCAACTACGTCGCCGACAAGTTCGATTTGCGCAAATATATGCGGTTCAACCGCAGGGTGGAAGCGGCGGCGTTCGACGAGGGCTGTCATCTGTGGCGGCTCCGGCTCGACGACGGGCGTGAACTGAGCTGCCGATTTCTCATTCTTGCGGTCGGGTTGCTCTCGGTACCGACGCTGCCGCGGCTCGAGGGCATGGAGACGTTCAAGGGGCGTTCGTTCCATACCTTCTATTGGCCGCACGAGCCGGTTGAACTCTCCGGCAAGAAGGTCGGCATCATCGGCACCGGCGCCACCGCGATCCAGGTGATCGGCGAGATTGCGGACAAGGTCGGCGAACTCACGGTGTTTCAGCGGCGGCCGAACTGGAGCGCACCGCTCAACAACAGTCCGATCTCGGACCAGGAAATGGCCGACATCCGCTCGCGCTACGATGAAATCTTTGCCGCCTGCCGGCGCACGCCCGGCGGCTTCGAGCACGAGCCGGACCGGCGCGGCTTCTATGAAGCGACCCGCGAGGAGCGGCTCGTGCTGTGGGACAAACTCTTTGACGAGCCCGGCTTCGGCATCTGGCTGAGCAATTTTCGCGAGATTTTTACCGACGAGGCGGCCAATGCCGAGTTTTCCGCCTACATCGCCGACCGGATTCGGCGGCGCGTGAAGGACCCGGTGACGGCGGAAAAGCTGATTCCGAAGGATCATGGCTTTGGCGTGCAGCGCGTGCCGCTGGAGACCAATTATTTCGAGGCTTACAACCGCGACAACGTACATCTCGTCGATATCAGCGAGACGCCGATTCTGCGGGTCACCGAAACGGGCCTGCACACCAGTGCGCGCGATTATGAGCTCGATATCATCGTCTACTCCACCGGCTTCGATGCGATCACCGGCGCATTCGACGCGATCGACATCACCGGCGTCGGCGGCGTGAAGCTCGCCGACCAATGGCGCGAGGGACCCTCGACCTTTCTCGGCATGATGGTCCACGGCTTTCCGAACTTGCTGATGCCGACCGGCCCGCAGAGCGGCTCGGCCTCGACGAATTTTCCACGCGGCATCGAGAACGGCGTCGGCTGGTGCATGGGCCTGCTCGGCCACATCTGGGATCGCGGCTACACGCGGGTCGAGCCAACGGCCGAAGCGCAGGCGCGCTGGACCGCCCACGTCACCAAGATGTACGCCATCATGCTGATGCGCAAAGCCAAGTCGTGGTTCACCGGCTACAATTCCAACATCCCCGGCCACGAGCACGGCAAGACTCGCTACCTCGTCTACAATGGCGGCACGCCGAAATATGTCGCGGCGATCACCGACGTTGCCGAAAGGGGGTATGAGGGGATCGTGTTTGAGACGGGCGCACAGCCCGCAGCGAGGTCCGCGGCCGCCGCGGAATAAGTGCGTGTAAGGGCAGTGCGTAGGATGGTTTCAGCATAGCGAAACCCATCATCTTTGGAAGCCTAAGCGATGGGTTTCGCAAAGCTAGCCCCTCATCCTGAGGAGCCCGCAGAGCGGGCGTCTCGAAGGATGTAGGCCACAGATGAGCCTTATGGTTCGAGACGCGCGGAGCCTGGCATCGGGCCGCGCTACGCGCGGACCCGTTGGCGCTCACCATGAGGGACTTATGGCGCCGCAAGGTTAGTGCGTCCGCAGCAGCCGCCTGGGATGAACGCCATCGACATAGCCCATGAACGGCGGATGGATCGAATAGCCGATCAGCTCGCGTGCGCGCTCGGGCAATTTGCTGGCGACCTCGGTAGGAACGGCGAGCGCCATGTTCTCGAGTTGCCGCACCCAGCCCACGCAATATTGCGGCGTAATGATCAGGCGCGGCCGGTCCGACCGGTTGGCGCCGCCGCGGTGCCATAGCGTTCCCTTGGTGATGGCCAGCGATCCGGATGGCATGATCAGCTTCACGGCGTCAGGCCTGTCGCCTTCCTCGTGGCCGGCTTCGTTGGTGAAATGAGCCGGTTTCACCGCGCCCTCGATATAGTGCCCGTCCCACAGATGGCTTCCGGGAATGATTTCGGTGGCGCCATTTTGCTCGGTCGTATCGTCGATCGCCCAGAACGTGCTGATGCCAAGAGCCGGGCGGGGGCGCGGAATCTTCACGCCGCTGTCGTCGAAATGCCAGGGCTGGACAGTCTCGCCGGGATGGAGATTGATTGCGAGCATGGCAGACAACAGGCAGCTCTCGCCGAGTTCGGCTTCCACAAAGGCCATCGCGAGCGGATGGATCGCGAGCTCTGCGAAGACGGGCGATTTCGCCAGCAGTGCATACACCCGGTTGGTCCTGGTGCCTTCAAAATCGTTGCGGCCGAACAGATCCCGCGCCAGATGCGGTGCCAGCGCCGCGCGGATTTCGGCGATGCGCTCGGGTGCAAGAACGCGTTCGAAGATCAGGTAACCGCTGCGGTCGAACTCTTCCTTGAAGGAGGCGAACGAGCGTCCCCCGAGCCAGGGCAAAACCTGCTCCGCTGTCGCTGCCATCGGCGCTCTCCTCGTGAGCCCGGTCAAGCCAAGGCTTCTTGCGAGATATCATACGCAACTACGGGGGTTTTTCACGAGATTTCTGCGCGTCGACGGCGGCGCAAATCATGGTCGCGGTGCGAATGCGTAGCGGAACGTGCAGCTCGGCGCGCCCTGCATCAGGGTCTGGTCGCGCCTGAGGCTGACCTCGCTGCCGCCGGCGGCAACGATATCGAAATCGGTGGCGCAGACCAGCAGCGCGCCGAGCTCCGGCTCGCCCAGCGCGCGGAAGAAGTCCGCGAACCGGCAATGCGTGACGTCGAATTCCAGCGCCTCCTTGTCGTGGCGACGCATCTCGACCGTTACCTCCCGCTCGGTGACTCCGGCAAGCGCGGTGTGCATGGTCGCCCATTTGCGCCGCGCGCTACCCTCGACATTCTCGCCGATGGCGGCGAACAGCGCCTTCGACCAGTCGCGCAAGGCTAGTCGCGCAATCGCATCGGCCTTTTGCTGACCCAGTTCCGCGCGCAACGCCCGCAGCATCGGCACCAGCACCTGCGCCTGGATCCGCGTTTTGTCCAACAGCGACAGGCGGGGATCGACCATATAATCGTCGAGCAAGTTCATCGCAGGCTCCTTTCGTTTCCCGACCTCCAGCGAGATATTGCGGCCGGCGAGGGGAGCGCAAGCGAGATAAATTGGGCGATCGACTTAGAAAATCTGATGCATGCCCCTCGATGAGATGCGGCAGGCTCAGGCATGGGGCAGGACACCGGACAATTCGAACCAGCATGGGTTATCGATCGCCACTCCAGGCCGGCGCCAAAGCAGCATAACGCCGGTCGAGAGCGGCCGCTCGGATGAAGCGGAGCGGCCGTTGCCCTGCGCGCCTACCCCGCAGCCGCGTTGACCGCGATCGGCGAGATCTCCTCGCTCTCTTCCAGCTTTCGCGGTAACCCCGCAAAGCCGCGCAACGCTTCCGCCATCTTCGCACGTCCGCTGACGCCGGTGATCACCACGTCCACCATCATCAGGGACGTGTGGATATGGCCACGCGCCTGCAGTTGTTCGACCGGGACACCGGCGGCAGAAAGCGCCTCGGCATACTCGATGCCCTCGTCACGCAGCGGATCGAATTCGCAGGTGGCGACGAACGCCGGGGGCAGGCCCGCCAGATTGCCGCGCAGCGGCGAGGCGCGCGGGTCGGTGCGGTCCGCGGGCGAACAATAGATATCCCAGAACCAGAACATCAGCGCGCGCGTCAGGAAATAGCCGACCGCATTCTCGGTATAGGATAGACGGTCGAACCTGCAATCGGTGACCGGGCACACCAGGAGCTGGCCTGCGATCTGCGGGCCGCCGCGGTCGCGCGCGAGCTGGCAGGTGACGGCAGCGATGTTGGCGCCGGCGCTCCAGCCCGCGACCAGCACCGGTCCCGGCCTGCCACCGAGCTCGGCTGCATGCTCGGTGATCCAGCGCGTTGCCGCATAGCCATCCTCGGCCGCGGCGGGGAAGCGATGATCGGGCGCATGACGATAACCGACGCTGATGACGATCATTCCGCTGCGGCGGCAGATGTCGCGGCAGAACGGATCGTCGGATTGCTCGTCGCCGAACACCCAGCCGCCGCCGTGAAAATAGACCACGATCGGATGCGGTCCGGGCGTCGCCGGTCGATAGAGACGGTAGGGCAGCAGACCATCGGCGCCGTGCAGCACGCCGTCGCCGACCTCGCCGACCGGCCGTCCGGCAGGACGTCCCCTGTTGAATTCGGCGACGAAGTCGCGCGCGCCATGGGCGCCGAGCGACTCGATCTGTGGCAGGTTCATCTCCGCCAGCATGCCGAGCACCAGCCGCACGTCCGGCTGCAGGCGAACGACCTGGCCGTCGTTGCATTGCTCCGAAACGTTCGGACCGGTCAGCCTGAAACCGAGCATGCCGCGGGCGACGACCTCATTGCAGATGCTGCGATAGGGGCCCACGCCACCGGTATAGGGCATCACTCCTCGCGCCTTGCCGGGCACGTTGGCGCCCGTGTACCAGGTGTTGGCGAGCCGATGCAGCGTCAGCATCGAACAGTCGGCCATGTGCTGCGCCCAGCCGGCCTGCGCCGTCTCGGTCGCGTCGATGGTCGTGAAGCCGGCCTCGCGCATCGCGGCCAGCCGGTCGACCACCCAGTCGACATGCTGCTCGATCGAGACCGCCATGTTCGACAGCACCGACGGGCTGCCCGGGCCCGTGATCAGGAACAGATTGGGGAAGCCTGACACCGTGAGCCCGAGATAGGTCTGCGGGCCGTTGGCCCAGACGTCGGACAGCGATTTGCCATCGCGGCCCGTGATTGGATGAACCGCCTTGATGGCGCCGGTCATGGCGTCAAAACCGGTGGCGAACACGATCATATCGACATCGATCGTGCGCTTGTCGGTCATGATGCCCGAAGCCGTGATCGATGTGATCGGCTCCTTTCGCAAGTTCACCAGCGTGACGTTGGGGCGGTTGAACGTAGCGTAGTAGTTGGTATCGAGGCAGGGACGCTTGGCGCCGAACGGATGGTCGCGCGGCGTCAATGCGTCGGCCGTCTCGGGGTCCTTGACGATGGTGCGGATTTTCTCGCGGATCAGGTCGGCGAGCAGCGCATTGCCATCGACGTCGACACCCTGGTCGGCCCAGAGCTGGGTCAGGATGTAGACGAGATCGCCGGTGGCCCAGGCCTGCTCGAACCGCTCGCGCCGCTCGGCATCACTCAATTGCCAGCTCACCGCCGTCTGTTGCGGATAAGGGACGCCCGCGAGTGACCAGCGTGCCTGCTCGCGATAGCCTGCCCGATCGCCTTGCAGCAGCGCCAGGCGGTTCGCCGGCGCCGGTCCGTTGTGGGCGGGCAGGGCGAAATTCGGCGTGC
Source organism: Bradyrhizobium sp. 157 (assembly GCF_023073815.1). Taxonomy (NCBI): domain Bacteria; kingdom Pseudomonadati; phylum Pseudomonadota; class Alphaproteobacteria; order Hyphomicrobiales; family Nitrobacteraceae; genus Bradyrhizobium; species Bradyrhizobium sp. 157. The sequence continues at coordinate 48,212 of NZ_JADPKF010000080.1, read as the reverse complement.
GCTGGAAAACGGTGAGGTGCGCGGCCTGCTCGGCGAGCAGCGGGATCGACTGGATGCCTGATGATCCCGTGCCGATGACAGCGATGCGCTTGCCGGCGAGTTCGACTTCTTCGTGCGGCCAGCGCCCGGTGAAGTAGACTTCGCCCTTAAAATCCTTGACACCGTCGATCTCCGGCGGCTTCGGCGCGGAGAGACAGCCGGTCGCCATGATGTAGTAGCGGCAGTAAAGATCAGCGCCATTGTCCGTCGCGAGCCGCCAGCGTTCTGCGTTCTCTTCCCAATTTGCCGCTGTGACCTTGGTGCAAAAGCGGATGTCGCGCCGCAACTCATATCGATCGGCGACGAAACCGAGATAGCGCAGGATCTCGGGTTGCGTTGCGTATTTCTCCGACCATTGCCACGCGCTCTCCAGCTCGGGATCGAAGGTGTAGCTGTAGTCGATGGTCTGGATGTCGCAGCGTGCGCCGGGATAGCGGTTCCAGTACCAGGTGCCGCCGACGTCGCCGGCCTCCTCGATCACCACCGCCGAGAAGCCGGCCTTGCGCAGACGATGCAGGAGATAGAGGCCGGCAAACCCGGCACCAACGACCGCGACATCGACCTGCTGCGTCGTACCGCTGTTCGTTGCTTCAGAAGAACGTGCTGCGACCGCTGCGTCTGGCATGCCACTCCTCCCGTATGATTATATTTTGAAGGAGGCTACTGCCGCGTGTTCAGTTTGTCATCAGGACATATGCAATCAATGGATGTTGGTTGCAGACCCATTCTGCCGAGGCACCGATTTCCGCGATTTCATGAATTCTCCGTGCGAAGCAGTGACTTACCCGCGATGCTCTTTGTTACATGCGCTTGCGTCGCTCATTCGTGCGCCGGCGCTCGATTCCTGTGGCCGCCCAGTTCGTGCTGAAATCCAGCGTGAAGTCGCGAAAACTCTCCACGGCGGGCGAGAGCGATGCGCTGTTCCGGACGAACATCGCGATCTTCCATTTGACCGTGGGTTGCGTGAGCGGCAGGAATGTCAGTCCGAAGGCGCGCACCAGCGGCTCCGCCATCGAGGGGCAGATTACAACGCCTTGTCTCACGCGCAGCATCGATAGCGCGGTGTTCACCCGGTGGACCGGCACCAGCTCCTTTGGGTGATGCCTGGGCGGCACGTTGCTCAACACGTTGATGGCGATGTTGGGCATGTAGTTGAGCACGGGCCGCTCGCGTAGATCCTTCCAACTAACCGACTTGCCTTTTGCCAGCGGGTCATCGCTGCGCAAAGCCGCCCAGAGCGGGTCGGCGCAAATCATGTGTACCTCGACCGATTGATCCGGGACGACGCCGGCCGGCCCGAAGCCGATGTCGGTAGAGCCGTTCTGCAAGCCGGCGAGCACCTCCTGGATCGGCACGTCGTCAAAGCGGACGTCCACGCCGGGATGGCTATTATTGTATTCAGCGATCAGCTCCGGAAGCAGCGTGCACGATAAGGTCTCGGGCGCGGCCACGCGCACCAACCCGCGGCGCAGCTCCTTCAGGTTGGTCAGACTCTCCAGCGCCTCGTCCAGGTTCGAGAGCACGCGCCGCGCCATTGGCGCAAAGCTCTCGCCGACGGCGGAAGCGGAAACCTTGCGGGTGGTGCGGTCCAAGAGGCGGAGGCCGACGCGACTCTCAAGCTCCTTGATCAGGCCCGACAACGCTGCCTGCGACAAGTGCATGGCCTTGGCGGCTTCCGAGAAGCTCGCGGTCTCCAGCACGGCCACATAGGCGCGCAACTGCCGCACTGTCACATCCATCGCCATGTCGGGTCCCCCAGCGTCGCCGTTCCCGTATTCATAGGATGAGGTTATCAATCGGTCAAAAAATACGCATTGTTCGATAGAAGGCGCGTATCTATCGTTGCGGCCTCGATGAGACGAGTCCAGCGATGTCTGCGATCGCACCAATGCGGCTCGGATAAAAATGGGATGGACGCGACGGGCTGCACCGCACCTTCGGGCGGCCTCAACGAGGCATTCATGAAAGTCACACGCCGAACCCTGCTCGGGACGATCGCCGCCTGCTTCTCGGCCGGCTCCGGCTTCGAGGCATTTGCCCAAGGCGATTGGCCGTCACGGCTGGTGCGGCTGGTGTCGCCCTACGGCGCCGGCGGGGCAAACGACATCTCGCTGCGCATCCTGGCCGAGCAGTTCGGGCGCAGCCTGGGGCAACAGTTCATGGTCGAGAACAAGCCGGGTGCGGGCACGCGCATTGCCAACGAGCTGGTCGCGCGCGCCGTGCCGGACGGATACACCTTCCTCTATGCCGCCGCGCCCTATGCCACCGCCGAAGCGCTGTTCGGAAAATTGAAGTACGAGCGCAAGGATCTGCAGCCGGTGGCGATGACGGTCATGGCGCCGCTGTTTCTGATCGTCAATGCCAAGGCGAGCTTCAAGAATTTGCGGGAGATGATCGCCTACGGCAAGTCGCAGACTGATGGCCTGACCTTCGCCTCGCCGGGCGCCGGCTCCCAACCGCATTTGGCGGCCGAGTTGCTGCTGAGAGACGCCGGCGTCAAGGGCCTCAACGTGCAGTACCGCGGCGATGCGATGGCGTACACGGAGCTGCTCGCCGGCCGCGTCGACGCCACCTTGACCGCAATCAGCACGGCGTTACCGCACATCCAGAACGGCGATTTCCGCGTGCTGGGTGTCGCCTCCGCCGAGCGCAGTGCCATCTACCCGCAGGCTCCGACCTTGCGCGAGCAGGGCTTTCCCAACGTGGTGGCCTCAGGTTGGTTCGGTTTCATGGCGCCGGCAGGTACGCCGCAGCCAATCGTCGAGCGGATGCAGCAAGAGATCAATCGCGCGCTCGCCGACCCCGAGGTGAAACAGAAGCTGCTCGCCCAGGGGCTGGAAACACGCGCCGGTTCGGCCGCCGAATTCGGCAAGTTCATCGACGGCGAGACACGGAAATGGAGCGAGGTGATCCGCGTGGCAGGGCTTAAGGGCGAATAGAGCCCTCAGTTCGCGTAGAGGCCTTCGACGATGGGCAATCGCGCGGCCCGTAGCGCTGGAAACAGCCCGCCGATCAGGCCCACGATCAGTGCGAGTGCGACGCCTTCGGCAATCAGCGAGGGGCTGAGCTTGAAGTCGAACACCACTTGCGTGAAGTTGCCGCCAAGCGTCGAGGCCGTGACGCCATCGAATATCAGATAGGTGGCGGCGGCACCCAGCAGGCCGCCGATGACGGCGAGCAACAGGGATTCGGCCAATGTTCCGACAAAAGCCGGGAAGCCGCCGAAGCCGATCGCGCGTAGCGTTGCGATTTCCGTCGCGCGCGCGGCGACCGACGAATACATCGTGTTGAGCGCTCCGGCGACAGCTCCGAGCGCCATCGCGATCGCCAGCGGCCAGCCGAGTTTCTGAATCAGGTCGGAGGTTTGCGAGGCCTGTTCGGCAAAGTAACTCGCTTCGGATTTGACATCGAGCTTCAGCCGCGGATCGTTGTCGCTGTAGCTTTTCAGCTCATTCAGTGCGGCCGGCCCGGTGAGCCGCGCGCGTACGGTCTGGACTATGTTGTTGCGGTTGAACAGGCTCTGCACCACATTGAGATCCGCCCAGATCTCGGATTCGAACACGCTGCCGCCGGCCTCGAACACGCCGACGACAGTCCAGCGCGTGGCGCCGAACGATACCGTAGAGCCGAGGTCCAGCCCTTCAAACTCCCGCAGCAATGCCTTGCCGACCACCACTTCGTTGCTGCCGCGATTGAACATGCGGCCTGCGGTGATGCGAACGTCCTTGCGCAACTCGGAGCCCTGTTCGCCGATCCCGCGCAGCGGCAGATTGGCCTTGGTCTTGGTGGTGCGTTTGATGCCGTCGACCACAAGATAGAGTTCCGGCGAGATCAGCGGCTTGCCATCACTGCCGCGCGCGATGCCAGGTCCATCCTCGATCAACCGCACCTGATCGCGGCTCACCGTGCTGTTGATCTCGGCCTGCGAGCCGGCCCGCAGCACGATGGCGATGTCGTCGGCGCCGGATCCCGCAATGGTGCGCTGGAAGCCGTTGGCCATCGCCAGGAATGCGAGCAGCACAATCACGACCAGTGCGATCGCGATCACCGTCGAGAGCGAAAGCCAGCGGCGCTGCGCGATGCTCTTGAGATTGATGGCGGTGACCGCCGCCACTTGAAGCCAAAGCGAACGCATGCCTATCCCCGTCCGAGCGCGGTTGCAATTTTGAGCCGCATGGCGTTGAGCGCCGGGATGATCCCGGTGATCAGCCCCAGCGCGATCATCAGCGCCAGCCCCTGCAGAGCTATGGTCGGCGATACGGCAAAACCGGGCACGACGTTGGCGAGGCTGTTGCGCAGCGCCATGGCGATCAGCGCCGCGATCGCCAGTCCGGGAATTCCGCCGAGCAGCGCCAGCAACACGGATTCGCCGAGCACCATTCCCAGGATTCGCGGGCCTGAAAACCCGAGCGTCTTCAATACGCCGATCTCGCGGGTGCGCTCCCGGATCGACAGCGCCATCGTGTTGCCGACGATCATCAGAATGGTGACGAAGGCGGCGCCGACCACCAGCACCACGATCAGCGCGATGTTGCCGAACTGCGCCGCAAAGGCCTTGCCAAAGGCCTTTTCAGTGTCGGTCGAGGTCTCGGCGGTGGAATTGGCGAACATCGCGTCGATTGTCTTGGCGACGCGATCGTTATGTTCGGGGGAGGTGGTCTGGAGGATCATCCAGCCGATGGTGTCTTTTCCGAAACTGCGGGTCTCGTCGAAATAGGCGTACTGGAACAGGAGGAAGTTGGTGTCGACATGCTGGGCCTTGCCCTTGACGATGCCGGCAATGGTGAGATCCCAGGTATGGCCGCCGCTCTTCTGGCTGAAGATGTTGCTATTGAGAGGAATGCGGTCGCCGATCTTCCAGCCCCATTTCTGCGCCAGGCTTTCGCCGACCACCGCGCTGCCGCGGTCCCGCATGAAGGCCTGAAGCTGCTCGGGCGGAACCTCGAATTCGCTGCGGTAGACGTCGAAATAGGTGTTCGGCTCGACCGCAAGCGCCATGATGAAGTTCTTCGGGTCCTGATAGTAGCCGCCGAACCAGTTGGCGAAGGTCACCTGCCGCACCCCTTCCACCGCGCGCACGCGGTTGAAATAGGCGATCGGCATCGGCTGGGTGAAATTGATCTTGTTGACGGTGATCATCCGGTCCGCGGCGGCGGCATCCTCGCCGGCGGTGAAGGCACGATAAAATCCGGCGAGCACGCCGAAGATCATGAAGGCGATCAGGATCGACACGATCATCAGGCTCGCGCGCAGTTTGCGGCGGAACAGGTTCTTTCGCACCAGGTCGAAGTCGTTCACGCGGCAAGCTCCCGTTCGACGAAGCGGCCCTTGTCGAGATGCAAGACGCGCTTGGCATAGTTTGCCGCCGCGGGGTCGTGGGTGACCATGACGATGGTCTTGCCGAGCTCGCCATTGAGCAGTTGCAGAATCGATAAGATTTCGTCGGCGGATTGACGGTCGAGATCGCCGGTCGGTTCGTCGCACAGCAACAGATTCGGGTCCGAGACGATGGCGCGCGCTATCGCCACGCGCTGCTGCTGGCCGCCCGACATTTCGCGCGGACGGTGCTTGACGCGATCGGCAAGCCCAACCACGGAAAGCGCGGTGTGAACACGCTCGGCGCGCTCTTTGCTGCGCAATTTGGTGAGCAACAGCGGCAATTCCACGTTCTGCGCCGCCGTCAGCATCGGCATCAGGTTATAGAACTGGAAAATGAAGCCGATGTTGGCGGCTCGCCAAGCCGCCAATTCGCCCTCGGAGAGACCGTCGATGCGATGGTCCGCCACCGCAATCTCGCCCGCATCGACGCGATCGATGCCGCCCAGCAGGTTGAGTAGCGTCGTCTTGCCCGAGCCCGACGGTCCCATGACGGCGACGAAATCACCGCGGGGAATCGCAAGATCGAGGTGGTCGAAAATCGAGATGGTTTCCTTGCCCTTGGTGAAACGCTTGCTTACGCCGGTAAGGCGAACCATCGGGTGTTCGGCTGTCACATTTGTCTCCTCTTTGAATCAGTCGGGAGCTAGTTCGCGGCGCTGGCGTCGGCGGAGCCGTTCGCCTTGTCGTTTGCCTTGGCCTCGCGCAGAAAATTCACCTTTACTGCCATGTCAGGCAGGATGCGTGGATCCTTCTTTTCGAAGCGAATACGCACCTTCACCGTGGCCTTTTCGCGGTTTGCGGTCGGCACGATCGCGATGACAGAGGCGGGAATGGTCCAGTCCGGATAGGCATCCAGCACCGCGTGCACGGCGCCGCCGGGGCTGACGCGGCCGATGAAGGCCTCGTTGACGTCGACCTCGATTTCGATGGAATCCATGTCGACGATGGTGCAGATGCCGGTGCGGGTGAAGCCGCCGACCGACATCGGCGAAATCATCTCGCCGGGTTGCGCGCTGCGGTCGACAACGACGCCGGCAAACGGCGCACGGATTTGATGCTTATCGAGCATCGAGGCGCTGCGCTTGGCGTCGATCTTGGCGGTCTCGAACTGCGACTGCGCCTGACGCAACTGAGCGCTGAGCACGCCGACGCGCGCTTGCGCCTTGGTCAGATCGGCCTCGGTGGCAAAATTCTTTTGCGACAGCGTCTGCACGCGCGACATAATCCGGGTCGCATCCTCCAGCTCGGCGGTGATCGCGGCGACGGCAGCGTCGGCGGTCTCGACCCGCGAACGCGCCAGCTCATAGTCCTTTTCAGCCAGCACGCTGTCGAGCCGCGCGACGACTTGCCCTTCGGTCACTGTCCTGCCTTCGTCGGTGAAGACCTCGACCACCTTGCCGGTAATCTCGGCCGCAACGGTCGCCTTGCGGCGCGCCACCACATAGCCGGAGGCAGCCAAGCTGCCAGCCGCCTTGCCATTGGTTGCGGTCTGCTGAGGCTGCTGCGGCGCTTGCGGCTGTGAGGCAGGCTGTGGTGCGGTTTGCGATGTCGTCTCTTTGGGCTGGTCCTGCCTGCGCAATTCGAAGGCGGCAAAGGCGGCAAAGGCGACGACGCAGGCGGCAATGGCCGCCGAGATCGGCAGCCAGCGGCGGCTCTTCGGTCGTTCCACCTTGGTGGCGCTGCGATCGATCGTCAGCGATCTCAGCAATTTGCTCTTGTCTTCGCGCATCGTTCATTTCCATCCGGCTGCTCGCCGCAGCTTCCGCGCGGGCGACATCGTTCTCGCACGGGCCGTCTCTCTTACAGCCGATCTACATGTCTCGCCATAGCAGCGGTCGAGCCCTCCGCTTTTTCGTGAGGCGGCGACCCCAGCTCGGTTGTAAATCCCGTTCAGCTCTCGCGCGCGCCGGGCGGCGCCCGTTTTCGACGAGGCGAATGGCGGAAATCTAAGGCCTAATGGCGATAGAAGCAATTCGTGGAACCAGCAAGAGTTGTACGCGCCGCATCGCCAATTTTCAGGACATCAGCATCGCGGATCCCTGCGTAGACGCCTGCGATCCTGAAATGACCGCAAAACTCGGGAAAATCTTGCAGGTCGGAACCCTGTCATTGGACCCGCGCGTATGTTTTTCCCAGCGAAGATACATAATGCTAGGGTTGAAGGCCCACCAGCGGGGAGGGCTTTCTTAAAACGATATTTCTGGGGCTTGCATTAGCCAATGTTCCAAGACAAGAGCTTGAGGAATCGCGGAAGCCTCATCGTGGTTGATCTGCCTATGACGAGACGCCAGCCTGTTTTGGTATGGCTTGGCGCAGCCACCATCGTCGGTATACTCGTTGCAACAGCCCTGGTTTGGTGCACCGGAGCTATGGCGGCGGGAGCTGATCTGTATCGGGCGCAGACTGTCGTCACGGGACAGGGCGAAGGCAACCGCATCATCGGCTTTGCCTCCTGTTTGGAGGACGTCCTGATCAAGGTATCCGGCGCACAGAAACTCGCGGGCGACCGTCGATTGGCGGCGTACAAATCGAACGCAAAAAGCTTCGTCAGGGCATTCAGTTATCGCGACCAGTTTGCAGGCAAGCCTGTTCGTGACGAGCAGGGTACCCGCGATCGGCCCTACGATCTGACGGTCGATTTTGACGAAAAGAAAATCGACGGCGTCCTCAAGGCGCTCGGCCTCAAGCCATGGCTTTCACATCGCCCGCGGCTGGCCGTTTTCATCGAGATGGAGCAGGGCCCGAGGAATTTTATTGTCACGGCGGATGGAGTTCAGTCCGATTTGCATCGCGACGCGTTGCTCGCAGCCGCCGACAGGCGCGGGATGAACATCGTGCTGCCCAGCATGGCCGCGTTGGCGAAATCGGGCCTGGAAGGCGCGAAGCTCGAGACTAGGCCATCGTCGGCTCTGGCGCCGCTTGCGACCGAGCAGGGTGGGGAACTCGCGTTGGTCGGACATCTGGTTTGGAATGATCGCGAGCTTGGATGGGTCACGCGTTGGCGAATTGACTGGGAAGGCCGGACGCACGTCTGGGAAGTACGCGGCGTTACGTTTGACGAAGCGTTTCGGCGTGGCATCGGCGGCACGGCTCAGATTTTATCAGACAACGGCGATCCGGGCGGCCGCCCGCGACGCTGACGGAGTTGGCCGCGGGTTAGCGGGATGGCGCTTCATCTGATCTCGATCGCCACCTTCCCGAAATGCGCACCGCTCTCCATGTGCGCAAAAGCGTCCCTGACCTGATCGAAACGGAACGTTCTGTCGATCACCGGCTTCATGCCGTTGACGGCAATCCCATCCGCCATCGCCTGGAGATCCTCGACCGATCCGACGGTGACGCCCTGCAGCCGCTGCTGCTGCATGACCATCAAGGGGAGCCGCAGGTCGGATGGCGGCGGCCCGGCGAGCACGCCGATGAACGCGATCGTGCCGCCGATTCTGGTCGCCCGGATCGATTCGTTCAGCGTACCGACCCCGCCCACCTCCACGACCAGGTCGACGCCGTGACCGCTCCATTCGCGGGCTTTCTTGCCCCAGTCGGGCGTCGTCTTGTAGTTCAAGGTATAGTCGGCACCGAGCTGCTTGAGGCGTTCGATCTTCGCGTCGCTGGATGAGGTTGCGATGACGCGCGCGCCGCACATTTTGGCGAACTGAACTGCGAACAGGGATACGCCGCCGGTCCCCTGCGTCAGAACAGTTTGCCCGGGCTTCACGCCGCCGAGCTTGACGATCGCGCTCCAGGCCGTGAGCCCGGCGCAGGGAAGCGCGGCGGCTTCGATGTCGCTGAGGTGCTCCGGTGTTCGGACCAGCGCGTGTTTCGGAAAAACCCGATATTCGGCAAGGACCCCGTCCACCGCGCCGCCGAGGGCTGAGCGCATTTTTGCTTCGCTTGGTTCGCCGCCGATCCAGCCTTCGAAGAAGCTGCCGATGACGCGATCGCCGGCTGCGAATTCCCGCACGCCTGGGCCTACCCGCTCGATCACGCCCGCGCCATCCGAAACCGGTACGAGCGGAAATTTCTGACGCGAGCCGTAGCCGCCCTTGACGGTGATGAGATCGCGATAGTTCAGCGTTGCCGCCCTGAGCCGGACGAGCACCTGGCCGTCGCCGGGCGTCGGCACAGGCTTATCCACGAGGGCAAGTCCATCGATTCCGCTCGGTCCCTGTAGCTCATAACATTTCAACGGAAGTCTCCTTTGATGCGGTCCTGTACGCGCAATATTGCCGCAAATGTTCCGGTTCCGCCAACCTTGCGGGTCAGAATCGCGCAGCCATCTCGGCCAGCCGCCGATGTGCGCCTTCGCGTGCCGCCCGGGTCGGTTCGAACGGCCCGGTGGTCGGCCCGATCGGCACGAAACGCACGTTGCTGACGCCGATGAAGCGGAGCGCCTCGCGCAGGTAGGGCGTCGCCATGTCGATGCGTCCACGATTCATGCCGGTGACGAAGTCGCTGCCACTGGCGAGAATGATGACCGTCGGCCGGTCCTTGAACAAGGGCAAATAGCCTTGCGCCGGATCGAAGCGGAACGCCAGCCCGGGCTGCGTGATCACGTCAATCCATTGTTTCAGCTTGTAGGGAATGCCAAAATTCCACATCGGCGTCGAGATCAGCACGCGATCGGCGAGCGCGAAGCGGAGCGCGATACGCTCGGTGACCGCAAAGGCGTCGCGCTGTGAATCGGTGAAGGCCCGCCCGTTGATGCGGGCATATTTGGCCTCCAGTACGTAGCCTTCGAACTCCGGCAGGTGATCCCGCCACAAGTTCATCACGTCGATGTCCCAGTCGGGCCGCGCTTGTTGAAAGCGGTCGACAAAGACGCGCGCGCCGGCTGAGGATTCCGAATCCGCGCGCGGCGAGCAGCTCAGGTGAAAGAGTTTTGGCATGGCCGTGCTCTGGTCATCCCAATCCCCTGATAACCGCATCGGCGTTGGTGACGACGGCGACGTTCTGCATCGCAAAGTTGATGGAGGCGTTGTGCCAGTCTGCGTTCATGGTCGAGCAGCAGTCTTCCGGCACGATCATGAAGTAGCCCTTGTCGGCGCCGGTGCGGGCCGTGTGCTCGACCGACATGTTGGTCCAGGCGCCGGTGTTGATGATCATGTCGCGGCCGGTCGCCTTCAGGATGGTCTCCAGCCGCGTGCCTTCCCAGGCGCTCATGCGCATCTTCTCGACGATGAAATCGCCGGCGCGCGGCTCAAGCCCCGGCACCGGGGCGGCACCCCAGCTTCCGCGCACCATCGCGCCGCTGTCGACCAGACCTTCGAACAGCGGTGCGTTGAGCGTGACGCCGGGCGCGCCAGGTTCGACGATGAACCAGACATGGATGATGACGACGCCGCGCGCCCGCGCCGCCTCCGCCAAGCGGCGAACATTATCGACCACCCGCTGCTGCCGCGCATGAACCGGCGATCCGGAATCGGCGAATGCGCCACCCTCCATGATCACGTCGTTCTGCAAATCCTGAATGATCATCGCGCAGCGCCGAGGATCGAGCTGCATGTCGCCGCCGGTAAGTTGTGGTGAGGCAGGCGTGGCAGAGGCCGTATCAGGACCGGACGAGGTGCGGCCGCTCATATAGGGCTCGTGGCGCGGTCCGGCCCTGACCGGAATCGCATAGACCGAATGCGTGGCAGTCAGATAGAGCGTGCGAAAATCAGAGCCGCCCCAGGTGAGATTGGCGACGAGTTCGGGCACGCGCACCTTGCCGAGCAACTCGCCTGATGGCGAATAGACCCAGACACCGCCGGGCGCCGTGACCCAGACATTGCCGCGCTGGTCGCACTTCATGCCGTCGGGCAGGCCGGGCTCGAGTTCGGAACGGATGCCGCTGGCGAAGACGCGCGCGTTGGCGAGCGAGCCATCGGCTTCGACGTCGAAGGCGCGGATCAGCGCCTGCGTGGTATCGTTGACGTAAAGCAGGCGCTCGTCGGGCGAGAAGCAAAGGCCGTTCGGCTGATCGAACATGTGCCGATCGACCACGAGTTTCGGTGGGCCACCGCCGGGCGGAACGCGATAGACGCCCTGGAAGCCGAGCTGGCGCGGCCGCTCGACGCCGTAGACGGGCATGCGGCCATACCAGGGATCGCTGAAATAGATCGCGCCGTTCGAATGTACGCAGACGTCGTTCGGGCTGTTGAGCTCCTGATTCTCGAAATGCGAGGCAATCACCTCGCGCCTTCCGTCGGGTCGTTCGCGGATCAACGACGAGGTGGCGTGCTCGCAGACGATCAAATTGAGCTCGGTGTCATAAGTCATGCCGTTGCATTTGTTCGACGGACGCTTGACCTCGACGACGCCGCGCTTGGCATCCCACCGGCGGCGCACGTCGGCCGGCATATCCGAAAACAGCAGGAAGTGATGGACCGGGTGCCAGATCGGCCCCTCAGTGAATTCAAAACCCGTGCCGACCTGGCCGACCGGCGCATAGGGATCGATCAACGTTTCGAATTCCGGGCGCAGCGTCACGTGCGTCATCGGTCGGTCCTTTCAGCGCTCAGGCCGGGAACCAGTGGCGTTGCGGCAAGCTCTGAACGATGGGGCCGGGCACTTGGTCGTGCAGCCGGCCGACCACCATGCCGCCTTCGATCTTGGCCGGCCGGTCGTGCACCGGAAGGAGGTAGCGCGAGTTGCTCAGGAGTTTTTTGATTGCCGCCTTCTCTGCTCTTTTGCTGGTGCCGTGATTGCCCGTGGTGCGCGGCTCCCAATCATGGATTTCGTGGAAGGGATTCACGATCTGGTCGTTGAAATCGTAGATCACGTCGCCGCAGATGGTGGCGATGCCGTCGGCGGTGTGAACATGGATGTTCATCGAGCCTTCGGTGTGGGCGTTGGCGGCCTCGCAATAGACGCCCGGCATCAGCTCGATCGGCCCGGTCACTTCGAGATCGAGGAAGCGCAGTGCGCTCTTGGTGTGCAGGCGGTCGATCAGATGCTTGATATCGGGCGCCGGATATTGCGGATGCATCAGGCCGGAGACGGAATATTCCAGCTCCTTGCGGTTGAGCACTACCGTCGTGTTCATCGGAAACAGATCGTCCTTGCCGGCATGATCGATGTGCAGATGGGTGTGGCAGACGAAACGGACGTCGCCCATGCGCACGCCGTGGCGCGCAAGCTGGTTCTCGATCATGTTCTCGTGGAACTGGAGCCCGCGCATGCCCAGCGTTTCCATGATCTGGTTGGAGCGGTAGCCGGTGTCGATCACCACCGGATAGGGGCCGCCGACGATCAGGAAGCCGAGCGTCAGGACACGGCGGGTCCGGCCGCAATCGCGGCCGAGCACGAGAAAGCTCGATTCCAGTTCGATATCCCCATAGTCCAGGATCTTGATTTCAAGCGGCATCTGTTCCCTCCCACATCCTTTTCATTGGCGGATCCGCGCGCCGTCATCGGTCAAGCCGGTAGACGCGCAAAGCAGTCGTTCGCAGAACGGCGTCGCGCTGATCCGCGGCAAGCGCGGCCGTCGCGGCGAGATAGACGTCGATCAGTTCGCGATAGCTGGTCCAGAGTTTCTCGATCGGAAAATTGGAGCCGAACAGGCAGCGCTCGGCGCCGAAGATCGCGACCGTTTCGGTGACAACACCGGCTACGTGCGCCGGGTCGTTGCGGTGGATGAAGGTGCCGAGCCCGGAAAGCTTTGAGACGATGTTCGGGCAGGCCGCGAGCCGGGTCATGCCGGTGCGCCAGGCGGATCGACCCTGCGGCGAAAGGTCTTCCAGCATGCCGGCGTGCTGCAGGATGAAGGTTACATCGGGACAGGCTTCCGCGAGGCCTGCGGCATCTTCCATTTGCGGCGCGAACACCTGCAGATCGAAGCTGAAGCCATAATCGGCGAGCCGCGCGATGTTGCGGCGTATCTTCGGATCGGCGCAGAGGTCCGGTCGCGCGGCAAAACGATAGAGCGGGTTTTCGTGCCAATGCAGTTGCATGCGCACGCCGCGCACCAGCGGATAGCGCGCCAGACCATCAAGCTGCGGGCGGATATCATCGACGTTGAAGTCGGCGTAGGAGACGATAGCGTGCGGCCAGCCATGGTCCTTTGCGGTCTCTTGCACCCAGGCCGTTTCGTCCTCGAAGCGATCGTTGGCCCAGTTGGTCTGCACGTAGACCGACCGCGTCACGCAGGAGCCTGCGAGGTCACCAAGATATTCCTGGATCGGATAGTCGCGGCGGATCGGCTCATAGGGGCCAAAGATGCGCGGCTGCATCGGGCCGACAAGCCAGGGCAGGTCGGCCTGGCGCCAGATGTGGTGATGGGCATCGACGATATCGGTCACGCGGCCTTCCTTTGTCCAAGCGAGAGCACATGCGAAACGATCGCGGCGGTTGAGCCGCCATCGCCCAGATCATCCACGAAATGGCGGATCGCGATCAGCGCTTCGGTCTGCGGCTGAAAGCCGGGGCCCGACGCCAGCGGCGTTAGCCAGCTCAGGCGCCAGGCGCGCCGCGACAGCTTTGCAACGGCGTCGCGTAGCGCGGAGGGATCGCCACGTTCGAGCCCGTCGGAGAGGATGACGACGGCGGCGCCACGCGCATAGCTGCCGAACCGCGGTACCGCCAGGAACGCCTGCAGTGCGTCGCCGATGCGGGTGCCGCCGTCCCAATCGCTGACCAGATGCGCGGCGGCGAACAGCGCCTGCTCGCGGCGCTTGAGACGGAGCGCGCGGGTGACGCGGGTGAGGCGGGTGCCGAAGGTGAACACTTCGACGTTGGGAGCCGCGTGCGACAGCGCATGCGCGAGCTTCATGTTGTCGTCGGTGCGTCCCTTCATCGAGCCGGAGACGTCGATCAGCAGCAGGATCTTACGCGGCCGGGTGCGCCGCTTCAGCCGGCCGAGCCGCAGCACTTCGCCGTCGTTGCGCACGCTCTCGCGCAAGGTTCGCCGCAGATCGGCCCAGGGACCGCGCCGGGCGCGCCTGCGCCGGTGACCGCGCCGCCGTGGCAGCCGCGCAGGCGCCTCGCGCGAGAGCCGGCGCAGCACATCGCCGGTCGCGCCCGGCGTGAAGCGGCGTTCGACCAGCGCTTCCGCGCGGGCGGCGGCAAGTCCTGATTCGTTGGCTTCATCGGCGAGCAATGTTTCGTCCTCACCGCGGCCTTCCTCCTGCAGGCGAACCACTTCCTCATCTTCGGCGCCCGCGCGATCGATTGCTTCGCTGCCGAGGAAATGGATGTCGAACAGCCGGTCGTAGGTCGCGCGCCGCTCGGGTGGCGGCGCGAGCGTTGCCAATCCAGCCTGCCGAATGGCTTCGAGGCTGCGCGGACCCAGCAACTCGATGGCGGCCAGGAACGTAGTCGTTTGTTCCGGCGCCACTGCAAATCCGTTGGCGCGCAATAGAGCGACAAAGGATACGAACACGCCGGCAGCGCGTGGCAATTGAGGTTCGTCGCTCACGCGGCAGCCTCCGCAATCAGGGCGTCGAGCCGGCCGGAGATGAAGGTGAGATCCTCCTCGTCCTTCAGTGCAACCCCGATCGAGCGCTTGAACGCATCCGGCCAGCGGGCGCCGCGCGCGTGCAGCAGTGTGGCGGCTTCGGCCCAGTCCACGGCTTCCGCGATTCCGGGCGCCTTGCTGAGCGGTTCGCGCCGGAGTTTGCCGACGGCGGCGACGACCGCGCGCGCGGTCGCTTCGGCGACACTGGAAGCCCGCATCATGACGATACGCGCCTCGCGCTCGGCAGTGGGATAATCGATCCAGTGATAGACGCAGCGGCGGCGCAACGCTTCATGCAGATCGCGGGTGCGGTTTGAGGTCAGCACGACGACCGGGCGCTCGGCGGCGCGAACGGTGCCACGCTCGGGAATGGAAATCTGGAAATCGGAGAGGAATTCCAGCAGAAAGGCCTCGAACTCCTGGTCGGCGCGGTCGATTTCATCGATCAGTAGGACAGTGGAGTCAGGCGCGCGCAACGAGGCGAGCATCGGCCGTTCGATCAGAAACGTCTCGCCATAGATGTCGATCGTCTCCTCGCCCGCCTGGCGGATCGCGAGCATCTGGCGCGGATAGTTCCACTCGTAAAGCGCGGCGGCTGCGTCGATTCCTTCATAGCATTGCAGGCGGATCAGGCGGCGGCCGAGGACGGCGGCGATCGCTTTTGCGGCTTCCGTCTTGCCGACGCCGGGCGCGCCTTCCAGCAGCAGCGGCTTGCCAAGCGCCAGCGCAAGGTAGGCTGCCGTCGCTAGGCCCTCGTCCGCAAGGTAGTATGCCGTCCGCAACGCTCGCTCCAGCGCCTCCGGGCTGTCGATGCCGACGATGTTGCCGCGGACCGTCATGTTCTGCCTCAGCGCCGTGCCTGCGGTCGTGCGCCGCCTTGGGCCTTGATCGCCCGCAAAACTTTTTCCGGCGTGATCGGCAATTCATCCATCCGCACGCCAACCGCATTGAAGATGGCGTTGGCGACCGCAGGGAGCACCGGATTGGCGCACATCTCGCCCGGGCCCTTGGCGCCGAACGGTCCGTCGGCCGCGGGGCGTTCCAGCACCGCGATATCGTGCGGGCAGATGTCACCGGGTCCGGGCATCAGGTATTCGACGAAATCGCGCGGGCCGTGCGCCGGATCGGGATAATAAGGCTCGGGCGTTTCAAACAGCGCGTGGCTGATCCCCATCCACGCACCGCCGACGAGTTGCTGCTCCACCAGCCGCGGATTGAGCGCGCGGCCCAGTTCGTATGCACTGTCCATGCGCACCATCGCGATCTCGCCGGTCTCGTCGTCGACCTCGACCTCGGCGACCAGGCAGGCGTGCGCGTAGCAGGTCGCCGGCGACATTTCGCCGGTCTCGGGGTTCACCTCAGATAACGGCACCAGAAAGATGCCGCGTCCCGATATGGTCTTGCCTTGCTTGAATTGCGCGGCGATCGCGACGTCCTTGGTGGAGATCGAACGGTGCGGCGCGCCTTTGACGTGGATGTTGCCGCGCCCGTCGGTCTCAAGATCCGCAGCGTTGACCTCCAGTTCCTCGGCGGCGGCCTCCATCATGACGCCGCGCGCCTCCCTGGCTGCCGCCATCACCGCGTTGCCGACGCGGTGCGTGCCGCGTGACGCGAACGAGCCCATGCAGTGCGGTCCGGTGTCGGAATCAGCGGTATCGACATAGACGTCCTCGACCGGCACGCCGAGCGTCTCCGCGCAGATCTGCCGCGTCACCGATTTCATGCCCTGGCCGAGGTCGATCGACGACAGCGATACGGTGAACTTGCCGCTGGGGTTGGAATGAACCAGCGCCTGGCTGGGGTCGCCGCCGAGGTTCATGCCGATGGGATAGTTGATCGAGGCGATGCCGCGTCCGCGATGCTTTGCCATGGTCAGCGCCTCCTGGTGCCGAAGACGGAAGAAAAGCGCGTGGCGCCGTGTGATGGCGATGGCGGCCTTGGAGGAGGGGGCGGCGCGGGTGGCGGCGGTTCGTGGATCGGCGCAGGAGGCGCGCGATCGTAGGTGGTCCGCTGCTGTGAGACCGCGGCGCGTTGCGGGACAGGCTCGATCGGCGTCGGCGATATCGCCGCCCGGCTGACGCCGCCGTCCTTGCGCGATGACATGCGTTTGAACTCTTCGCGCAGCGGCCACTTGGCTTTTTCGGCGGCGACCTGGACGCATTCGATCAACGCGGTGTTCTTGGCCTCACGCCGGTGTGCTTTCATGTCACCGTCGCGGTAGGCGTTGAGGATGCGGAACTCCATCGGGTCGATGCCGACGAGATGGGCGAGCTTGTCCATCTGGCATTCGAGCGCAAAGTCCATCGCCGTGACGCCGAAGCCGCGCATCGCGGTGGCCGGCGTCCGGTTGGTGAACACGCAGTAGACGTCGCCATGGACGTTCGGAATCGTGTAGGGGCCGGGCAGGTGCGCCACGCATTTGACCACGGCGTAACTTGAAAGCCGCGTATAGGCACCGCTGTCGAAATAGGCGCAGATCTTGCGGGCGACGATGTGGCCGTCGCGCTTGATGCCGTCCTTGATGTAGATCCGCTCGGCGCCGCGCGGCGAGCCGAACTGCATCTCCTCCTCGCGGCCGAGCTGGTAGCGCACCGGACGCCCGGTCAGCATCGCGCCGAGAATGGCGAGCGGCTCGGTGAGCGTATCCACCTTGCCGCCGAAGCCGCCGCCGACGGTTCCGCCGATGAAGTGGAAGGTGTTGGAGGGGACGTCGAGGATTTTGGCGCAGGTATCGAGCGAGAAGAACAGCGCCTGCGTCGAGGTGTAGACGACATAACGTCCGTTGGTATCGGGGGCTGCGATCGAGCCGTTGGTCTCGGTCGGCGCATGCTCGATCGGCGACATCTGGTAGCGCTGTTCGAGGACGTGATCGGCCTCGGCGAAGCCGCGCTCGACATCGCCGAAGCGCAGCTTCTGGTGATCATAGACGTCGTGATAGATGAAGGTGTTCTTGGGGTAGACCTCGTTGACGACGGGCGCGCCCGGCTTCAGGGCTTCCTCGACGTCGAACACTGCGGACAGCGGCTCGTAGTCAACGCGCACCTTCGCCATCGCCTCATAGGCTTCTCGCGGAGTGTCGGCGACAACCGCGATGATGGGCTCGCCCTTGTAGCGCACCTTGTCGACCGCAAGCGACGGCTCGTCGTCTTTGCCGAAATTGATCAGGCTGAGCAGCGTATTGAGATTGCGCGGCACATCGGCGCCGCGAATGATGCGGCGAACGCCGGGCGAACGTTCCGCTTCCATCGTATCGATGCGGCGCAGGCGGGCATGTGCATGCGGGCTGCGCAATACTTTCAGATGCAGCATGCCCTGCAGCTTATGGTCATCGAAATAGGTCGAAGTGCCCGTGACATGGCCGAGCATGTCCTGGCGCTGCGTGCCCTTTCCGATCTCTTTCAAATTTTCGTCGCGCTCGTCGGCGAAGATGTCCTTGCGCAGTTCCAGCATGGTCGTTCCCTTTAGGCGCGTGCGCGACCACTCGCAGCGGCGGCGAGCACGGCGTTGATGATCGGCTCGTAGCCGGTGCAGCGGCAGATGTTGCCGGAGATCGCCTCGATGACCTCGGCGCGGCTCGGCGACGGATTGCGATCGAGCAGCGCCTTCGCCGCCATCAGCATGCCCGGCGTGCAGTAGCCGCATTGGGCCGCGAACTGCTCCAT
The DNA here is from genome assembly GCF_023073815.1 of Bradyrhizobium sp. 157. Classification (NCBI taxonomy): domain Bacteria; kingdom Pseudomonadati; phylum Pseudomonadota; class Alphaproteobacteria; order Hyphomicrobiales; family Nitrobacteraceae; genus Bradyrhizobium; species Bradyrhizobium sp. 157. The sequence continues at coordinate 29,699 of NZ_JADPKF010000080.1, read as the reverse complement.
GAAGGCGCGCTGCAGCGGATGCAGGTTGGGACCGTCCTTCAGCCCGTCCAGTGTTTCGACCGAGCGCCCGTTCGCGGCTTCCGCCAGCGTCAGGCAGGAGAGATGCAGCTCGCCATCGATCAGCACGCTGCAGGCCCCGCAACCGCCCTGGCCGCAGCCGAATTTCGGCGTCATGTCGCCGATCTGTTCGCGGAGCGCGACCAGCAGATTGACGCCGCCGTCGACGAATAGCGCGACGTCGCGGCCATTGTGACGAAACTGGAGCGCGGTCTTGGTCATGATGGCTTACTCCAGCCCGGATAACAGGCGACGAAGGTGAACGCCGACGATCTCGCGGCGATACCAGGCGCTGCCAAAGGCATTGTCTGTGGGCGACATACCTTCGGCGGCTACCGCCGCAGCAGCGTTGATCGCCGCATCGTCAAGCGAACGTCCCTCCAGCGCGCGCTCGGCGGCTCTGGCGCGAATTTGCGTGGCGGCCATCGAGCCGAGCGCGATGCGGGCTCCCGATATGCGGCCGCCGCTGACTGGCAGGTGCGCGGCAAGCGTGATCACCGAGCCGCCCTTGGGCTTGATGCGCGCGATCTTGCGATAGCGGAAAGCGTCGGCGCTTGCGGGCCGCTGGCAGGAGATGGCTAGCACCAGCGCGCCGCTCTGGCGTTCGCGGGATTGCAGGAACTCTTCGATAGGCATGTCGCGCGCACCAAGACCGCCCTGGACGGAAACAGTCGCATCTAGCGCGAGCAGTGCGACGGTGAAATCGCCATAAGGGTTGGGCGCGAACAGATTGCCGCCCACCGTGCCCATGTTACGCACGGCCGGCCCGCCGATTGAACGAGCTGGGGCGTGCAGAAAGGCGAGTTCGCGCTCGGCCAGAATTCTCGCGAAGGTGACGCCGGCGCCGATCGTCACGCGCGAGCTTGCGACATCAATATGAGACAGTGCGCGGTCGGTGGCACGCACGACGGTGGAAATCGAGACGTCGCCCTCGTTGAGCGCGCGCATGACAAGCGTGCCACCGCCGAGATAACGCGCGCTGCGGTCGGACGACAATGCCGACGCGGCCTCGCCAAAACTCGCGAATGTCTTCACCGTAACGGGCATGGTATTGCCTCCGCTTTCATGCGGCCTCCTTCAGGTGCTGGCGAATGGCATCGAAGCCGGCTTGATAGATCTGTTCCGCGACCATCTGCGTCAGCCGTTCGGCATCCGCGGGGCGCGTGGTGAACCTGGATTCCCAATGCCAAAACGTGCGGTCGCCGTCGGTGACCGGAAGCAGGCGTACATGGGCGACATAGTTGAACATCGGGATCGGCGTATCGAGCAGGCAGTAGCTGAAGGTCTGTTCAAGGTCCGAAAGCGCCAGCAGTTGCTCGCGCAGCTCCGAGCCGTCCTGCAGCTTGAAGCGTCTGATACAGCCGATCTTATCGGCGGGCTGTGCGCGCTCGATCGTGCTGGTGGCGACCTCCGGATGCCAGCGGTCGTGGCCGTTAAAGTCGCGCAGCACATTCCAGACCACACCGGTCGGCGCGTTGAGGATCGTGCTTTTGACGACATGCGGCACGCTAGCCTCCGAAGGCGCGCTTGAGCGCGTCGAATCCGCCCTGGAACACGCCGGTTCCGATGTTGCTGACGAGCTCGTTCTCCCGCTCCGGTGCGCAGTCGAACTCGGCGGTCCACTCCAGAAACGTCTGGTCGCCGTCGGTCACAGGCGTCAGCCGCAGCGTTGCAACGTAGTTCTCCACGCCCATCGGGGATTCCAGGATGGAGTAGGTGCAGAACATGTCGTAGTCGGACAGCCCGAGCAGCTTCTCGCGGATACGATCGCCGTTGCGCAGGCGAAAATCCCGCACGCATCCGATCTTGTCTGCGGGCTCGCCGCCCTCGATGCGGCTCTCCGCAATCGCGGGATGCCAATTCGGCAACCCGTTGAAGTCGCGCACGCGCGCCCAGACGCGATCGTTGCGAGCGTTGACGACAGTGGAGACGTAGACCCGGGCCATGACGCGTGCTTATCCTTTCTTGCGCGGTCCGCGTTCGGCGGGTGGCTCGCCGGGGGCCGGAGATGGAGGCGCATCGGATTTGGGCGCACCGCTTTTGCGCGTGGAATCCCTGATGCCCTGCATGTCGCGCGCTTCGCGAATGAGGCCGGGCATCTTGGCGAGACTGCCGCCCTCGACGCCGATGTCGGAAAGGATCGAGTCGATCAGCGGCGCCTGCACCCGGTAGCGCAGCGCCGAGTCGATCACCTCGTCGGTGGCGCTGCGGCCGCCATTGCCGCCGCCACCGTTGCCGTTGAGGCCATCGACCTGAAGGATGCGGATGCCTTCGATCTTCTCCATCGGCTTGACGCTCTCGCGCACGATGCCCTCGATCCGGTCGAGCAGCTTGCGGCGGAACAGCGAGTAGCGCGCCTGGTCGGTGAGCACGTTCTCCGCTTCGTTGAGCAGCCGCTGCGCCTCGGCTTCGACCGCGGCGCGCACGCGCTCGGCGTCGGCAGCGATACGGGTCTCCTCGGCCCGCTTCTCCGCCAGCAGCACCTCGACGGTCTTTTGTCGCTTGGCGATCTCGCTTTCGCGGGCGGTGACGACGCGCTCGGCCGCTTCGGTCGCGCGCACGCGCGCATCTTCGGCCGCCACCTTGGCTGCCGATTCCTCCAGAGATTTCTGATAAAGCGCGATCGCCTTTTCCATCAGCGCCGTTTCGACGTCCTTCTCGCGATTGACCTCCAGTTTCCGCAGATCGCGCTCGCGGCCGATGCGGGCTTCGTCAAGGCCACGGTCGGAGGCGATGCGCGCCCGCTCGACTTCCTCGCGGGAAGCGATCTCGGCCTCCTGCAGCGCCTGGACACGGGCGACTTCGAGTTGCTCGATCGCGCGCCGGCGTGCCAGCCGAGCGGCCTCCAGCGCCTGTTCGCGCGAGACGTCGGTGGTCTCGACTTCCTTGCGGGCATTGATCTCGGCCTGCTTGACCTGGCGGTCGGCATCGATGCGCTCGGAGCGTTTGGCGGCAAGCGCGATCACGCGCTCCTCGTCGGCGATCTCGACCGCCTTTTTCTGGTCGATATTGAGCACTTCGCGCGTCCTGGACGAGGCGATACGTTCAGCCTCCAGCGCCAGCTCCACTTCGACGCGCCGCCGTTCGATGGCATCGCGCCGCTTGAGCTCGGCGGCCTCGATCGCTTCGGTGCGCTCGATTTCAAGTCCCCTTGTTTCTCTTTCGGCCCGAATGCGTTGCGCGGCGACGACCTTCTCCTGGGAGATGCGGGCGGCCTCGATCGCTTCGCGCGAGGCGATATCGGCCTCCTCGACGGCGCGGTTGCGCGCGATTTCGAGTGAGCGAACGCGTTCTTCCTGGGCGATGCGGGAGGCTTCCGTAGCCTCTCGCGCAGCGATGCCGGCAACTTCCAGCGCCTGGTTGCGCTCGATTTCCAGCTTGCGTGTGGTCTGCTCGGCGGCGATCCGCTCGGCCGCGAGTGTCCGTTCGCGCGCGATCCGTGCGGCTTCCACGGCCTTTTGCGCGTCGATCTCGGCCTCCTGGATCGTGCGGACCTGCGCAATCTCCAGCGCGCGGGTGCGCTCGTCGGACGCAATGCGTTCGATGTTAACGATCGTTGTCTGGGCGATGCGCGCTTTCTCCGTCGCCTCGCGCGCCGCGATCTCGGCTTCTTCGACCGCGCGGGTACGTTCGATTTCGCGCCTTCGGGTTTCTTCCTCGTTTGCGATCCGCGCGTCGGTGACGGCGCGATCCTGCTGTATGCGCGCCTTCTCGACCGCCTCGCGTGCCGTGATCTCGGCTTCCTCGACGGTCCGGGTGCGCTCGATGTCGCGCTGCCGCACCTCGCGCTCGGAGGCGATGCGGGCGGTATCGACCGCGCGCTGGTTGGCGATCTTGGCTTTTTCGATTTCCTCGCGCGCCAGCAGCTCCTTCTCTTCGACCGCGCGCGTGCGCTCGATCTCGCGGTGTCTCGTTTCGCGTTCCGAGGCGATGCGGGCTTCGGCGATCGCGAGCTCGTTGGCGATGCGCGCCTTCTCGATAGCCTCACGCGCCGAAATCTGCGCCTGCTCGGCCTCGGTCTCCCGCAAGGCGCGTTCGCGCGCAACTTCCGTGCGCTGCAGAGCGCGGCGCATCTCGATGTCGCGCTCCTGTTCGAGGCGGGCGGTCTCGCTCTCGCGTTCGATCTCCAGCGCCTGACGTTCGGCGTCGAGATTGCGGGAGCGGATCTTGATCATCGAATCCTGTTCGATGTCGTTGCGCAGCTTACGCTTGGCCTCGATATCTTCCATCAGCCGCGTCAGACCCTCGGCATCAAACCGGTTCGACGGATTGAAATATTCGAGATCAGTCTGGTCGAGATCGGTAATCGCGACTGACTCCAGCTCGAGGCCGTTCTGGGCCAGCGCCTCGGCGGCGGCGGCCTTGAGCCGCGTGACGTACTCGCCGCGCTGCTCGTGCATCTGCTCCATGGTCATTTCGGCGGCAACCGAACGTATGGCGGAGACGAACTTGCCGGACAGCAGGGCGTGCAACTGCTCCGGCTCGAGCGTGCGCCGTCCGAGCGTGGCTGCGGCAATCGCGACCGCTTCGCGGGTCGGCTGCACGCGCACGTAAAAATCCGCCTCGATATCGATCCGCATGCGGTCGCGGGTGATGACAGCGTCATGCTTCGCGCGCACGATGCCCATCGGCAGCACGTTCATGTTGACGGGCGTGTAGTCGTGAATGAAGGGCAGCACGAAGGCGCCGCCATTGATCACCACGCGCTCGCCCAAGAGACCGGTGCGGACGAAGGACACTTCCTTCGACGAACGGTGATAGAGCCAGTTCACGATGTAGACGACGATGGCGATCACGACGATCGCTATGATCAGCCAGAGGATCAATTCGCCAACCAGAGTCCCCGACATCTCTTCCTCCCTTTGGTCTCGGCGTTACCGCGCGCCGATCGCCTTAAATTTACGAACCTGTTCCGTGAGCGCCCGCTCCACCGGCAGGCGCTCCATCGACGATGCGCCGTAAAAGCCGTGGCACTTGCGCGTGTGTTTCATGATGAAGTCGGCGTCGGCGGGCTCGGCGATCGGGCCGCCATGGGCCAGCACCAATATGTCCGGATTGACGCTGAGCGCCGCCGCAGCCCAGGTGTCGATCTGTTCCGGGCAATCTTCGAGCTTCGGCGCGGTATGCGCGCCGATCGCGCCGCCTGTGGTCAGGCCCAGGTGACAGACGATGATGTCAGCGCCCGCAATCGCCATGGCCGCGGCTTCGCTCTCACTGAACACATAGGGCGTCGTCAGCATGTCCTTGTCGCGCGCTTTGGAGATCATGTCGATCTCCAGCGCATAGGACATTCCGGTCTCCTCGAGGTTGGCGCGGAATACGCCGTCGATCAGGCCGACGGTCGGAAAGTTCTGCACGCCGGCAAAGCCCAGCGCCTTCAACTGATCGAGAAAATTATCCATGTCGCGGAACGGGTCGGTGCCGTTGACGCCCGCCAATACCGGCGTCCGGGTGACGACGGGGAGCACTTCGCCGGCCATCTCGAGCACGATCGCGTTGGCGTCGCCATAGGGCATCAGCCCGGCGAGGGAGCCGCGTCCTGCCATGCGGTAGCGGCCGGAATTGTAGATCACGATCAGATCGACGCCGCCGGCTTCCTCGCATTTGGCCGATAGGCCAGTGCCCGCGCCGCCGCCAACGATCGGCTCCCCCTTGGCGGCCATGTTGCGAAACTTCTTCAGGATGGCTGAACGTTCGAACTTCGCCATGGTCACCTCGCGATTTTCCGACGTGTCCCCGGGCGTCCGACCAGGGGACGGAGCGCGTTGACGATGGCGGATGCAAATTCCGGCTCGTTGATGTGGCGCCTGATGCGGATGAGCTGGCGATTGCCGGTCTGGCGAACGCTGCGTTCCAGCGCGGTAAACAGCGCCGCGTCCGCTTCCGGATCCCAGAACGGCTGGCCCGGCGCGTCGAGCGCGGAGACGCCGCCTTCCGGCAGGAAGAAGCGTACCGGCCCGTCCATCCGGTTGAGCTTTTCGCCGATCCAGCGGCCGATGCGGTCGTTCTCTTCCGGTGTGGTGCGCATCAAGGTCACCTGCGGATTGTGAACGTGGAACTTGCGCTGACGATAGCGCTCGGGAATGGTGTCGGCCGCGCCGAAATTGACCATGTCGAGCGCACCGACGGAGCCGATGAAGGGCAGGCGGCTGCGGATGATCGCGCCGAAGCGGTCGTCGGTGGCGGGGAATACACCGCCCATCAGGAGATCGCAGACTTCCGTCGTCGTGAGATCGACAACGGCCGCGAGCATTCCGGAATCGACCAGCTTTTCCATCGAGCGGCCGCCTACGCCGGTGGCGTGAAAGACGAGGCATGCGAAATCGCTGCGCAGATCCGCCGTGATCTTCTGCACGGCGGGCGTCGTCACGCCGAACATGGTGATGCCGACAGCGGGTAACGCAACCCGCGCGTTACGCCCGGCCGCGCTTTGATTGTCGAGACGCGCCTTCACCATGCCGGCGATGGCGTTGGCGCCGTTGGCGAGCACGGCACGCGAGATCGAATTGAGGCCCTGCACGTCGGTGACCGAATACATCATCGTGATATCGGCAGGTCCGACATAAGGACCGACATCTCCCGACGCGACGGATGAGATGATCAGTTTCGGCACGCCGACGGGAAGGCCGCGCATGCCCGGCGCGACCAGCGAGGCGCCGCCGGAGCCGCCCGCCGAAATGATGCCTGCGACATTACCCTGACGGCGCAGCCAATTGGCGAAGGCGTCGGCCATCGCGGTCACCGACGCGCCGCGGTCCGAGCCGAACACGCTCGACCCGCCGCGCCCATGATTGAGCGCGATTTCCTGGGCGGAGACGTCGCAGGCGGAGAGCTTGCCGCTGGTGGAGACGTCGACCAGGCGCGTCCGCAAGCCGTGTTCGGCGATCACGTCGCGAATGAAGCGCAACTCCTCGCCCTTGGTATCGAGGGTGCCGACGACGAGAACGACCGGTGGCCCGGATGCGGTTTGAACGACGGCACCGGCTTGGCGTTTCTGCCGTGCGGCGTCTTCAATCCGGGTGATGCCCGTCGAAAGCGTGCGCGCGGCGGCCTCGATGCGCGCAATCGGCGCCGGCTGCGACCAGCGCGTCGGCAGCGTGGGATTGGAGATATAGATGCGGATTGGCGCTGTGCTCGACGCGCGCGGCGGTGCGGGATGCGCCTTGGCTTCGGCGCCTGCATCCGCGCCTTCGATATCCGCGTCCGGCTCGGCGTGGACTCCAACGACTCCAACACCAAGCAGCCGTTGTTGCAGCTCGCGGTCGGCGGCAAGTCGCGCGGAGTCGATGATGCGATTGATGCGGCCATTGACCATGATCGCGACGTTCTTCGAAATCGCCGTGGCGACGCCGATATTCTGCTCGATCACCAGCACCGACATCTCGCCGTCTTCGGCAAGCCGCACCAGCATTTCCTCGACCTGGGCGACGATAACAGGCGCAAGGCCTTCGGTCGGCTCGTCCATGATGAGGAGGTGCGGATTGGTCAGAAGCGCGCGAGAGATCGCCAGCATCTGCTGTTCGCCGCCCGAGAGCTGCCCGCCGCCGTGGTCCTTGCGCTCGGCAAGGCGGGGAAAGGTCTCGTAGATGCGGTCGATGGTCCAGACGCCGCGCCGCATCCCGGCTGCCAGCCGCAGATGTTCGTCCACGCTGAGCGAGCGCCACAGCCGTCGCCCTTGCGGAACGTAGCCGACGCCGAGCTGCGCGATCCGCGCCGGGCTAAGGCGGGTGATATCCTCGCCGCGGACGCGAACCGAACCGCCGCTCGCCCGCAGCAAGCCCATGATGGTCTTGCACAGCGTGGTCTTGCCCATGCCGTTGCGGCCGACCACCGAGAACACGCCGGAATCCAGCGTCAGCTCGACTCCCTGCAGCGCATGGGAATGGCCGTAGTAAACGTCGAGGCCCCGGACTTCGAGGGCAGGCGCTGAACGGCGGATCTCACTCATGGCCGGCCCCCAGATAGAGCTCCTGCACTTCCGGGTCGGCTTCGATCTCGTGCGGCAGGCCTTCCTTGAAGACACGGCCGTTGTGCATCATCGTGACGCTTTCGACGACGCGAAGCGCGACATCCATGTCGTGCTCGATGATGATGTAGCCGATATGGGCGGGCAGCGACGTCAGGATATCGATCAGTTCGCGCCGCTCGGTGGGGGACAGGCCCGCGGCCGGTTCGTCGAACAGGATAAAACGGGGCGCGCCGGCGAGCGCGAGCGCGATCTCGAGCTGCCGCTGCTGGCCGTGCGCGAGCTCCGCGACCCGCTGCTCCCTGACCGATGTCAGGTGCACCGCCTGGATCAGCGCCTCTGTCGCATGCATGAGGGCATCGTTCGCCCCCGGGCGCAGCGGAGAAAACCGTCCGCGAGAAACGCCGCGACAGGCGAGGTAGACGTTGTCCCTCACCGTGAGGCCGGGGAACAGCGCCGAAATCTGGTAGGTGCGGCGCAAGCCGCGCCTGATGCGTTCGTATGGCGGGAAGTGGGTAATGTCCTCGCCGAAGAAGCGGATGGTGCCGGAGGACGGCGGAAAGTCGCCGGTCACGCAATTGAACAGCGTCGTTTTGCCGGCGCCGTTGGAGCCGAGCACGGCGCGGCGTTCGCCGGGGCGAACCGTGATGGTGACGTCGGTCAGGGCAGCGAGCGCGCCGAACAGCCGCGTCACGCCGCGCAGCTCCAGCGCGGCGCCGGCACCGACGGCCGAAAAGCGTGGCGCGGCGCTATCCATGACCGTGGCCTCCGCTTGCGCGTTTTTCTGGAACAGCCGTGCGACGGCGCCATCGCTCCCAGAGACCGATCACGCCGTCCGACGACCAGAACACGATGGCGAGGAAGCCGAGGCCGATCAGCAGCCGGAAGCGATTGCCGTCGAGCCCTAACTTGACCAGCAGATCGAGCGCGAAGGTACGCAGGATGACGAAGATGAAGGCGCCGATGAAGGGCCCGACGGGGCGGGTGATGCCGCCGACCACGGCGATGATCAGGATATCAATGCAGGCGCCGACGCTGACCGAGCCGGGCGAGATCTGCCGGTAGTTCCAGACCTGCAGGACGCCGCCGAGTGCGGCGATGAAGGCCGCGAACGCGTAGGCTGCCACGCGGTGCGCGTTGACATTATAGCCGAGCGCCGCCATGCGGCGGGGATTGTCGCGCACGCCCTGCAGCGCGAGCCCGAACGGAGCGCGCGAGACATATTGAACGGCGAAATAGCAGAACGCCGCGACGCCCAGCGTGACGTAATAGAAGGGGACGTCGGAGCGCCAGTCGACACCCCAGAATTTCGGCGTGGCGATGGTGTTGATGCCGGTGTGGCCGCCGAAGATCGGCCAGTTCTGGTTGGTGAAATAGTAGAAGGCCGCGCCGATCGCGAGCGTGATCATGATGGTGTAGATGCCCTCGGTGCGCACCGCGAGCGCGCCGCCGAGCGTGCCGAAGACGGTTGCGAGCACCAGCGCCATCGGCGTTGCGAGCCACCACGGCCAGCCGAGGCTGATATTGGTGTTGGCGCTCATGCCGAACACCGCGACCATGTAGGCGGCAAAGCCGGCGACGGTGAGCTGCATCAGGCTGACCATGCCGCCATAGCCCGCCAGGAACATCAGGCTGAGAGCGACGGTCCCGAGGATCAGCGTGGTGGCAAAGATCTCGATCAGGAAGAAGGCGTTAGCGATGAACGGCATGATCAAGAGGATCACGGCGACCAGCCAGACAGCCGGCTTGTTGAATTCCGGCCATGCCAATAACGCCGCGCGCGCTCCTGCCGGCTGACTGGTCTGAGGATGCGCACCCTGGACCAACGACATGTCAGCGCCTCGCAAGTAGGCCCTGCGGCCGCACCGCCAGCACCAGCACCATGATGAGGAAGGTTACGACGATTGCATAAGTCGGGATGTAGACGGAGCCGAGCTGCTCGGCGAGGCCGATGATGACGGCGCCCAGCGCCGCGCCCGGGATCGATCCCATGCCGCCGACGATAACGACGACGAGGGAAGCCAGCAGAAAGCGGGTATCTTCGCCGGGCGAAATCGACTGAAAGGTTCCGCCGACGACGCCCGCGATGCCGGCAAGCCCTGCGCCGAGTGCGAACACGGCAACAAAGACGAGCTGGATCGGCACGCCGGTCGCAGCAAGCATGTCGCGGTCATCGACGCCGGCGCGCACCATCATGCCGACGCGGGTTCGGTTGAGCGCCAGCCACATCACGATGCCGATCACCACCGCTGCGACGAAGATCACGAGCCGCACCATCGGGTAGCGCAGGTAGACCGCCTCGCCCGACGATTTGACTGCGGTGACCAGCGGCAATTCGATCGGGCCGACCAGCCAGCTCGGGGTCTGGATCTGATAGAAATCGCCGCCGAATACCCACAACATCAGGTCCGCAAACACGATCGAAAGCCCGATCGTGACCATGGTCTGGCGCAAATCCTCGCCCTCCATGCGACGGAAGACGACGATTTGCAGGACGATGCCGACCAGCGCCACACCGAGAAACGCGATGATGAAACCGAGCACCCATGAGCCGGTCCAGACGCTGATGGCGTAACCGATGTAGCCGCCGAACAGATAGAGCGAGCCATGCGCCAGATTGACGTTGCGCATCAGGCCGAAGATGAGCGTGAAGCCGCTGGCCACCAGGAAGTAGAGGCTGCCGAGCGTGATGCCGTTGAATAGGGCGTTGAGAAAGACCCGCTTCCTGCCGATCGCCTCTTCGAGGCCGGGTGGCCAGACGGCAAGGATCAGCCACAACAGCACCGCGACAGCGATCAGCAGGATCAGCGCCCACGCCGGATGGCGTTCGATGAATCTTGTCACGGTAGCAGCCCGGCCATCGCCATACCGTCCTCCCAGACGCCGCGGCCGTTTCGGCTCGCGTTTTGGGGCATCCTAATGGTGCCGCGGACCTTGCACTTGATTGTCAGTATCTTTTCGCGCCTGTTGCACTCAGGGGCGCAAGACTTTGGCGGCGCGGCGGTATTCCGTCGGCGCCATTCCGACATTCGCGGCGAAGAAGCGGGTGAAACCGCTCTGGGAGGAGAAGCCGAGATCGAAGCCGATATCGGCGATCGGCACTTCGGTCGCGACCAGGGCGTCCAGTGCCTGTTCCATGATCAGTGTATTGAGATAGAGGTTTGGCGTGACGCCGGTCTGGGTGCGGAACAGCCGGTAGAAGTGTGGGCGCGACAGCCCCGACTCCCGCGCGATCGAATCCAGCTCGATCTCGGCGCCCGGGCTTTCGGACATCAGCTTGATGGATTTGCGGACGCGAAAGTCGGTGACGGCGGTGGCGGTGCGCGTCTCCTGCACCGGCTCTGACGTCTGCCAGCTTTCGTCATAACAACTGTCGATCAACTGCCTGAGCTCGCAGTCCAGGCTGCTCAGCGAAGGCGCGCCGCACACCAGCGCGGCAGAGCGGCGAATATGCCTGTCGAGCGTAGCCGTACGCTTGAAGCAGGTGCGGCCAAACCGCAGGCTGTGGGCCCGGGCCGCATCCGGGGCAAACCATTCGGCGTTGACGTAAAGGACGAAGAAGATCGCCCCGTTCTCCGTGTCCGTCGGCACAAAATTGTGCGGTTCCCAGGGATTGACGGCAACAATGGAGTCTTCCGCGAGCAGCCATCGCTCATCGCACACATCAATGCGCGCTGGCGTTCCACCGACATGAAAAATCAGGTGCCCTTCGCGATGCGCGTGCATGTTGAAGGGGCGGTTCAACTGATAGACCGTCGCGCGACCGAACCGGCCGTGGAAGACGGCGAGAGCCTTGCTCATGCCTTCCCTCCCGCGGGATGTTCTTGTCTTTTCAATGAGCGTTCAACATCCGCCGCGAGAATGCAAGGGTAGATCACATGCTGCCGGGTCGCGCCCGGGCCCCGGCGTGACCGGGGCCCGTTCGCAAATGCGAAGAATTCAGTACTTCTTGCACTCCGGAACCGTCCGGCTCGGCAGCCCGATCTTGGAGAACACGGCCGGGTCGTAACCGAGGGTCTGGTTCACGTTGGGAATGACCTTCACGACCTTGCTGAACAACGCGCCCTTGCCGTCGTCCACCACCTCGGTGACGAAGTTGGTCCCGATGGCCTGGCGGTTGGAATCGAGCTTGATCTTGCCGTTGGGCGCGTCGAGTTCGATCTTGGCAAGCGCTTCCTTGAGCTTCGCCTGGTTGTTGCTGAGATCGCCATTGACCTGACGCAGTCCGAGGATCAGCGCCATCGTCGAGTTGTAATAGTTAGTGGCGAGCAGCGACGGGCTCGGGAACCGCTTGTTCGGCGGGAAGGCGTCCTGATAGGCCTTCACGAACTTCTGCCAGCTTGGATCCTCCCAGGTATCGGCTTGGCCGCTGGCGGCGATGGTGCCGATGAGGGCATTTTTGGCATTGCCCTTGGCCGAGAGAATGGTCTGGTCGACCATGATCGAGCCGCCCATCAAACGGGCCTTGCCGCCGGCCTGCTGATACTGGTTCAGGAAATTGACGGCGTCGGCGCCGCCGAGGCCGAGATAGATCGCATCGACATCGTCGGGAAGAGCAGCAATGACGGAGGCGAAGTCCTTGGTGCCGAGCGGCACCCATTGCCGGTTCGTGACCTGTCCGCCAGCACCGCAGAACTCGAGCACCAGCCCGAACACCTGCGTATAGATGAAGGAATAATCGTCCCCGACCGTCGCAATCTTGCGATAGCCTTTGGTTTCATAGGCATACTTGCCCAACCCGACCTGCCATTGCGCGCCGTCCATGTTGTAGCGGAAGAAGTTCGGCGCCGGGTCGACGTAAGTGGTCTCCTGCGCGCCGGAAGCGGCATTGATGAAAGTCAGCTCGGGGCGCGTCTTGGCGAAGTTCTTGACCGCGATGCCTTCGTCACCGGACAAGGGTGAAAGCAGGATCTGGACCTTGTCCTGCTCGATCAGCTTGCGCACGGCACGGACCGCGGAGTCGGGCGTCGCATCCGTGGAGGCGATGATGAATTCGATTTCCTTGTCGCCGACCTTCTTGCCGAGCGTGTTGATCGCCGTCTGGTGGCCGCGGATTCCGTCCTCGCCGAGCACCGTATAGGTGCCTTCGAGGGTCGCGGTGACGCCGACCCTGATTTTCTCTTGAGCTAAGGCGGCGCCGGAAAGCAACAGACTGCTCAGCGCGACCAGTCCCGCACAGCTTTTAAACATCGAACCCCTCCCTTGTATCGCCAGTTTTGTATAGGTCGTTCCGAAATCGCCATGCCCTTCACAATGCATTGCGACCGGGACCCCCGGGCGAAAGCTAGCCGATGACTGGGGCGGAGCGCGCAAATCCACCTGCCGCAACTTGACCGGTAGTCTCATTTTGCATGCTGCGCCGCGACGAGATTTGCGGCGAATTCAGGCCGTGAGGCTGCGGACGATGGGCATGTGGAACGGGTGGATTTTTTGCGGTCAAGAAGATTCATGCGGCTGGAAGGTCGCCGGTACGCGCGTCACCTTGGATCACCGCCGTTTTGGCTTGACCGCGGTGTGCAGTGTTTCTAGGTCCATCCGGATCCGTTCCTTCGCAGCGGCCTGGCAGGCGTCAGGAAGGTGCTCGGACGGTCGTTTCGACCCACCTGCACGCATGGAGAAGGTCCCGCCGTGGCATTTGAACTGTTCAATCTGGCCGGCAAACGAGCGCTCGTCACAGGATCGTCCCAGGGGATCGGCCTCGCCATCGCACGAGGGCTCGCCGAGCATGGCGCCTCCGTGGTCCTGAATGGACGGGAGCGTAGCAAGCTCGAGGCCGCCGCCGCGAGCTTGACCGCAGCCGGGCACAAGGTTGCGGTCGCCGGTTTCGATGTCACCGTCGCCGAGGATGTCCGCGAAGGCATTGCCACGATCGAGCGCACGGTCGGAGTAATCGATATTCTCGTCAACAACGCCGGCATGCAGTTTCGCACGCCGCTTGAGGATTTTCCGGAAGAGAAGTGGGAGCAATTGCTCAGGACCAATGTCTCGAGCGCCTTCTACGTCGGTCAGGCCGTCGCGCGCCACATGATCCCGCGCGGCAAGGGCAAGATCATCAACATCGCGTCGGTCCAGAGCGAGTTGGCCCGCCCGGGCATTGCCCCGTACACCGCCACCAAGGGAGCGATCAAGAACCTCACGCGCGGCATGTGCGCCGATTGGGCCAAGCACGGACTGCAGATCAATGCCATCGCGCCGGGTTACTTCAAGACCCCGCTGAATCAAGCGCTGGTCGACGATCCCGAGTTTTCAGCGTGGCTGGAGAAGCGGACGCCGGCCTCGCGCTGGGGCAACGTTGACGAACTGATCGGCGCCGCCGTTTTTCTGTCGGGAGATGCCTCATCCTTCGTCAACGGGCATACGCTCTACGTCGACGGCGGCATCACGACCTGTCTTTGATTATTGCTCCGTCGTTGCAGTTCCAGGCAGCGCGTTACCCTCCTGCTGCTGATCGCGCTCGTTGAGACTTCCCTCGCGAATTTCCCCACGAAATGGCAGCGTCCGGCAATCAGCGCCGGACGCTGCGAGCGCAAGATAACGCTGCTCTTACTTCTTATAGGCGGCGATCACGGCTTCACCGTCGGCGCCGGCCTTCTTGAGCCAATCGGCCGTCAACTGCTCGCCGATCTTCTCGAGGCCGGACTTCAGCGCCGGAGGCGGCGGCAGCACTTTCATTTTGTTGGCCTGAAGCTGTTCGAGATACCATTTCGCCTTTTCTTCCGCGAGCTTCCAGCCGCGTTCTTCGGCGACCGCGGCTGCTTTGAGGATCGCGTCCTGTGTCGGCTTGTCGAGCGCATCGAAAGCCGCCTTGTTCACGAAAGTGACGTTCTTCGGGATCCATGCCTGCGTATCGTAAAAATGCGTCATGGTTTCCCAGGACTTGCTGTCGTAGCCGGTCGAGCCCGAGGTCATGAACGCGTTCACGACGCCGGTGGCCAATGCCTGCGGCAGTTCAGCCGCCTGGATGGTGACGGGCTGCGCGCCGACAAGTTCGGCGATGCGTGAGGTGCCGACGTTATAGGCGCGCCACTTCAGGCCTTTCATGTCCTCGATCGTGTTGAGCTCCTTCTTGGCATAAATGCCCTGCGGACCCCATGGCACCGCGAACAGGAGCATAAGCCCCTGCGACGCGAGCTTCTTTTCGATGGCAGGCTTCGAGGCGAGCCACAGCTTCTTGGCTGCGGGGTAGCTCGTCGCTAGGAAGGGGATAACGTCGATGCCGAACATCGGATCTTCGTTCTCGTGCAGCGAGATCAGAACCTCGCCGGCCTGCGCCTGGCCGGTGGCGACCGCGCGCTTGATTTCCGGCGCCTTGAACAGCGACGCGGCGGGATGCACGGTGATCTGCAGCTTGTTGCCGGTGGCATCGGCAACGTCCTTGGCGAACGTGATCAGATTAACCGAATGCGGATTGTCCGCCGGATAGGCCGCCGGAAGATTCCATTTTGTCTGCGCCATTGCTGGAACGGCAAGTGCCGCGACGCAGGCGGCCAATGCGCACGTCTTTATGAGTCTGAACATGACAATACCTTTCTCTAGCCAGGGAACGCGATCCGCGGCAGCATCATCACGATATCAGGAAAGACCGTGATGATGGCAACCGCCAGAACGAGCAAGAAGAAGAACGGCAGGGCTGCCTTGGCGACCGTGTTGGAATCCTTGCCGCTCATGGTTTGCAGGACGAACAGGTTGAAGCCGACGGGCGGCGAGACTTCCGCCATTTCCACCACTAGCACCAGGAAAATGCCGAACCAGACCAGATCGAAGCCGGCCTGCTTCACCATCGGGATGACAATGGCGGTCGTCAGCACGATCATGGAGATGCCGTCGAGTGCCGTGCCAAGTATGACGTACATGACTGTGAGCGCCGCGATCAGCGAATAGGGGCTAAGCTGGAAGCTGTTCACCCAGTTCGCCAGCGCCATCGGGATGCCGGTATAGGCCATCGACGTGCCCATGTAGGAGGCGCCCGCCAGGATCAGGAGGATCATGCAATTGACCCGCGTCGCGCCCATGACGCTCGCCCAAAACGATTGCCAGCTCAGCGCGCCCTGCCACCAAGCAATCGCGAGCGACCCCAGCACGCCCCAGGCCGCGCATTCCGTCGCCGTCGCCCAGCCCATCAGCAGCGACAGAAAGACGAAAATGATCAGCAGCAGGCAGGGAATGAGATTGAGCGACTCGGCAATGCGCTTGCGAAGGCTCATGGACGGTTCGGCCGGTGGCGTTCGGTTCGGATTGGCGAGCGACCAGATCGCGATGTAGCCGGAATAGAGCGCCATCACCAACACGCCCGGCAGAAACCCGGCAAGAAAGACCTGAATGATGGAGACGTTCGCCTGCACCGCATAGACCACCATCGTGATCGACGGCGGGATGAGAATGCCGAGCGTGCCGGCACCGGCCAGTGAGCCGAGGCTCAAGCCTTCGTCATAGCCGCGCTTCTTCAACTCGGGCAGGGCGATCTTGGCAACCGTGGCGCAGGTCGCGGCTGATGATCCCGACACTGAGCCGAACACGCCGCAGGCGAGCACATTGACGTGCATGAGCCGGCCCGGCAGCCAGTTCAGCCACGGCGCAAACCCGCGGAACATCTCCTCCGACAGGCGCGTGCGGAACAGAATTTCGCCCATCCAGATGAAAAGCGGCAATGCGGCGAGCGACCAGGATGCGCTGTTGCCCCACACCGTCGTGGCCAGCACGCTGCCGGCCGGAATGGCGCCGCCGGCGAACTGCATGCCGGCCCATCCCGTCGCCATCAGGGCGACGGCGATCCAGACGCCGGCGCCGAGCAGCAGCGCAAGGAATCCGAGCAGGATGGCGGCGATGGAAAGCAGCTCCATCTCAGACCCCGCTCTGCATGGCACGCTCGACGATTTCCTCGGCGCTCTGCGGCTTCGGTAATTCGTAGCGCGGCGCAAAGCCGCGCAGCACATGGATCAGCTCATCCACGAAGGCGATGAAAAGAACCGCGAGGCCGCCGCTGTAGCCGAGCTGCGGAATCCACAGCGGCACTGCGATGACGCCTTGCGAAATATCGGAGAATTTCCACGACTGCCAGGTCATGATCACGGCATGCCAGGCGAAAAAGCCGATGAAGCCGACACCGACCAGGAGGGCTGCGATCTCGACATAATGGCGAACGTTGTCGTTGAGGCGGTCGATCAACAGGCCGACGCGGATCATCTCGCCGTGCTTGAACGTATGCGCGAGCCCGAGGAAGGCGGTCGCCGCCATGCACCAGGAGATGAAATCATCGCCCGCGGGAATATTGATGCCAAACGGCCGGCCGCCCGACAGCAGCAGCATCAGGACAAAAATCGCAATGAGGAAAAGCCCGGCAAGATAGCCGGAGAAAAGGTAGAGCCGATCGAGAAACACGCGGATCATAATGAGACCTTACCCCTCGCACGCATATTGTCCGGAAGCAATAGACGTACCATTTTCGGTAATCGTCCCTTCTGGAAGGGCCTGTCGATCCGCATCCCGCCAAAGCGGACGACCGAAATCAGCCTCCTAAGGGATAGGTTTTCGGAGTTGTTTGGGACAGTCAAGGCAGGACGGGGCAAATCCCTGCGACTCTTTCTACGGCCATTCCGATCGCGGCCGGAGCTTGGCTCTATCCTTTAGGTTGAGAGAAGAGCGGGTCAGCGCCCGGCACGGCCTGATGGCCGGGTGAGACGTATCCGACGGTGGGTGCGGGGCAGAAACTGCTTGCCCTTGGCGCTGAGGAAATCGAGCATCGCCTGCGCCGGCGGCAGCAACACCTTGTCCTTGCGCGCAAGCGCGAACCACTGCCGCACGATCGGCAGGCCATCGACGTCCAAGGTGACCAGACGCCGTTCGTCGAGCTCGGTCGCGACCGTGTGCGCCGAGAGAAAGGCGATGCCTAGCCCTGCGATCACCGCCTGCTTGATGGTCTCGTTGCTGCTCATGGCAAGGCCGATCTTGGGGCGGATGCCTGACGTCTCGAACAACTGCTCCATCAGCCCGCGCGTTCCGGATCCCGGCTCGCGCGTCAGGAAGGTTTCGCCGGCGAGCTCACGCAGCGCGATGCCGGATTTTCGCGCCAGCCGATGCGCGGTCGGCGCGATGATGACGTGGGGATGATCGCCGATCAGGTGGACATTCATGTCGATGTCGGCGGGTGGGCGCCCCATGATCGCGAAGTCAAGATCGTAGCCGCGCAGCGCCTCGCCGACCTCCTGGCGGTTGCCGATCGAGAGCGTGATTTCGACGTTAGGATAGAGCTTCGAGAATCCGGAGATCATGAACGGTACGAAATATTTCGCGGTCGAGACCGCGCCGATCGAGATGCGGCCTGCGGTCTTTCCCGCCATCATCTCCAACGTGGTCTCGCAGTCATTGATCGCCGCCTCGATCCGCTCGGCGAGTGCCAATACCTCGCGCCCGGCATCCGTCAGCAGCATGCCGTCGCCGGTGCGCTGGATCAGCGGCAATCCGGCGACCGCCTGCAGGTTGCGCAACTGCAGCGTTACCGCGGGCTGAGTCAGGTATAGCTGCTTCGACGCCGCGGTAACCGACCGGTGCTTCTGCACGGCGGCCAGCGCGCGCAATTGGCGGATGGTCAATTCCCGAAACAGTCGGCCGGCCATGATAGACCCCCATTATAATAAAAACTTTGCTCAGGCCAAAGATAACAAAATTTCCCTAATTCGGCAAACTGCGCTTGCTTAAGGGCGCGGTCGCCAAACGCGGCGAACGCTGCGACAGCGCCACGAGAGCGCACCGGGAGAGGGCCATGGACGAACGCGTGACGCTGCGTTCACATCTCGACCAATCGCTTGCGCAGATCCCCCATGGCGCGGCGGTCGGTGCGGTGATCGAGGCCATTGCCGCCGCTGCAATCGAACTCGCAGCGCTAATTGCGGATGGGCCGCTCGCTGATATCACCGGGCGGGATGGCGGCATCAATTCCGACGGCGACCGGCAGAAGGACATCGATATCGTCGCCGACGAAATGATGCGGCGTGCGCTGCGCGATGCGCCGGTGGCGGCGGTGCTTTCCGAGGAAGCGGCGCTGCCGGAAACCTTGCGGCCCGAGGCGCGCCTGTGTGTCGCGATCGATCCGCTCGACGGATCGGCCAATCTCGAAAACAACATCTCGATGGGCACCATCTTTTCGATCCGCCCGAGAGGCAATGACATCCTTTCGACCTTCTTTGAGCCCGGCACGGCGCAGTGCGCCGCGGGATTTTTCGTCTACGGTCCGCAAACCACGCTCGTGCTCGCGCTCAACGCGCGTGTCGATATCTTCATTCTCGACAGGCGCGCGGGGGAATTTCTGCTGATCCGGCGGGCCGTGCAAATCGCGCGCGATGCCCCGGAGTTCGCCATCAACGCGTCCAATCGCCGGCACTGGCATGGTCCCGTTCGCGCCTACATCGATGAATGTCTCGCCGGCACCAGCGGTGGCGGTGAGGCGGATTTCAACATGCGCTGGATCGGTTCGCTGGTTGCGGAATCGCTGCGCATTTTGGCGCGTGGCGGCGTGTTTCTTTATCCGGCCGATGCCCGCCCCAGCTATCGCGAAGGGAGGATTCGCCTACTGTACGAGGCCCATCCGATGGCGCTGGTAATGGAATGGGCTGGTGGTGCTGCCTCGACCGGACGGCGGCGAATTCTGGAACTGGGCGCGAAAACGCCGCACCAGCGGGTGCCGCTAATCATGGGTTCTGTGCGTGGCGTGCGCGATATCGCCGCCATTCACGAAAGGATCGAGCCGATGTTCGACAATAGCGATGCGCCGCTGTTCGCGCGGCGCGGCCTGTTCCGCTGACGGGGCATCATAATGTCACGGGCTCATCCCATCATATCGATTACGGGTTCGTCGGGCGCCGGCACGACGTCGGTGAAGAAGACGTTCGAGCAGATCTTCCGCCGCGAAAAGGTGGTTGCGGCCTACATCGAAGGCGACGCCTTCCATCGTTACAATCGTTTCGAGATGCGCACCAAAATGCTGGAGGAGGCCGAGCGCGGCAACAAGCATTTCAGCCATTTCAGTCCGGAAACCAATCTGTTCGAGGAACTCGAAAGAGTGTTTCGCGATTACGGTGAATCCGGCACCGGCATGACGCGGCATTACGTCCACGACGACGAAGAGGCGAAGCTGTACGGCGCCAAGCCAGGTACATTCACCGAATGGAGCCAATTGCCCGAAGGGTCCGACCTGCTATTTTACGAAGGGTTGCACGGCGCTGTCGTGACCGACAAGGTCAACGTCGCGCAGCATGCCGATCTCAAGATCGGCGTCGTGCCGGTGATCAATCTGGAATGGATCCAGAAGCTGCATCGCGATCGTCGCGACCGCGGCTATACCGCTGAGGCGGTGACCGACACCATCCTGCGGCGAATGCCGGATTACGTGAACTACATCTGTCCGCAGTTCGCCGAGACCGACATCAATTTCCAGCGCGTGCCGACCGTCGATACGTCGAACCCGTTCATCGCGCGGTGGATTCCGACACCGGATGAATCGATGGTGGTGATCCGTCTCAAGAATCCGCGCGGCATCGATTTTCCTTATCTGCTGTCGATGATTCCGCACAGCTTCATGTCGCGTGCCAATTCGATCGTGATCCACGGGGCAAAGCTCGACCTGGCGATGCAGCTCATCCTCACCCCACTGATCCTGCAACTGATGGAACGCAAGAGGCGCACGATATGAACGCTCCCGCTCTATCCCGCATGGCCAGCCGTCCGGATCTGTCACACGCAGAGATGGCCAACGCGATCCGCTTCCTGGCGATCGACGCCGTTGAGAAGGCCAAGTCCGGTCACCCGGGCATGCCGATGGGCATGGCTGACGTCGCGACTGTCCTGTTTTCGCGCTTCCTCAAATTCGATCCCTCGGACCCGGCGTGGCCGGATCGCGACCGCTTTGTGTTGTCGGCCGGCCATGGCTCGATGCTGCTGTATGCGCTTCTGCACCTGACGGGCTACGAGGGCGTGACGTCGGACGAGCTCAGGGCCTTTCGGCAATGGGGTTCGAAGACGCCGGGACATCCCGAGTATGGCCACACCCCCGGCGTCGAGACGACTACCGGACCTCTCGGGCAGGGCATTGCCACCGCCGTCGGCATGGCGCTCGCCGAGCGGCTGATGAACGCCCGCTTCGGCGACGATTGCGTCGATCATTTCACCTATGTGATCGCGGGCGACGGTTGCCTGATGGAGGGGATCAGCCACGAGGCGATCTCGCTGGCCGGGCATCTCAGGCTCAATCGCCTGATCGTGCTGTTCGACGACAACGAAATCTCGATCGACGGCGCCACGTCGCTGTCATGCTCGGATGATCAGCTCGCGCGGTTCAAGGCGGTGGGGTGGTCGGCCTGCCGGATCGACGGCCACGACCCCGAAGCCATCGCTACCGCCATCGAACGGGCCCGCAACAGCGACCGGCCGTCGCTGATTGCCTGCCGTAC
The DNA here is from genome assembly GCF_023073815.1 of Bradyrhizobium sp. 157. Classification (NCBI taxonomy): domain Bacteria; kingdom Pseudomonadati; phylum Pseudomonadota; class Alphaproteobacteria; order Hyphomicrobiales; family Nitrobacteraceae; genus Bradyrhizobium; species Bradyrhizobium sp. 157. Next base: position 8,234 of record NZ_JADPKF010000080.1, on the reverse strand, counting down.
CATCATCGGTTTCGGCGCGCCGAACCGTCAGGGAACCGAGAAGGTCCATGGCGCGCCGCTGGGTAGCGAAGAAGCCGCCAAAGCCCGCGATGCGCTGAACTGGCCGCACGCGCCGTTCGAGATTCCGGAAGCCGTCCTCGCGCAGTGGCGTCAGGCAGGCCGCCGCGGGCATGCCGCCCGCCGCTGCTGGATCGAACGGACCCGGCGTCTGAGTTCGGATTCCCGTTCGCCATTTCACGATGCGCTGAATCGCAACCTGCCGTGCAGCTATGCGCAAGCGATGGCAAAGCTGCGCGATGACTTCGCGTCCGAGCGGCCGAATATTGCTACCCGGCAGGCGTCGCAGCGCGTGATTGATGCAATCGCCGAAGCGCTGCCCAATCTGCTGGGTGGCTCGGCGGATCTCACGCATTCCAACCTGACGCGGGCCAAAACCCAGCGCCCGGTACAGCCCGGCTCATTTGCAGGCAGCTATATTCACTATGGCGTCCGCGAGCACGCCATGGCGGCGGCGATGAACGGCATCGCTCTGCATGGCGGATTCATCCCCTATGGCGGTACGTTTCTCAGCTTCGCCGATTACAGCCGTCCGGCGATCCGGCTGGCGGCGCTAATGAACGTTCGCGTTATCCATGTGATGACGCACGACTCCATCGGGCTGGGCGAGGATGGTCCCACCCATCAGCCGGTCGAACATCTGGCGTCGCTTCGCGCGATCCCCAATCTGCTGGTTTTCCGACCGGCCGATGCCATCGAGACCGCCGAGGCCTGGGACTGCGCGCTACGGGCGCAGGCCAGTCCGTCAGTGCTGTGTCTGTCGCGGCAAGCGCTGCCTGCCTTCCGCGAAGGCGGCGGTGACAATCTGGTCGCGCGCGGCGCCTATGTCGTCGTTGAGCCGCAGGGCGGACGCGATGTCACGCTGATCGCGACCGGATCGGAAGTCGCGATCGCCATCGAAGCTGCGAAAACGCTCGCAAGGGATAATGTCCGCGCGGCCGTCGTCTCGGCCCCGTGCTTCGAGCTGTTCCGCCAGCAGTCGCGCGAGTACCGGGCGGAGGTTCTTGGAGACGCCCCGCGGGTCGGGGTCGAAGCCGCGATCGAGGGCGACTGGGCGCGCTGGCTCGGCGACGGCGGCGAATTCGTCGGGATGACCGGCTTTGGCGCATCTGCGCCGGCGGAAACGCTCTATCGCGAATTCGGCATCACCGCGAACGCCGTCGCAGTAGCGGCGATGCGCAGCATCGCGCAGTCAAGGATGGCGGCAACTTGGGCATGACGGTCACAAGAGAGCAATGACACGGAGGCTGCGATGGCGCTGATAACGCTGAGGCAATTGCTGGATCATGCCGCCGAGCGCGGCTATGGCGTGCCGGCATTCAACATCAACAACATGGAGCAGGGCCTTGCGATCATGGAGGCCGCGGCTGCCGTCGACGCGCCCGTCATCATCCAGGCCTCGCGGGGCGCGCGCTCCTACGCCAACGACATCATGCTGGCGAAGATGATCGATGCGCTGGAAGAGATGTATCCGCAGATCCCGCTTTGCCTGCACCAGGATCACGGCAACGAGGAATCGACTTGTGCCACCGCGCTGCAGCACGGCTTCACGTCGGTGATGATGGACGGCTCGCTGATGGCCGATGCCAAAACTCCGGCGAGCTACCAATACAACGTCGGCATCACCCGCCGTGTCGTCGACATGGCGCATTGGATCGGCGCCTCGGTCGAAGGCGAACTGGGCGTACTCGGCTCGCTGGAGCATGGCGGCGGCGAACAGGAAGACGGCCATGGCGTCGAAGGCGAGGTCAGCCGCGACCAATTGCTGACCGATCCGGACCAGGCGGTCGATTTCGTTCGCGCTACCAAGGTCGATGCGCTGGCGATCGCGATGGGGACCTCGCACGGCGCCTACAAATTCTCGCGCAAGCCGGATGGTGACATTCTCGCCATGAGGGTGGTCGAGGAAATCCATCACCGGCTGCCCAATACGCATCTGGTGATGCATGGCTCATCCTCGGTGCCGCAGCCGCTGCAGGACGCATTCAACCAGTTCGGCGGCGAGATGCCGCAGACCTGGGGCGTGCCGGTCGAGGAAATCGTCCGCGGCATCAAGCACGGTGTCCGAAAGGTCAATATCGATACCGACTGCCGGCTGGCGATGACCGCGGCGTTCCGCCAGGTCGCAACGCAGAACAGAAGCGAGTTCGACCCGCGCAAGTTTCTGAAACCGGCGATGGATGGCTTGCGCGATCTTTGCCGCGAGCGCTTCGAACAGTTCGGCACGGCGGGCCATGCGTCGCAGATCAAGGTCATCCCATTGGCCGAGATGGCAAGACGCTACCGCTCGGGCGCACTCGATCCACGAATCGGAGGAGTAGCCGATGCCGCCGAATGAGCTGACGACGCCTTCATTCCCGACCACTCGCCGCACACCACCCAAGGAGAGCGATATGAACATGCACTCGATGACTGTCCGCGGCAAAGATCGCTACAAATCCGGCGTCCTCGAATACAAGAAGATGGGCTATTGGGAGCCCGACTACCAGCCCAAGGACACCGACATCATCGCGCTGTTCCGCGTCACGCCACAGGAAGGCGTTGATCCGATCGAGGCGTCGGCGGCGGTCGCCGGCGAATCCTCGACCGCGACCTGGACCGTGGTGTGGACCGACCGGCTGACGGCGGCGGAGAAATACCGCGCCAAATGTTTTCGCGTCGATCCGGTGCCGAATTCGCCGGGCCAGTATTTTGCCTATATCGCCTACGACCTCGACCTGTTCGAGCCCGGATCGATCGCCAATTTGTCGGCCTCGATCATCGGCAACGTGTTCGGCTTTAAGCCGCTGAAGGCGTTGCGGCTCGAGGACATGCGGCTGCCGGTGGCCTACGTGAAGACGTTCCAGGGGCCTGCGACCGGCATCGTGGTCGAGCGCGAGCGCATGGACAAGTTTGGCCGGCCGCTGCTCGGAGCCACGGTGAAGCCGAAGCTCGGCCTATCCGGGCGCAACTACGGGCGCGTTGTGTATGAGGCGCTGAAGGGCGGCCTCGACTTCACCAAGGATGACGAGAACATCAACTCGCAGCCGTTCATGCATTGGCGCGAGCGGTTTCTGTATTGCATGGAGGCCGTCAACAAGGCGCAGGCGGCGACCGGCGAGATCAAGGGCACCTATCTCAACGTCACCGCCGGAACCATGGAAGATATGTATGAGCGCGCCGAGTTCGCCAAGGAGCTTGGCTCGGTCATCATCATGATCGATCTGGTGATCGGCTACACCGCGATCCAGTCGATGGCCAAATGGGCGCGCCGCAACGACATGATCCTGCATCTGCACCGTGCCGGGCATTCCACCTACACGAGGCAGCGCAATCACGGGGTCTCGTTCCGGGTGATCGCGAAATGGATGCGGCTCGCGGGCGTCGACCACATCCATGCCGGCACCGTGGTCGGCAAGCTCGAAGGCGATCCGGCGACCACGCGCGGCTATTACGATATCTGCCGCGAGGACTACAATCCGATGCGGCTGGAGCACGGCGTGTTCTTCGACCAGCATTGGGCGAGCCTCAACAAGCTGATGCCGGTCGCGTCCGGCGGCATTCACGCCGGACAGATGCATCAACTGCTCGATCATCTCGGCGAAGACGTGATCCTGCAGTTTGGCGGCGGCACCATCGGCCATCCCATGGGCATTCAGGCCGGCGCGACCGCCAATCGCGTCGCGCTGGAAGCGATGATTCTCGCGCGCAATGAAGGCCGCGACTATCTACACGAGGGTCCTGAGATTCTCGCCAAGGCGGCAGAGACCTGCACGCCGCTGAAATCGGCGCTGGAGGTCTGGAAGGATGTCACCTTCAACTACGAATCGACCGACATGCCCGACTACGTGCCCACGCCCTCTGTCGCAATGTAAGGAGCGGAAATCATGCGCATTACCCAAGGCTGCTTCTCGTTTCTGCCCGATCTTACCGACGAGCAGATCTCCCGGCAGGTCCAGTATTGCCTGGAGAATGGTTGGGCGGTGAACATTGAATTCACTGACGATCCGCATCCCCGCAACAATCTCTGGGAGATGTGGGGATTGCCGATGTTCGATCTCCGCGACGCCGCCGGCGTGATGATGGAGCTGAACCAATGCCGCAAGGTGTATGGTAACAGCTACATCCGCCTGTCGGCGTTCGATTCCAGTCACGGCTGGGAATCAGTGCGGCTGTCCTTCATCGTCAACCGACCGAAGGACGAACCCGGCTTCCGCCTCGAGCGGCATGAAGTTGCCGGCCGCAACATCCGCTATACGACCAGATCATACGCCGCCGACCGTCCGGAGGGCCGGCGTTACGGTTAGTTCACCGGTTCGGTCCGACAGACGAGTTCTCCCTGATCGTGCCTACGTCTGCCGGATGTACTGCTCCGTCGCTGCGGAAGCGGCGACGGAGTTTTCCAGACTGCGAGTGCATATCGTCGAGGTTTGCCAAATGGACATGGATACCGCCGACATGACAGACACCGTCAATCTCCGCGAGGAGCTCGAATCGGTCGGCATCGAAGAGATCCTCACGCAACTCGACCGCGAGCTGATCGGGCTGAGTCCCGTCAAAACCCGTATCCGCGAGATCGCATCGCTCTTGCTGATCGAACGCATCCGCAAGCGCCTCAATCTGACGTCGGAGGTGCCGACATTGCACATGTCGTTCACCGGTAATCCCGGCACCGGCAAGACCACGGTGGCGCTGCGGATTGCGAGCATCCTCCACAGGCTCGGTTTCGTGCGTCGCGGCCAGGTGGTGTCGGTTACCCGCGATGAGCTGGTTGGACAATATATCGGCCACACCGCGCCCAAGACCAAGGAGGTGCTGAAGAAGGCGATGGGTGGCGTGCTTTTCATCGACGAAGCCTATTATCTCCACCGGCCCGACAACGAACGCGATTACGGTCAGGAAGCGATCGAGATCCTGCTGCAGGTGATGGAATCCCAGCGCGAGGATCTGGTCGTGATTCTTGCCGGTTACGGCGATCGGATGGATAAATTCTTCGCCAGCAATCCCGGCTTCCGCTCCCGCATCGCCCATCACATCGATTTTCCGGACTATTCGGAGCCCGAATTGCTCGCCATCGCCGAGCTGATGCTGCGCGACATGAACTACAAATTCAGCGCCGACGCGCGTGAAGCGTTCATCCGCTACATCGCGCTGCGCAAAACCCAGCCGCTGTTCTCCAACGCGCGCTCGATCCGAAACGCGCTCGACCGCATGCGCCTGCGCCAAGCCAATCGTCTCGTCGCAAATCTCGATCGAGTGCTGACGGCTGACGACATCGTGTCCCTGGAGGCGTCGGACGTGCTCACCAGCCGGGTCTTCCTGAAAGGCAAGTCGACGGCTGGCTCGGCGTGAAGCGCGATCGCGCGTTCAATTTGCGGGAAAACGGGTGTGATGGGATCGACTCGCCGGAGCGGCGCGGAACGTATCGTTGCGGTGCGGTGCGGCGCGGTGATCCGGCGTGGCTTGCCAAGCCGTAGCTCGCGTGCCGCACAGCCCCGCCTTCGCCAATAGGGCTCCGGCCGAGCCGGATCGCGAAACAACTTCCGCCATTCGTTCCACTAACGTATAGTGCTGTGGTTGCTCGCGAGCGACACTGAGTTCCGACTGTGGTTCTAGTTTTTCCCGAAACTGGAGCACTAAAATGACTCATCCATCACGCACATATCAGCTGCAGTACGATTCGATCGCGAATGGATCACGCATGGGCATTGCCCGTCTGGCGGCGTTCGCTCTTGGGGCGCTCCCGTCGATCGCGTTCGGCGCCGAAAAGCCGGCGCTGAGCCCGGATGCAGCAGCGCCACTCGTAACGACTTCGCGCATCTCTGCGACAGTCGAGTTCGGGCTGCCGGCTCTCGCTGCGGCGATCGAGCGGGATATTCCAAAGCGGCTTGCCACCATCGACGAGCGCGTCAACTGCGTTCATCGTCGTGTTCTCATTTTCCGCATCAACGCCAATTGCGATGTCTGGGGTTTCGTCGACCGGACCAGCCCGGTCTCTCTGTATGGCCGGGGCGACCGCATCTTCGGGGCCGTATCCATATATGGCGCGGCCGAAGGCCAGGGAGCCAATCGTTTCACGGCGCGCATTCGCGGCGACACCGAGGCGCGCGCCACGATCGAGGTTGAAGCGCGCCCAGCGCTGCGGAGGGATGGGTCGCTACAGCTGAACATCAGCGACTCCTTCCAATGGAGCGAACATCCCTACCTTCACGTGCTCGGCCGCGAGTTTGACCTTGCGCCCTATGTCGAGCCCAACATCCGGACGCAGCTGGGCCGCATCCGGTCACGGGCGCTGGCGGCAGCGCGCGCACTCGACCTGCACGGCAAGGCCGAGGCGGCGTGGCGTCACGCGTTTGAACCGGTCAAACTCGCGGAGGATCCGCCGGTCTGGCTGCAAGTGACCCCGCAGAGCGCCGCTTTCGCGGGTGTCCGTGCCAATGCCAAGGTGTTGTGGGGATCGCTTGAGCTCACCGGCTCCGCTGAAACCGTGATCGGGCAGCAGCCCCCAGCTGTTACAGTGACCGCCCTGCCGCCGCTCGGCACCGAGGTGGCCGAGCCTGGCACCTTCAACGTCATTCTTCCCGTCCGCATCAACTACGAGACGCTCAAGGACAAGATAAGCCAGGCGATCGCAGCCGTGCCGGCGCAGGACACGTCCGTGCGCGAGGTTCAGGTTTATCCGTCATCGGGCAAACTCGTGATCGGCCTGCGCATCGCAAAGAGCTCGGATACCGATTCCAGCGCGGGCCAATGGACCTATTTTTCCACCACGCCAAACGTCGATACTAACGCCAAGACCTTCAGTCTCGGCGAAATCGACCTCACAACTTCATCAGACGACAGCCAGATTCGATCTGCCGTGCAACAGCTCGCGGCACAATTGAAGAATGTCGCCAATGTCGACTACGGCATCTCCTACCAGAACCTGCTCATGGCGGCGAACGAGCGCCTGACGCGCCCGCTGAAGGATGGCTTTCGCATGGAGGGCCACCTCGACTCGGCAAGGCTCGAAAAGGTGCAGTTGCTGCGCGAAGGCATCCTGATTGCCCTTCATGCCAGCGGCGGTCTGAAGATACTTTACGGGCTGTAAGCGCGTGAGCTGGACCATGCGATACTTCACCACCAATTTCTTCGGCCGCTGGCGGCGCAAATGGATGCCCAATGCGCTAATCGCCGCGGCTGTCTTTGGCCTGGCGGGAATAGCGTCGGCCCAGACGGCATTTTATGATGCGCCGGAATCGTTGCTCGCCGGCGCTCCGGGCAGCTTGGTGCGGCAGGAGCCGATGGACGGGGCTCCGCTCGGCGCCTCCACCTATCGCGTGCTATATCGGTCGACGGGGCTGAAGGGCCGGCCGATCTTTGTGTCCGGCGTCGTCATTGTTCCGCAAGGCGCGCCCCCGCCCGGCGGTCGTCCGATCGTTGCCTGGGCGCATCCCACCTCGGGCATCGTCCCGCGCTGCGCGCCGTCGCTCGCCATTTTTCTGTTTCAGCAGATCCAGGGTCTTCGCTCGATGATCTCCCGTGGCTTCGTCGTGGCGGCGACCGATTATCCGGGACTCGGCACGCCGGGCCCGCATCCTTATCTGGTGGGTGAGAGCGAAGGTCGCGCCGTGATCGATATCGTGCGCGCGGCACGTTCCCTTCCCCGCGCGGGCGAGGGCAAGGACTTCATAGTGTGGGGACATTCGCAAGGCGGGCAAGCCGCGCTCTTCGCAGGGATGATGGCAAACGCCTACGCCCCTGAGCTGAGGCTTCTCGGCGTCGCTGCTGCGGCGCCGGCAACCGACCTCGCAAAGCTGATGAGCGACGATATCAACTCGATCGGCGGCAAGAACATCACGGCGATGACGCTATGGTCGTGGCACCGCGTCTACGGAGCCGTCATCGATAACGTCATCGATCCGCGCGCCATGCCCGCGATTGACAGGCTGGCGCAAGAATGCATCGAAGGGCCTTTCGACCTGATCGTCAGGCAGAGAACAGGGAGGCCGCTCGAGCAATATTTTTTGACGGTGCAAGATCCGACCAAGGTCGAACCGTGGCGCTCGCTTCTCGAACAGAACAGCACCGGCGTGCTCTCTCCCGAGATCCCCATCTTTCTAGAGCGTTAGCCCATCTGACTGAATCGCTGCGGATTCACAAATCAGCGTTTTGGTGATTCAAGCTACCCGCCGGGACAGGAGGCCGGCGGGTATGGC
>NZ_JADPKF010000095.1:0-70981 GCF_023073815.1 Bradyrhizobium sp. 157 | reverse complement strand
GTGTTATGACATTCACATCACCACGCCCGAAGGACGAGACTACCATTCCTCTGAGTTTGCAGATCTACCTCGCACGCCCGTTGCGCGGCGATCATCTCGCCGTCCCGGATCGAAGGGCAGCGAACCCGCTAGATGGGTTGTGATTGCAGCTAAGAAAACGGCCCGGCCTTAGCGCCGGGCCTTTTTCATGGGCAGCAATGGAAACGTTGGCTGATCGCATCCAGGCGCGCGGCGGTGCGGCGGGACGGGTGAAAGCTGTATAAGTCGTTCAACGCTCAAGGCAGGCGAAGCGACCAACCACTTAGTGAGGGTGCCCACACAAAGTTGTCACAGCAAGAAGTGGCGCGGAGTGTTGGGATATCGAAGCACCAGCAGGTCCAAGCTATCCGCGTCGCTAACGTCCCGGAACAAAGGTCCGAAGCCGGTATTTCGCGACGGTCCTGGCTCGCGGCCGATATGGAATGCACCACCCCGCTACACGCAAGTGGCCCCCAATGTGGCCCGATACTAAAAAAGCGCCTTTCGGCGCCATTTGGTTTCGGGGGCAACTATTTGAATTCGTTTGGCTCCCCGGGCTGGATTCGAACCAGCGACCATTCGATTAACAGTCGAATGCTCTACCGCTGAGCTACCGAGGAATAGGCGAAACAAGGTTCGCGAGGGGGCAGCGTATAACAAAGCCTTTCGGGCTTGCAAAGGACCAAATCACAGGCTGCGCATTCGCTTGAAGCGGGGCCGGAAAGTCCCCGCACTACAACGATTTGTCGCCGCTTTCGTCCTCCGGGCAGACGGCGGACGGAACCGGGCGCGGGCAATTGCGTCATCTATAGGGGCCCTGGACCGGGCCGCCAATTCGACTCAATCGGCCCGGAGCCTCCGTGGTGCCGGGTTTCACGGGAGCTGATTCGATGCCACCCATTGTGACCGAACTGACACGTGCGGCGCCTCCGATCGTTCCGAGCGACATTCCCGCCATGACCGACGACGAATGCCTGCTTCGGCTCGCGCAAGCCGTTGCAGAACACGATAACGAACATCTGGATGATAACGAACATCTGGATGAGGTGGCGCGGCTGATCGCCCGATTAGCCGTCACGATAGAGTAGCGAGAGCAGCGGCTTTACCCGGGACCGGCGGCAGTGGCTCGCAACAGGCGCCCGCATGTTGCGTTTTGCCGAAGCTTGTACCAAAGATGGCCCCGGTTTCAGCTCCCCGGCGGCAACGCCGCATGCTTTCAGGGTCTTCGCCTATGTCCGGTTTTGCGACCGCGCGCCAGAAAATGGTCGATGGTCAGGTGCGTCCGAGCGATGTGACCGATATCCGAATTATCGATGCCATGCTGGCGGTGCCGCGCGAGGCCTTTGTTCCCGAAAACAAGCAGGCGCTGGCCTATCTGGATCTCGATCTCGACGTCAGCGAAGGGGGCTCAGCCAAGCGCTTCCTGATCAAGCCGGCGGTGCTGGCGAAGATGCTGCAGGCGGCCGAGATCAGGCAGACCGATCGCGTCCTCGTGGTCGGCTGCGCTACCGGTTACGCCGCCGCCGTGATCGCCCGATTCGCTACCCAAGTGGCCGCGACGGAGAGCGATTCGGCGCTGGCGGCGAGGGCACAGGCGATTCTGGCCGCCAATGGCTATGGAAACGTGACGGTTCGGACCGCGGCGCCGGCCGATGGAGACCCGGCGAACGGGCCTTGGGACGTCATCGTGTTGAACGGCGCAACCGAGATCGTGCCAGAACGGCTCTACGGGCAATTGCAGAATGGTGGCCGATTGGTAGGCGTTTTTGCGACGTTGCTGCCCGCGCGGGCCACCATGGTGACCTGTTGGCACGGCGATTTCGGTCACCGGACGCTTTTCGATGCCGTTGCCCCGGTGCTGCCCGGCATGGAACTTGTTCCGGCCTTCGTTTTCTAGCCTTTCAGCCGTTTCCGGGCCCAATAATCGCCCGCCGTGGCCAGCTAAATCCTCTTCGAAATCAGAAGTGTGGCCCGATTGCCCCACGTGAAGAGTTTCGACGGGGTTTGCTTGCTGGGGTGTTCCGTCCAGCCTACGTGCGGAATAAGGTGAGCCGGGACTCACTTCGAGTGAAGCGACGTTCGGTTAATAATCATGTGTGATCATGATCTTTGGCCGGGCGGACCAAAATGATTGGATTGCTTGGGATGCGTGGGGTGAAGGCATTTACCGGGGCTGCGGCTTCGGCCTTTCTATTTGTGTGCTTGGGCCCGATGCCCGTCCTGGCCGACACGATTGAGGCGGCCTTGGTGCGCGCCTATCAGAACAATCCGCAGCTCAACGCGCAGCGCGCGCAGGTGCGCATCACCGACGAGAACGTGCCGCAGGCGCTGTCGGGCTATCGTCCCCGGGTTTCGGTCACCGCAAGCGCGGGCGTCCAGTATATAGACGCGCTGAGCACGCAGGGCGGCACCCCTACCAATCTCGTGAGAACCCCTATTACCGGAGCCAATGCGCCGCGCAGCATCGGTGGGACCATCACGCAGACGCTGTTCAACGGTCAGCAGACCGCGAACAGGACCAGGGCGGCGGAGGGCCAGGTTTCCGGCGCGCGCGAGGCCCTGCGGGCACTTGAGTCGACCGTCTTGCTCAGTGCCGCGACCATCTACATGGACTATCTGCGCGATTCGGCGATCGTCGAGGTGCAGAAGAGTAACGTTCGCGTGCTGGAGCAGACGCTGAAACAGACGCGCGACCGCTTCAATGTCGGCGAAGTCACGCGCACCGACGTTGCGCAATCGGAAGCGCAACTCGCCGCCGGCAGGACGCAGCTCCTGACCGCGGAAGCCAATCTGACGACAACGCGCTCGAACTTCCGCCGCATCATCGGCAACGAACCGCAAGCGCTGGCGCCGGGCTCGCCGGTCGACCGCTTCCTGCCGTCGACGCTACCGGCCGCCGTCGAGCTCGGACTGATACAAAACCCGAATGTCACCGCGGCGATGTTCGGCATCGACGTCAGCTACCTCCAGGTCAAGGTCGCCGAAGGCGCGCTGCTGCCGACGCTCACGATTCAGGGCTCGGTCCAGCAGGCCTATGAGCAGAGCCTGATCCAGTACCGCTCGTTCGGCGCATCCGTGGTTACGCAGCTCACGGTGCCCATCTATCAGGGCGGCACTGAATATTCGCTGATCCGCCAGTCCAAAGAGACGGCGGCGCAACAACGTCTCGTGCTCGATCAGACCCGGGACCAGACCCGCGCCAACGTCGTTACGGCATGGGGGCAGCTCGTCGCCGGTAAGGCGCAAGTGGCTTCCGCCCAAGCGCAGGTGCAGGCGTCCGAGATTGCGCTGAACGGCGTGCGCGAGGAAGCCAAGGCCGGACAGCGCACCACGCTCGACGTGCTGAACGCGCAGCAAGCGCTGGTCAATGCGCGCGTTGCGCTGGTCACTGCGCAGCATGATCGCGTGGTGGCGTCATATTCCGTGCTGGACAAGATTGGACGGCTGACGCCGCAGGTGCTCAACCTGCCCACCACGATCTACGACCCGAGCGTGCACTATCATCAGGTGCGCGATAGCTGGGCTGGCGTTCGTACACCCGACGGCCGCTGACATCTGCGCATATTCCCGCGCAGGCGGGACGAATATCGTCGCCCGGCGCCTGAAGCGCCGGGCGCTTTGCTTGCAATCATTTGTGGCCATGACGTACCGTTTCCGGGGCGAGCTGAGCGATTCGCGGCCTGCGTCTTTGCATCTCACGGACGCGCGTCGGGTTGTGTTTTTGAGGGGAGCAGACCTCCCGCGCGATGTCGCGGGCGGGCTTGATCTGGGGACAAGTCAGGCTTGTGCGGTGAAAATCCCGGCCTGCATATCCGGAACCGGCAATTCCCTCTTGGCTTTGGTGTAAAATGGTTTCGATGTGGAGTCGGAGATGACGCAACCTGCAAAGGTCCAAGAGCCCTCGATGGAGGAGATTCTGGCGTCGATCCGTCGCATCATTGCCGACGACGAGGCAAAGCCTGCCGCTGCCAAGCCGGAGGCTGCGACGCCGCCACCGAAGCCGGTGATGAAGGACATCCCGCCGTCGGCCATTGCCCCCAAGCCGGCTGCTCCGAAGCCCGCGCCGGCCCCGCCGCCACCTGCACCCGCGCCTGAACCGGCCATTAACAACAGTCAGGACGACATCGACGCGATGCTGGCGAGCCTGGACGCAGCAACGCCCGAGGCGGAAATCAGGCCTGCGCAGCCGGAAGCCGACGTGTTCGAACTTACCGACGAGATGGCGGTGCCGGATCCGGCGCCACCGAAAGCCTCCTTCAACAAGATCGAGCCGGAGGACGACATCGAGTTCAGCGAGTCCAACAGGGGTCGGCAGCCAGCCCACGAGCCGCCGTCGTTCGAAGCACCGCAGCAGCCGATCTTGTCGCGCTCGACCGTCTCCGCGGTCGAATCCGCCTTCAATTCGCTGGCCAATACCGTGCTGAGCAATAATGCGCGGACGCTGGAAGATCTGGTCAAGGAAATGCTGCGGCCGATGCTGAAATCCTGGCTCGATGACAATCTGCCGGGATTGGTGGAGCGGATCGTCAAAGCCGAAATCGAGCGGGTTTCGCGCGGGCGCTAGTTCGAGGCGGTTCGGGCGGACGCCGATCGGGATCCCCATTCCGACATTCAAACCGGCGTTATCGCGGCTTTCCGCTGTCCCGGACTGCGTTGTCAGGTTGACTTGAGGCGCTGCGGCGGCTTTCTAGGGGCCGGCCCGGGGCCGATCACATCAGAACCGGGCGCTACCACGTTGATTTGATGCGTATTCTCTAAGCAGACCGGCGACGGCTTGCTCGAGAACGCCCCCGACATTCCAATTGCAGTGCCATGATCGAAAAAAACTACCAGCCCGCCGATATCGAAAGCCGTATGTCACGGATCTGGGAGGAAAGCGGCGCGTTCAAGGCCGGCCGCCCGGAACGGAAAGATGCCGCGCCGTTCACGATCGTGATCCCGCCGCCCAACGTGACGGGCTCGCTGCATATGGGCCACGCGCTGAACAACACGCTGCAGGACATTCTCTGCCGCTTCGAGCGCATGCGCGGCCGCGACGTGCTGTGGCAGCCCGGCACCGACCATGCCGGCATCGCGACCCAGATGGTGGTCGAGCGGCAATTGATGGAACGGCAGGAGCCCGGCCGCCGCGACCTCGGCCGCGCCAAATTCCTCGAGCGCGTCTGGCAGTGGAAGGCGGAGAGCGGCGACACCATCGTCAATCAGTTGAAGCGCCTCGGCGCCTCCTGCGACTGGTCGCGCGAACGTTTTACGATGGACGAGGGGCTGTCGCGCGCGGTCGTGAAAGTGTTCGTCGAGCTGTATCGCGACGGCCTGATCTATAAAGACAAACGGCTGGTGAACTGGGATCCGAAGCTGCTCACTGCGATCTCTGATCTCGAAGTGCAGCAGGTCGAGGTCAAGGGCAGTCTCTGGTACCTGCGCTATCCGATCGCGGGCAAGACATTTAGCCCCGACGATCCCACGAGCTTCATCGCGGTCGCGACCACACGGCCCGAGACGATGCTCGGCGACACCGCTGTCGCGATTCATCCGGAGAACGAGCGGATCGGGCACCTGATCGGCCAGCACGTGATCCTGCCGCTGGTCGGCCGCCGCATCCCGATCATCGGCGACGACTACGCTGATCCCGAAAAGGGGTCGGGCGCGGTCAAGATCACGCCGGCGCACGATTTCAACGACTTCGAGGTCGGCAAGCGTCACGGCCTGCCGCAGATCAACGTGTTCGATCGCGAGGGCTGCATGGCGCTCGTCGACAACGAGGATTATCTGCGCGGATTGCCGGAAGGCGCGCTGATGCTCGCGGAAGAGTTGCACAATGTCGAGCGCTTCGCTGCGCGCAAGAAGATCGTGGCGCGGCTGGAAGATTTCGGCTTCGTGGAGAAGATCGAGCCCAACACGCACATGGTGCCGCATGGCGACCGCTCCGGCGTCATCATCGAGCCCTATCTGACCGACCAGTGGTATGTTGACGCCAAGACGATGGCGCAGCCGGCGATCGCGGCCGTGCGCTCGGGCGCTACCAGCTTCGTGCCGAAGAACTGGGAAAAGACCTATTTCGAATGGATGGAAAATATCCAGCCCTGGTGCATCTCGCGCCAGCTCTGGTGGGGCCACCAGATCCCGGCGTGGTACGGGCCTGACGGCAAGGTGTTCGTCGCCGAGACGGAAGAGGAAGCCGTCGGCAACGCGCTCGGATATTACGTCGAGCAGGAAGTCATTACGCCCGAGCAGGGGCGCGAGATGGCGCAGGACCCCGCCAAGCGCGAAGGTTTCATCACGCGTGACGAGGATGTGCTCGACACCTGGTTCTCATCCGGGCTCTGGCCGTTCTCGACGCTCGGCTGGCCCGACGACACGCCGGAAGTGAAGCGCTACTATCCCACCAACACGCTGGTCACCGGTTTCGACATCATCTTCTTCTGGGTTGCGCGGATGATGATGTTCGGCCTCCACTTCATGAAAGAAGTGCCTTTCTCGACGATCTACATCCACGCCCTCGTCCGGGACGAGAAGGGCGCCAAGATGTCAAAGTCGAAGGGCAACGTGATCGATCCCCTGCATCTCGTCGATAAATTCGGCGCTGACGCCTTGCGCTTCACGCTGTCAGCCATGGCCGCGCCAGGCCGCGACATCAAGCTCGCCGAGAGCCGGGTCGACGGCTATCGCAGCTTCGCGACCAAGCTCTGGAATGCCTCTCGCTTCGCCGAGATGAACGGAGCCGCGCTGACGGAAGGCTTCGAGCCGACGAAGGTGAAGGAAACGCTGAACCGCTGGATCATGCACGAGACCGCGCTTGCGACTCGCGAGGTCACCGAGGCGATCGAGGCCTACCGGTTCAACGACGCGGCTGGGGCGATTTACCGTTTCGTCTGGAACGTGTTCTGCGACTGGTATGTCGAGCTGACGAAGCCGCTGCTGATGGGCGAGGACGGACCTGCAAAGGCCGAGACCCGCGCCATGATCGCGTGGGTGAGGGACGAGATCCTGAAACTCTTGCATCCCTTCATGCCCTTCATCACGGAGGAATTGTGGGCGTTGACAGCCCGGCGTGAACAACTGCTCGTGCTAACGCCATGGCCGCGCAAGGCCGGCGCGCTCACGGCTGACCAACTCGCGACGTCGATGGCGTTTCCGGATGCCTCGTCGATTCCACCGGCGCTGCTTGTGCCGGAGACGGAGGAATTCAGCGATCCCGAGGCCGAAGCGGAGATTGGCTGGCTGGTCGACCTCGTCTCCGCGATTCGTTCGGTGAGGGCCGAAATGAATATCCAGCCGTCGACACTGACGCCGTTGGTGATCGTGGGCGCGTCGGCCGAAACGAAGGATCGCGCGCAGCGCTGGAACGACGTTGTCAGGCGCATGGCGCGGCTATCAGACGTGTCCCTGGCCGATGCCGCGCCGAACGGCGCGGTCCAGCTTCTGGTGCGCGGCGAGGTCGTGGCGCTGCCGCTCAAGGGCGTGATCGATCTGTCGGCCGAAAAGGCCCGGCTGGACAAGGCAATCGTCAAGGCCGACGCCGACATCAAGCGCGTCGACGCCAAGCTCGGCAACGAGAAATTCGTGGCCAACGCGCCCGAGGAGATCGTCGAGGAGGAAAAGGAAAAGCGCGAGGCGGCGGTGGCGCGCAAGGCAAAACTGCAGGAAGCGCTGGAGCGGTTGAAGAGGGCGTCGTAAAATAGGCGCGCCGAACTATCTCCGTCATCCTGAGGAGCGCGAAGCGCGTCTCGAAGGATGAGCGGCCCCGCTGGTGGCCGTCGCCCTTCGAGACGCCTGCTTTGCGGGCTCCTCAGGGTGACGGGTCACGAGGGCGCGGAGCTAGTCATGCTGGACCACGTCTCCATCACGGTTTCCGATTTCGCCGCCGCCGAACGCTTCTACGACGCGATCATGGCGGCGCTCGACGTCGTCAAGGTCGGCCGCAGCGACCGATGGCTCGGCTATGGCGAACGGGCTGACGCCGAGCATCCGGATCGCGTCTACCTCGCGATCTACCGGGGCGCGGAGCCGGACGAAGCCTCCGGTCGGCACTGGTGCTTCAAGGCGAAGTCGCGCAGCGAGGTCGATGCGTTCTGGCGCGCCGGCATCGCTGCCGGCGGCACCGATGACGGCCCGCCGGGCCTGCGTCATTACCACGCCGCCTATTACGGCGCCTTCCTGCGCGACCCTGATGGCAACAAGGTCGAGGCGGTGTGCCATCGCGCAGCCTAAAGCATGATGAAATTAGGTTTGATTGCGACCCCGAAGAAGGTGCGCTCCCTCTCCCGCTTGCGGGGAGGGCTGGGGTGGGGGTGTCTCCGCGGGCGACACTACCCGAGTGGAGAGAGCCCCCACCCGGCGCTTCGCGCCGACCTAAGAGCGAGCTTCGCTCGTCTCGACCCCGCAAGCGGGAGAGGTGAAGCGCGTCTGCGGCCAAATCGATCTAACCAAAAATCATCATGCTCTAGTCGCGCGATGATTGTCGGGATCAGGCGCTTCCCCTCGGTCGACCTCAGACGAACAGAAAATCGCTGGCGTGGAGCTGGCTCATCGTCTTGTTCTGAATCTCAATCGTAGTGTTGGCGTCGACCGTGATTACGACGCTGGTGCCAACCTCGGCCATGTGCGATTGGAGCGCGCTGAAGTCGGCAAACACGGTCTTGGCAAACTGAACGATGTCCTGCACGCCTTCGGTGTTCTGAAAATCGGTAACGGTGTCCTTGCCGAAGCCAGGGGCGAACACGAACGTATCGTTGCCGGTGCCGCCGGCTAGATAATCGTTCCCTGCGTTACCGGTCAGCCGATCGTTGCCGCTACCGCCGTAGAGGAACTCGTTGCCGGTGCCGCCCTGCAGGCTATCGTTGCCGTCGTCTCCGAACATTTGGGTTGCCGCCGGGCCGCCTTTGAGCTGGTCGTCGCCGGCGTTGGCGTGCATCGTATCCAGTCCGCCGCCGCCGGAGAGATAATCATTGCCGTCACCGCCGTTCATGACGTTCGCGACCCAGCCGCCATAGAGCTGGTCCTTGCCGCTGCCGCCGTCGAGCAGGGCGCCGGTATCGCCGGTGCTGGCCTTGATGATGTCGTTGCCGTCGTCGCCATAGAGCTGATCGGTGGCCGTGGTGATGCCGGCGCCGCTGTTGATCGTGTCGTCGTCCGCCCCACCACGGATTACATCTGCGCCGGGGCCGCCGTTGATGGTATCGTTGCCCGCACCGCCCTGGATCGTGTCCGTCCCGGCGCCCCCGTTGATCACGTCCTTGCCTGTTCCTCCCTCAAGGCTGTCATTGTCCGTCGACGAGCCGAAGAACAGGTCCTGGTGAGCAGTCATGTCATAGTGGATGGACTTGTTCTGGTAGAGATTCCACGTCCCCGGCGAACTCGGATTGACGCCTTCCGACACGGCAAGATGCTCGCCGTTGACGGTGATGTCCTTGATGTAAAGGTTGCGGTCGCCATTGGCGTTGGCGATATCGTTGATGAAGGCGAGATCGAGGCTGGAGACCGTAGCCGGGTTAGGGAACGTGAATGTGAAAGTCTGAAAACCCGATGGATCGGTCGCGCCGTGGAATTCGACCGTGCTGCCGATCTGCTGCCCGTTGATCAGGAGCTGCATTTTGGCGCCGACGCCGTCGACGACGGAGCTGTAGCCCGTCACCGTGACTGATGTCTGCGTGAGTTTCGGAATTGTATCGGGGCCGCCGGTAATGGTGTCGTCGCCCCCGTCTGCCTTGATCGTGTCGTTGCCGACCTCGCCCGACAGCACGTCATTGCCGCTGCCGACATCCATCAAATCGGCGGAGGGAGAACCCGTTACGGTTTGGCCGGGCGGCTGGTGCTGACCTCCGTACCATTCAGTAATCAACCCCTGTGCAGGCTTGCCTTCGGGCGAATAGCCGATCGGCGAATACTTGTTGTTCGTATCCCAGTTCCAGATCGACGCGCCCCTGAACCAGCTTCCGCCTTCCGATCCCCACACCTGAAAGAAGGCGTTGAAGGCATCGTATTGCTCCTGGACATCTTGCGTCGTGCTCTCGGCCCAGCCGCCGGGACTGATATTGGTTCCGTCGACACTGCGGTAGCCGGTTTCGGTGAAGAACACCTGCTTGTCGTACTGCAAGGCAAGGGAATGGAAGAAATCGACCGGCGACATGTGGTTCATCACCTTCGCCCAGTAGTCGTCGGTGGACATGTTGTTCCACGCATTGACCATCTCCTCGACGGTCGGGTCCGTTTTCGTCGTCAGCGGCGGATATGCATTGATTCCGATGACATCAACCTTGTCCCAAAAGCTGACATTGATGGCTTCGTCGGTTGCGGCCGCATAGGTGATCTCGCCGTGGAACACGGCGCGTACGGAATCGATGAGGTCGACCCAATAGCTTCGGTATTCAGGGCCGGAGAGCTTGCCCAGCTCATTGCCGATCACAAGCATGCTGACGCCTGCTTGTTCGGCGATTTCAGCCATACGAACCATGTGGTTCTTGTAGGAAGCAAAGAAGGCGGCGGGATCGCTCGGATTGAGCACGTATGCAAGCGAGCCATCGAGGGCCGAGACCATGGGCTTCAGCGTCACCGAAAGGCCGAGCGCCTGCGCATTTGCGATGGCCTGCAGAATATTGGCGTCGCTCTCGGTCTTGTTCGGATCGGCGAAGACGTCACTCGACGTCCTGGTTTGCATAAACAGCCGCGGAGCGAGTTCGATCGAGTTTGCATTGGTGCCCGCGATCGCCTGCATGGCGGCCCGCGCGGAACTGGCGACGAATGCGCCATTGTAGTTGGAGAGGAATCCAAATCCCTGAACAGGAAACACACCGGCCATCGTACAGCTCCTTTTCTTTTGAAGTTTCTGCTGTTTGGTGGCTCCGTGGTTTGCGCAGACCCATCACGCTGCGTGTTCCACGTATTCGACGCGGCACAATCTATGAGCACTTCACTCGCGCAAAGCGAAACAGCAGACCACACTTACGTGTTCAACGTGGGCGTGTCGTGACGAGATTGAGTCGATGTTGCGATTGTGGAAGGGGTGATGCTCGTTGTTAGCGCATCGTTACAGCTCGACTCAAATCGAAAGGGCTTGCTCAGGAACTTCGAGACCTTCACGCCGTAGCAAGCGCAGGATGAGCGAAGCGACATCCGGGTGTGGTCAATCCCGCATTTGCTGTGCTCGTGTGGGCTACTTGCCGAGGATGGCGTCATAGTCGCCAGTTCCGTCATCGCGAGCGGAGCGAAGCAATCCATTTTTCCGCTTGCCGGGAGATCATGCCGGTGACACTGCACTTAACTTTCGGACCCGTGCCTTGAGCAGGTTAGAGAAGGTCGGCCGATGGTCTCCGCGCCGCGTGGCCGCTCGATCGTGCCGCCGTCCACCTCTTCGGAAAGGAAGACCGAAAAATCGGGATAGCGCTCGCGGACCGGCGCGAGCGTCGTTATGTCGTCATCGCGCTCGCCGAGCTGTCCCTGCACGCTCGACCAGCGCCAGTCGCGCGCGCGGCTGACGAGACCGGCGCGCACTGGATTGAGCGATACGTAGCGAAGCGCCGCGGCGAGATGCTCTTCGTCCATAGCGACACATCCGAAACGCCCCTGCCGGAAATGGCCGGTGTTGTGGCGCACGTCGATGGTGAGCCCTCCTTGGGTTCGGCTCGCGTTGAAATGTGATTTGACAACACGTAAGCATTGGCTTACGCGTTAGCGATGGCTTACGCGAAGAGTGGGTGGACGGCGCTCGCTGACCCGACCAGGCGCACGATATTCGAGCGTCTGGTGGATCATCCGAGCTCGGTAGGTGGACTCGCGCGTGCCCTGCCGGTCAGCCGCCCCGCCGTCTCGCAGCACCTGAGGGTCTTGAAGGACGCCGGACTCGTGGTCGACGCGCCGGCCGGCAAACAGCGGATCTACCGCGTCGATCCCGCCGGGTTAGCTGCCCTTCGTGCGGAACTCGACCTGTTCTGGAGCAAGACGATGGCAGCCTACAAGACAGCCATCGAGCAACCACCGGAGGAGCGTAAATGAGCACTCAAGCAGCAATCACATCCGTCAAGCACGGTATCGTGGTGGAGGCGCCGATCGAGCGTGCATTCAAGGTATTCACCGAGGACTTTGGCCGTTTCAAACCCGCCGAGCACAACCTGCTGGGCGTGCCGATCGCCGAGACGGTATTCGAGCCTCGAGTTGGTGGCCATCTGTATGACCGCGGCATTGACGGCAGCCAATGCCGATGGGCGCGAGTGCTGGCTTACGAGCCGCCCAATCGAGTGCTCCTGAGCTGGAACATTAGCCCGCAATGGCAGATCGAGACCGATCCGAATAAGACCAGCGAGTGGGAAGTGCGATTTACCGCCGAGACGGCGCACCGGACACGCGTTGAGATCGAGCACCGACACCTGGAGCGCCACGGCGAGGGGTGGCAAAGCGTGCGCGATGGGGTTGCGGGTGATCAGGGTTGGCCGCTGTACCTGCAGCGCTTCGCTGATCTGTTAAGCCGTCCATCCTGACGGTCATCCCGCGTAATTTACGGTGATAGTGCAGTCCAGCACTGTCACCGTAATTCGCTTCAACGAGTTGTCTCTCGGAGTCAGCTCTTGCGTTGAAGATGCCGCAAATCAACCGATGGGGCAAATCAATTCGGATTTTCCGAAATCGTGTCAAGCCCCCGCGTCAAAAATATTCCGCTTCTCGGGCGACCCAAATCACCCGTAAAACTCCCGCCATCCCGTCCCGAGAAGAGGGGCGTTGGCCATCGTCACGAACGTTGGGACGGGTTGCGGTGGACGCGGCAGCGTCAGGCGCGAAAGGTGTTTGCAGGGCGATTATCCGTGAGCGAGCACGGCGCGCAGACGAACGGCGCTTAAACGCTTTCGCCAGAAGTTTGGTCGGCGGCACTGGCTGGCCGAATGGAGTGGCGAGGGAAGCTGCGTACGGCAAAACCGTGTGGTCCTGTAGTCCAGTACTTTTTTCGTTCGCAAGAGAACCGATAAAATGTAGGGAAGCCAAAGGCTTCGACGATACTGGTTGAGAAGGAAAGAGGCCAGTCGGGATGAGCCGGGCCCTAATAGGCCCTAGATCGTTCATCCCCTGAAAGCGGACGCCCGGCGCTCGCACGTGATCGTCCGCGAAGGGCCGATTTTGTTGCAAAAGTCGGTTGAGGGAGGCCACGAACCGTGATTCCGTTACGTTGACGCGAATCTCGGCGAGGTCGATCCATGATGGGCCGTCTGAAGAGTGACCAAGGTCAGCTGTTCTACGAGTTTCATCTTGGCGACGCGGTTCCGGACGATCATCTGGTGCGGAAGATCGATGCTGCTCTCGATCTCTCCTGGCTTCGCCGTGAACTAGCACCTCATTATTCGTCGATGGGTCGCCCGTCGATCGATCCGGAGCTGATGATCCGGATGCTGGTCGTGGGGTATGTGTTTGCGATCCGCTCGGAGCGGCTGATCTGCCGTGAAGTGCAGGTGAACCTTGCCTACCGCTGGTTCTGCAAGCTCGGGATCGAGGACGCTATCCCGGATCATTCGGCGTTTTCGCGCGCCCGCAACGAGCGTTTTCGCGAAGGAGATGTTTTCCGCCACATGTTCGAGCGGGTCGTTGAGGCGTGCATCGCGGCCGGTCTGGTTGGCGGCGAAGGCTTTGCGGTCGATGCGAGCCTGATCCAGGCAGATGCCAACAAGCAGCGCTCGATCGCGGGGCAGGATTGGCGCAGGAATCGCGATCCGGCGAGGTCCAGCCGCGCGGTGAAGGAGTATCTGGCGACCCTCGACGATACGGCGTGGGGCGCCGCCAGCGACGTTGTGCCGAAGTTCGTCTCGCCATCCGATCCCGCCGCCCAGTGGACCGGCGCTCACAAGGGACCAGCATTCTTCGCTTATTCCGACAACTATCTCATCGACGTGAAGTTCGGCGTCATCGTTGACGTCGAGGCCTCCCGCTCCATTCGGCAGGCCGAGGTCGGCGCGGCAAAGACCATGATTGAGCGAACGGAGGAGCGCTTCGGCCTTAAGCCGGAGCGGCTTGTCGGGGATACCGCTTACGGGGCAGCTCCGATGCTGAACTGGTTGGTCGAGGAGAAAGGCATCTCGCCCCATATCCCCGTGTTCGACAAGTCGAAGCGGGACGATGGCACCTTCTCGCGCAGCGACTTTCGATATGATCCGACCAGCAACGTCTACCACTGCCCGGGCGGAAAGCGGCTCGGAACGAGCGGCACCGTGCACGAGGGCAAGACGCTTCTGTATCGTGCCAGCAAGCTTGACTGCGATGTATGCCCGCTCAAACCGCAGTGCTGCCCAAAAGAACCATCACGCAAGATCCCGCGCGACATCCATGAACACGCCCGAGACGTTGCCCGGTCGCTCGCCGGCACCGAGGGCTTTGAGCAGTCGCGACATGAGCGCAAGAAGATCGAGATGCGCTTCGCGCACTTGAAGCGCATCCTCAAGCTCGGCCGGCTTCGACTGCGTGGTCCACGAGGCGCCCAGGACGAATTTGTTCTGGCTGCCATCGCCCAGAACCTCCGACGGCTCGCATCGCTAGTTGCGCGACCGCCACCCGCTCCGGCTCTGTGTATTGCGTAGCGTAAAAGTTGCGTAGGGAGCGTCGGGGTCGGGGGCAAACCCCATCGCCCTAAATGAACTGGGCGAATGACATCATCATCACAGCCGACTTTTGCAACAAAATCGGCCAGAAAGGGACATTCAGTGATCAGTCATTGGCCGAAAGCGGCATCGAGAAACTTGAAAGTCGGAAGCATCTGCGTGGCCATGAAGGCAGGATCCTCATGATGGGCGCCCGGCAAAATCGTGAGGGTAGACTTCGCCCCTTTCTTTAGCAGGTCGTCGTTGAGCCGGATCGCTTGGACTCCGGGAACGCTGGTGTCCGCATCGCCGTTGGCGATCAAGATTGGCGGGATGACTTTTGCAGCAGTAATGTAGTGAGCAATACTCAACCCCCTGACCTCGATAGCCCCGTACCAGATGACGGCGGCCTGGACGGCGCTGGAGATATCAGAGTTACCAAGGGCCGGATCGTCGAAGACAGTGGGTTCGTGTCCGGTTAAAGCCAACATCGCGGCGATGAAGCCTCCGGCTGAATTGCCCCAGACCGCGAATTTCTCAGGATCAAGACCATACTTCGCTGCGTTGGCACGAAGAAAGCGCAGGGCGGCCTTGCCGTCTTGAACCGCGGGAAGGGCGTAGTCGACAAACGCGTCGCCGGGGCGGCGAAGGAGGCGGTAATTGAGACTCACGACCGCATAGCCTTTGCGGGTCAGCGCGGCGACATCCGGGACCTGGATTTGATAAGGCCCATCGGGTCCTTTTGGTGTGGGTGGGGGGCCGAAATTGCGTCGTGGCATGGAGTGCTTGTCGCCGACTCGGAACGCGCCGCCGTGAATCCAAATCACTACTGGGGCCGGCCTGTCCTGGGCCGCCGGCAAATACAGGTCGAGCTTCTGCGACGGCGACAGGGTGGCATAAGAAATATCGTAAAATGTGGGCTCGATCGGCTGTGAATATTGATAGGCCGAGGAATCGGACGAGGCTCCCTGGCCAAAGGCCGGACCCACGGGCAGACCTGAGACCAGTATTGTTGCTACAAGCACGCTTAATCTGACGTCCACGAAGAACCTCCATCCAAGTGGTGACGAAAGGTGATCTCACCCGATGTTGAACGACAGTATTGATAGATCGCGACCAATGTGGCAATCGGCGGATGTCCGCATCGGGTCACAAGCGGCGGTAGGAAGCGGTGCGATGAGAGGTCCGGTCTAGCCGTCACAGCGGACGTGCGGGAGACTTCGAGCTTCTTCAGCTCAGGGCCAAGTGCGGAATTGAGACGGCCCAAGACCGGTATGCTCACCCGGGTGCTTGTCCGCTGACTGCGTGCGCTCGCGCAGAGTACTCAACGGTGCCGTCGCCGCGAAGTACCTTCGTCCGAACAGCCTGGATCAATCTCGTTCGGTCGCTCATCTGCAACTTGGCAATACTCTTGGCAATGGGACTGAAGCTTGGGGTTTGCGTTGCCCAAAAATCATCAAAATCAGCGAACCGCATTGTGACGTCGATCGAGTTGGTTACGACCCCTTCCAATCCGGCACGCTCGAATAATGTCTTCAGCGCAGTGAGACCGGTGTTTCCAGCGCCCGGCGCCGGCGGGACTGAAGCGCCCAGTTGGCGCAATCCAAGGCGCAGCGGCCAGGACGGGGAAAGTTCGGTTGCGAAATCCCAGACATAGCCGCCGATGGCCCCGCCTCTGCGCGCAACCCGCATCATTTCCGACAGGGCTTGGGCCGGATCGGGGATGAAGTTCAAAACCAGGCCGGAGGCAACAATGTCGAACGTACAATCGGCAAAGGGCAGCGCTCGGGCATCTGCGACCTTGAAATGAGCTCGATCTGCCACAGGCCCTCGGCGTGCGTGATCGATCTGTGCCTGCTCTGGATCGATCGCAAAGACCGAGGCAGGCGAGCACATATTGACGACCAATTCAGTGAAGCTGCCGGTGCCGCAACCAACGTCGAGCCAACGCGCACCCGGAGGCGGCGCGATCCAGTCGAGGAACACCTTACCTGCGCCACGGCTCCAGCGACCCATGAAGCGCTCGTAGCCAACTCCATCATCAAATCGATATGCAGCCTCTATCTCGGGTATGGTCAAACTGCCTTCCGATGCGCTGTGGTCGTCGTTCTTCTTAGTCAACCTTGATGCCGATGGCTTTGACTAGCGCAGCATTGACTGCGATTTCCTTCCGGACATAGGCGTCGAACTCCGATGGCGTCATGGAGATCGGGTCGACTCCCAGTGCGGACAGCTTTGCCGCCACTTTGGAGCTCTGCAGCGCCGCGAGCGTCTCGGTAGACAATTTTTCGACGATGTCGCGCGGCGTATTCGCCGGCAGGAAAACGCCGATCCAGATCGGATATTCGGCGTCGGCAAAGCCGGCTTCCAGCGTCGTTGGTACGTCTGGCAGGGTAGTCGAGCGCTTGACACCATTCACTGCGAGCGCAGTGAGCTTGCCGTCCCGAACGAGGGGCAAAACAAGCCCGACCGGACCGAAAAAGAAGTCGACTCGACCGGCCATCACCTCAGACATGGCCTCCGCGCCGCCTCGGAACGGAATGTGCAACGCATCGATGCCCGCGCTGATACGGAACCGTTCGGCGCTCAGGTGGGTTGCGGTGCCAACGCCCACCGACGAAAAGGTCAAGGCGCCGGGCTTTGCTTTGGCGGCCGCCACGAGATCGCCTGCTGTCTTGAAGCCCTTTTGCGGTGATACAACCAGCACGCCCGCCAAAGTACCCAAGGAGATCACGGCGGCAAAATCGCGCGCCGGATCGTAGCTGAGGTTCGGATAAAGGGATGGTGCGATTGTGTGGGCGTTTGAGTTGACGAGCAGGGTGTAGCCGTCGGGATCAGCCTTGGCGACAAAACCCGCTCCGATCGTTCCTCCCGCGCCACTGCGGTTTTCGACGACGATCCCGTGCCCGAGCTGAGAGGAGAGCTGCTCGAACACCACGCGCGGAATGATATCGGTCGTGCTGCCGGCACCGAACGGGACAATGGCCCGCAATGGCTTGGTCGGCCAAGTCTGAGCATTGACAGCGGATACGAACGCCAAGCTCATCCCTGCAACTAGCACTGGCCAAATGGGCTTCATGGGACCCTCCCTAGGCGTGAGGATTAAGGGACGTCGTGGCCACGATCAGGTCAGTGTGCCGAAGCCCTTGCCGGACGTCCAATGTTAGTTTCCACTAGCCATCTATGCCGAACCGGCATAAGCAGACAGAATGGATCTGCGACACGCACGAACCTTCGTAGCCGTCGCCGAGCTCGGCACCGTATCGAGGGCCGCGCTGCGGTTGCATATCGCCCAGCCCGCTCTTTCGCGGCAAATCACCGCTCTCGAACACGAACTTGGCCTAAAGCTTTTTGACCGGATCGGCCGCCGGCTGGTGTTGACTGGCGAAGGAGAACAGCTGCTCAGTGATTGCCGAGTTCTCCTGAACTACGCCAGTGCAATCGATGAGCGCGCTCAATTGCTCAAGCGCGGCGACACCGGCGTGCTCAAGGTTGGTGCCTCGCCCCAGCACATCGAGAGTGTGCTATCAACTTTTCTGCATCTATATGCCCAGCGCTATCCGAACGTGCAAATCAAGCTGATCGAAGCTGCCGGCCTCTGCACCATGAAAATGCTGGAGCGCGGCGAGATCCATCTCGGACAAAATCTCGCTCACATCGTCGACCCCAATGATCAACGGTTAGCCAGCCTGTCGCTGCAGCATGTTGATCTGCTTGCGGCATGCCATCCGTCGGTGATGCTAAGCAAGACGCGCACGATCGAGATCAGCAAGCTTGCACCCTATCCGTTGCTCCTTCTGAATTCGAGTTTTGTGGTCCGGAAATCCTTTGATGCTGCGTGCCGCCTCGCCAATCTCAAACCAAACATATTCCTGGAAAGCCACACGCCACACACCCTGCTTGCGCTGGCCGAAGCCGGGCATGGGGTCGCGATCATTCCGTCACAGTTGAGAATTCGGCACCACAAACTGCGGATCGTCGGCGTGGCGTACCGGGGCAAACCACTACGTGAAGGAATGGTGATTCTATGGAACAGACGGCGTCCGCTCCCGGGCTATGCCAAAGCCTATTGTGAGATGCTCGCAAAGCATGTGCGGGAGATATTCCCGATTACGCGACCGTCCGATCCGCCTTTTGAAGCAGAGCATGTTCCGGTGTCCCGCAAGTCCCCCTGAAATGACTGTCGGCGGACTGTCTGCTGTGGGTCAAACCGGAATTCAGCCTCAACACCACTCGGTGTCCGGTTTAACCTCGACAGCGGACATGGTGCGTTTCATCCGGGCCGAACTTTGCCGCCCCCGGCACGGATCGAATTTGTCAACCGGGAGCCGCAGGCGGCCGGAAAGGCCAATCGACGTTCCATTGGAGAGGAGCGGAACGAAGCCGGCATCTCGGCTGCGCGTGGGCAAGCTTCGGAGTGCTCGGTTCAGCGGTTGCGATTGTCCTTTCCATCGCAAGATGGAATGGGCTCGGAATGGAAGCAGCGATGCCGGCCAAAATGGGCTCGCTCATGGATGTCGTTGCAATCGTGATCATCGCTACAGATACTAAGACGACGAGCACATCGGTCATGATGCGCCTCGAAAATTGCTTCGTCATGATTTGAGCCCTCACAACCGATAGATGGGCGTGCGCAGTTACAATCTAGTTCTTATGCAAATGGGTATGTGAACGGGAGTTTCGCTGCGCATAGCGGACCATCCCCTTAGTATGTCGCGGTGATCAATGATGTAGCAGCGATCCAGACCTAATAAGCTAGTTTGTTGAGTTTCAGGTGCGTCGAAACTAATGCGCCCAGAGGATGAGGCGCATTCTAAACCGGCGCTATGGTTGACGGTTAGGATCTATGTCGCCTAGCGACGACGAGGGCGCGCTTGGTGTTAGCGTTGGCGGCCCCGCCCTCGGCGCGGATCGAATTCATCCACGAGGTTCTGCCAAGCCACTATCTCGTCCTCGAACCAGACCCGACGGTTCGGCGAGATGTAGGTCGATCGCGGAAACCGGCCGGACTTCTCCATTCGGTAAAGCGTGGTGCGCCCGACCGGAACGATCGCAAGAACCTGCTTCTCGTTCAGCATGCGTCGAGGCCGAGGCTCGTCATCCGGTGCACTGTTTTTCGTCTCGCGGTCCCCGTTGCATCTCTTGCAGGTACGCATCAGGCACGGTTCGTATCCGTCGCGGGCCACCGAATAGAATTCAGTCTCCGGCCTTTCCTCATCGCACTTCGGGCAAACGCGCATCGCCAATTCTGTACGCATGACAGCCACCGCACGTCACCCGAGGATGATGATCCCGGGGACCACCGTCCAACTGATCTGGTTTGAGGAGCCGCTCGCTGGTCTCGGATGCGGGCAGTGACGCCGCTGGTCGCTAATGCTTGCGACCATCGCTGTGTAAATTTTTCTGCTTCGCTTCCAGTGTCAACATGGCGTCATAAAAAAGCCGGCAGAGAGGAACCGATCTGGCACAGGCGACGGCCTTGCACTCGATAAACGCGCAATCCCTTTGGAGAAAATTCGATTTACACAATTGGTGGGAGGAAGCCGCGATTTACACCGTGGCCAGAAAGCAAATCAGTGCATATCATTTTGTGTGATGGAGAACTGCTTCGCATTGATGAACTTGCGTCGTCGTCGAGGCACACCACTCTAATTGGGCGCGCCGCTGGACGGTTACGACGGTGGCGGTGGCGCGCGACAACGCAACACCACGGGGCCTGACCTCGTTGCAAAGCCCGGTCCGAAAGGCGCGGAGGGTGGTCAGCGCGGAGGGAGACATCCGCGATAAGTAGCGCGCCAACATGATCCGCACTCCCGCGCGATCATGGCCCGAAGCGACGGCATGGCTCCGGCCAACAGATCGCAAGGGCACGGACCAGCCCGACATTTATGCCGGGGCTGGTCGTCCTGTGCCCTTCGCTCAAGCATCCACCAACCAACAGTGAGAACAGGAAGGGGATCGACCAATTCGGAAAGGGCGCGTCGCATTCTCGCACGCGTCGCAAAAGGGCACCGACGGCGTCCCGTGACACCGTAATGCGACAAGCATAACCGTAATGCGACTAGCATAAACGTCAGGCCCATGCTCCCCCTCGCTCAATCCTGGCCCGTTCGCTGCGCCAAGTGCGGCCACACCGGCACGATCACCGCCGCGACGATCGATCTTGCATCAAAGCCGTTGCGCTGCGCTTCGTGCGGCCATCGGCAAGCGTTCGCGCCCGAGACAATTGTCCGCGCGCCGCGCCGGCCGAACGGGCGCAAGGCGAGAGCCGAACGGCGGGCGGCCTCTCTCGAGGCGGGCGGCCTCTCTTGAGAACTCTCAAGTGAGTACCAATCCGGTGCTGAATGATCGGCTGGACGATCTGATGTGGGCGAGGTGACGGTGACTGCGCCGGTCCGGATCGATCTCGCCTCGCTCTCGCCGGAGGATTTAGTCCGGCTACGTGAAATGCTGCGCACCCGTCCGGGGCAGCGGTCGCCGGAAACGCAGGCCGCGATCACAATGCAACATAGACTGATCGTTGAAGTGGCTCTCAACTTTTACATGGGAGTAGAAATCATCGCGCAGAATGTGTTCATCGCGATCTCGGCCGGTATCAAGCCACAGCATGGCAACGCTATCGCGCCGACCCCGAATGCCCCCATACCGATCCGCGCCTTCGACTGTTTTGGCAAATTCTCAAGACCGGAGTGCGGTATCTCAATCGCATTCTTTCTGGCAGGTTTTGAACTGAGCTACCCCGATTTCGTTGCAAACAGGATGTGCTTTCTTCGAGACGGCAACGATCAGTGAGGCACATCATGACGCCCAATTCCTTCCGAAACGATGCCGGCTTTACCACCGCTTCGTCAGCCTCGCCCTACGCGAGCGTCGTTACAGGACCCTACAAGCAATGATGGCGGTGCGGAGCGGTGACCCCATGGAAGTCCTGCCCGACAAGGCGCGCGAGAAGTACCGCGAGGTTGAGCAGAAGCGCGACGACGCCGGCATCCTCGTTCGGGTGATCGTCGAGGACGAGCAGCAATTGCGGCTCGATACTCAGCGACAGAGGAACAGGATCAAGGAGTTGCAATCTCCACGTGGCGATGGCGGCTTCGGTCTCGGCGATGACGCGCCACAGGTGGTTCAAGACCGGCGCAGGCTGGATGAAAAGCTCGACGAACGCGCCGCCTGACGGCGCGCCGCGACGATCGGGGCGTTATCTTCCAAAGAGCCGCAGAGTTGATCCGCAACATCGAGCAAGCCGTCGCCGCTCGTCCTGCCGGCTGTATCGGCCAGATGGTCAAGATCGATCCTCCGACCTTCAAAAGGGAGTATCCTAGACGCGATCGAGGGGCACCGTCGTCGCGGTTGCCAGTTGAAGGTTGATCTCCATAGCCTTCGCTCGCGGCCTCGGCCGTCCTCTATTGAAAAGGAAAACATGCGCGATCAAGTCGGACAGTCTGCCGATGGTGGCGCGCCCCCGGGCCGATCAAGCAATCGAGCATGGCGAGCCAATTTCGGTTGCAACCCGCAACTATCAAGTCCAAGTTCTCAACCCCGATCCAAGCGCGATCGGTTTTGTCGAGTTGCCCGATGGGCTGGCGATACTCGCATGGCTGCATCGGGACGCGCTAATTGCGGCATTGGACCGCGAAATCGACGAAGTCGCTAACGATCCGAACGCTTTGACGGACGAGCAGAGACGGAAGGCAGAGGTGGAAATTCTCGCCGATCTCCTGGCGATCGAGCGTAAAGAATGCGCGCTAGTTAAAACGGCTCAGTCGCAAGGACTGCCGGCCGACTATCGCGTCGATTGCGATCCGCGCGCGATCTTGGGCATCGAATGGGTCGCAGCGCCGCCGCCAGCCGTTCGCGAAGATGCGGGGCAAGCCAGCCTCACCCGACACATTGGTCCGTGACTTCCATGAATGCGCCGCTCGGTCGTTGAAGCATGGGCATGGCGGCGCGGCCCGACGGGTGGATGCGCTCCGGGCTCACCATGAGGAGCCGCGCGGCAAGGGCCGATGTGATCAGTTGGCCGCGCCCGGCGGCGCCGGTATCCGGCCCCGGCAGCGCGTTTTGGGCGCTCGCCCGGCCCGATCCGCCGGCCGCATTCTCGCCCACCAGTGGCGCCCTTAAGGGCGCCGTGGGCCCGCCATTAAGCTTTTGATCTTCTGCCATTATTTCCCTCGGGACGGGGCCAAAAGGATCTTCCAACCACCGACCAGTGGCCTAGTTCTGGGCCATTCCCCCGGGGGCTTTCGCCCATTTTCGCGCCGGCCGCCGGGGGCAAAGAAGAGAAAGGCGTATGTGGAAATGACGAAGCTAACGCCGGCCGATTTGGCCCACTTCACCGGCACCGCCGAATGGTATCGCCACGGTCTCAACCGGCGCATGCTCTACACGGACGGCGTGCAGTATCTCGCCGAGAAGGGCGGCGCGTATTGGCTGCTCGACAAGATCGCTTGCCTTCAAACTCGAACCGAAGATTGGGGCCGAGGAATTTCAGGTCTGGCGATTGCACGTCATGGATGACGGAAGCGCGCGCCTCGTTTGCGATGACGGCAACGATAAGGGCGCCGTGATCTATTCCGAGGACATCGACTTCACCGATTTCCCTCTCGATCAGATCACGATTTGGGTCGAGGGCAATGTCATCCTGCTGCCTAGTGAGCACTGATATGAACGTCGATAGGCCGATCGCGGAATACATGTCGCTGGCGGTCGCCGCGCTTTCGATGGGGATCAGCCGATGACATTCGACGCGATCGAGACCCGCGCGATCGAGGCGATCCGCCGCGCGGATCACTTCACCGCATCGCTGTTCCTCGGGCGCGGTCAATACCGTGTCGAGCGGCGGCCCACCGTTCTCGCGGCGATGCAAGCCGGCCGCGAGATCGAGCAAGACCCGGCGGCGCATACCCGCCGCGCGATCGTTTACGCCATAGCGCCAGATGGTCACGCTACTCTGTTGACCGCCGGGCTAATCGCAAAACTGCTTTCCCTCCAATCGTAAGGATGCCCGTTAAACAACGACACAGGCGGTGACAAGTGCAAGGCGCTCGGAGTTGCTACCGGACCTCCCGACGGTGGGCGATTTTGTGCCCGGGTACGAGACGAGCGCGTGGCAGGGTGTCGGCGCGCCTAAAAACACGCCCCTCGAAATCATCGACAGGCTCAACAAGGAGATCAATGCGGGTCTTGCTGATCCTAAGATTAAGGCGCGGGTTGCCGACATGGGCGGCACGGTGCTTGCGGGTTCGCCCGCCAACTTCGGGAAGCTCATCGCCGATGAGACCGAGAAGTGGGGCAAGGTGGTCAAGTTCTCCGGCGCCAAACCGGACTGATCCGGGGTAACCCGTCTTGATATTCCATAGTGACCCGTCAACGCGGGTGGGAGGAAAAGTTTCGTCCGGGGGCGGGTCGAACTAGCGCCGTCGCGCCGCGTCCCTGTCGCCCTTCCACGCCGAGAACGCCTTGAACGCTTCCAGCCTGACCTCCTCGCTTGGCGTGGCGTCGGGATGCAGCGCCTTCGCGATTAGACTGCTTGCCTTGAACGTCAGACCGCCCCCATTTGCGATCTCGTTGTTGTACCAGTCCCACATTTGACGAAGTTGGGATTGCAGCTCCGTGTTCTTCTCCTTGAGGCGGGCAATTTCGCTGATCGCCTTTGTCTGGGCAGACTTGGCGGCACTCTCCTGGCGAGCAAGCGCCGTTTCTAGGTCGAGTACGCGCTGGCGCAACAGGTCGTTCTCGGCCTGTGCTAGTGCCAGCTCCGCCTTGTTGGATGCGGCACGCAGTGTCTCGATGTCCTCGTCCCGCTTGTTGCCGATCGTAAACCATCCAGCCCTTGGCGCCCTGGCGAACCAAAAATCTGGATGGAGGAGAGCCGTGTCGCGCGTGTCGCGCTCCTTCATACCCCACGTATTGATCATCGGACCATCACCTCACTCCTTCGATCAGCGTCCTCAAGCCGGGCGCATCGTTCCCCCTTAGGAGCAAAACGCCAAGCGTTGCCAAGTAGTGTGGCAATTCGCAATCGGGACGGGCATTCATATTACTGACCAACGAGGCGACTGCGTCTTTAAGATCGCCTCGGTCGAGATAATCGAAGGCCCGTTGCTTACACCGCTCGACATATTCATCGCGCGGCATGTCAGTTGTCAGGAAACGTTCGATTTTCGCCTCCCAACCGATGACTGTTTCCAATCCAACAATGCAGGCTGGACGGAACAGACTTGAGCTGTCTGTTCGAAAAGAAACAAACAGACCCTCTTTTAGTCGCAGTGTGGGAATTAGGACACAAAGCCGAGCATTGCGAGCGCGCCTGTCCACGCAGCGCACACGGCAAAAGGGTCTTTGTTCGTGGGATGTCGCCCTTCGGTCACAACCGGTAAGGCTCGGAATGAGCACATAATTTCTGCTTCTCTTCCAAAACCCGACATGTCGGTCTCAAGCTGGAGCGTGGTGGTCGCTGCTGCCGCGCCGCTGTTCCGATTGGTGATCGGCCATCGCCTGCTTACCACGCGCAATCCCGCGATACATGCCGGCGCCGCGCCGCTCGATCTCCGCGTATGGGATTTCTTTGCAGACGAGCCGCGCCCGCGCCTCTGGATTGAGAAAATAGATATACCGCATCTGATAGCCATCGAGCGGCACGCCCTGGCCCGACCATGATCCGCCGGTTTTGGCAAAGTGCGCCGCGCGGTTCTTTCCGGTCACTTGCGTCATCTTGTGCGTCACGCTCCCATCGGGCAGTCGCAGCAAGCTTTTGTTCAGCTTGATCCCGGTGAGCACGAAGCCGGCTGCGCGATATATCGTCCCGTCGCCGCACTGGCATCCATCGGCGAACGAGATCACCCATTCAATGTGCGGATAGTGCTTTCTGATCATCCGCAGCGCGATCGAAAGCGCGCGGCTTTCGGAATTGCGGGGCAGCGCCTCCGAGAACGCCAGCCGGTTCAATTCGAGAAAGCCGTTCCATGCGGTATCGCGCACGAGTCCAAGGATGTTCGACTTGTCCATTGACGGGCCGAATGTCATCGCGCCTTCGAGGCGGCCGCTCAAAAATACGCCGAGCGCGAGGAAAGCATTGTTGACGCTCTTGTGGCTGTAGTGCAGCCGGATGATGAGCGCGTCGGCATCTTTCTTCGAGATTGGCGCGACGCGGATTTCTTTAGCCTCTCCCATGGCGCTCCTTAAGGCGTGGACTCGTAAGCGCGTAGCTAGATGCCGACCGAGACCGAAAGAAGCTGCTTGATGTTCACGACGTGATTGGACGCCACAAGCACGATCAAGCCAAATTGATTTCGACTGCTTCATGCCCCGACAACGCAAACAGCTATGCTAGTCGCGCGGCATTGCAGCCGCACAATCCGTAAACCACACGAAGTCATTAGAGGGAAAGCCCATGCGTAGACACATTCTGGCAATTGTAACTGCGCTCTTCGCTTTGACAGCTACCGCCGCGGCTCAGGGGCCTACACCAGTGCCCGTGGCCGCATCACGCGTGCTTGCGGTGGGCTCGCTTGAACACCGTAATGAGAGAGGGCAATGGATCGGCCACGTTTCCTACATCAGCGCAAGTGGCTTCGATATCGCAGCCAGGAGACGCAACCTGGGTGATTTCGAACTCATCTTCAGTTTTCCAGGAGGGCTGAAGCAGGCACCAGTCGTACTGGTCACGCCGCGTAGACATGCCACTGCGGACGAGCGCGTGTATGTCGCCCAGGTCACAGAGGCTTCGGCTGATCGTGCGATCGTCTATCTCACGGAAGTGGATCCGAGCTTGAGCGGAGCGAGTAGAGTTGACGGCAATTTCGAGTTTGTAATCATCGAAGGCGGGACACGAAAGGACGTGACTGTTAAGTGAAGCTTGCAAACGATTCTTTATTCAGCTCCGGCGCGCATGCGCCGGAGCTGGTCGGTTTTCACGCTCAGACTGATAGCAAATTCATTGCTCCCCAGTATTCATACCCAGTTATGAGAGCCCCTCGTTCAGAGAGTCGTTGATTTCTACCTGTCCTCGAGGGACTTCAATGGGATTTCGATTGCATTTCGGCACATCGCGTCGTTTCGCTGCGCCGCGGTATTTGGTTGG
This sequence comes from Bradyrhizobium sp. 157, assembly GCF_023073815.1. Classification (NCBI taxonomy): domain Bacteria; kingdom Pseudomonadati; phylum Pseudomonadota; class Alphaproteobacteria; order Hyphomicrobiales; family Nitrobacteraceae; genus Bradyrhizobium; species Bradyrhizobium sp. 157. The sequence goes on along the minus strand of NZ_JADPKF010000095.1, from coordinate 44,329 downwards.
TATCGGGGCGTAGCGGACATCGAGTAAGCCGCACCAATCAATCTCGATTTATCAGTACGCGCCCGAGATATTCGGCGCAGATCGCGGCGAGCGCATTGCCTTGCGGCGATCGATTGGGATTGTCCGGGTCGCGCGGCTTGGTCGCCCTGGCGATGGCGCGCTCGACGATCCCGAATTGCTCGCCGTAAAGGATGAACGTCATGTCCCGGAACGGCGACCGATCGCCGTCCGGTAGTTCCGGCATCTGCTCAAGCTCGCCGACGCCGACGGACAGCTTCGATAGATCGTCCTCGGTGATGCCGGTCAGCGCGATCTCGAAACCGCCTTCCACGAGGTCGGCCAATTCGAGCCGCAGCATGTCGTCATCCCAATCGCTCGCGTCGGTCAGGCGATTATCGGCGATGACATAGGCGCGCTTCTGCTGGTCGGTCCAACCGCGCGCGACGATGACCGGGACCTCGGTAAATCCCAACAGCTTGCCGGCGGCTAGGCGCCCGTGACCGGCTAAAACCATGCCGTCATCGGCCGCGAGGATCGGCATCGTCCAGCCCCATTGCCGGATCGACGCCGCGATCTGCTCGATTTGCTCGGGCGAATGCCGGCGCGAATTCCGCTCATAGGGCCGTAAACGATCGACGGGCCATGTTTCCACGGCCGGCTTGCTCGTCAAAGCATCCATTTTACCCGCCTGTAGGGCTGTTTATGGCCCGGGAAATCGGGCCCGATCGAGGAAGCAAAGGCGAAAAACGCGATCGCGAAATACGCTAAAGGCGGGCGGTCCCGCGTACCCGCGGGCCTTTGTCCCTCCCAAAGTACCTACGCGATGCCGCCCGTCGATACGGAGTGTCCTAAATTCCCCTCCGCGAGCGCCCCCAAACGAAACGGCCCAGCAGCGTGAGGCCGAGGCCCTGATGATGTCTTCCTATTTGGTTCAAGCGGGGGCGGCCACGCTTGGCAAGGATGAACGTGGCATCATGGGAGAACGAGAATATTGCCAACGCCCGCCGGGATCAATCGTTCCTAGCTGATGTCCTAATTCGTTTGGGAGAGTGTCATAAGTGACGGAAACCCGTCACCGCGCGCAGGGTTAATAGATCAATGTTGGGCAGGGGAATTGAGGATGAGGCCCGACATGAAGCGCCGTCGATTTAAGCAAATGGCTTCGCTTGAGGAGCCCCTTCTCCAAGAGGCTCAACGAGCCCAGGCGCAGGCGAAGATACTTCCTCCCGGTCAGGAGCGCGAGCTTCTCTTAAAGAAAGCTCGCGATGTTCATTTAGCTGCACACATCAATGAGTGGCTAACGTCACCCGGCCTGCATCCGCCAAAATAGCGTCCGAGGGAGCAACGCCATGCTGAAGCGGCTTCGTTTCAAGAATACTACTTTGGAAGAACTGCTGGACGAGGCGCAGCGTCCGCGGGGAGAGGCCGAGGACACTGCGCCCGGCACTGTGGGAGAGCGGCGGGATCCGCCACTGCCCAAAGAAGGTGGGCGAGCCTAGGCCGCGGCCTCCGAACATATCGGGCGGGCCGAGCGTTGCGGACAATTCGATCCGACACCGCACTTTGCGACTCGTGAACAGCCGTGGCCAACCCGATGGATGTCGAGGATGGCGCCGAGTGCGGGTAGGCGAATAGCAGGTTGTGGCATCCAAACAGACCTGGGTCGGCCTGCCGCTCACGTCTGCTCTCGATGGAAAAAGCGGCCATTGGTCTGGACGACGGCCAGGCCCGAAACTGACCCTCAACGGACATTTGCAACACTGCCTTTCTGGATGAACTTGGTTATAAATCGGCTCTCGCGTATCCAATACGCTCTGTCCTCGCGACGGCTTGGGAGGTGATACTGCCCCGTTCGATTGTCGCCTGGTTTGCAGTCTGCTGGGGGCTATTTCTCGTCGGCGCTCTGGTCGTGGGCGCAATGCTTGTCGCACTTTACAAAGAGACGACGACCCAGCGAACCTATCGAGCAGCTACGAACATCGCCCGAGCCTGTGAGGCCATCGTTCGCGAGGTTGGCTCATCTGGCGCGACCGTTAGGGCTGGGGCGAAAGCCGACTACGCTGTCGCCGTTGACCGTGCACTTACTTCTTTCCCTGGTGTGGAAGGCGGTGTGTGGCAGAGCGGCTTAGGTTCGCTCGCGTATGCGTACCCGACTTACGAGGGCAGCGGGCAAAAGACCGACCTTCCGCAAGCGGAGGAGCCGACCATTCGGCAGGTTGCTGAGACCTCGGCCGCGGCGTGGCGCCCGTTCGAGTGGCAACGGGATTCCCGGTCGCAAGTACTCCTGATCCAAGCGTGCCCGCTTGCTAACATGGAGGCTGGAGTTGCTGCGTGGACGATGACCCGCGTCGTCACCGTTGGGGACCGGCCATTTCTGCTGGCGACCACCGGACTGGCTTTTCTGCTGATCGTGCTGTTGGGGTCCGCGGCTTTGCTGGCGCGCGTTCTATGGCGCTGGTCGCGGCGGCTACGTGCGGTGGAATCGGCGCTCGCGACTGGGGCGGAAGACCTGCCGGTCCTGCAGTTGACGGGGCAACGCGATCTCGACCGCATTGTGAAAGCCATCAACGCAGCTGGCGCAAAAGCCATGGAAGCCCGCCGCAGAACGGAGAGCCTCCAGCAGCGCGTCGCGGAAGGCGAGCGCCTGGCCGCATTGGGGCGGGTCGCCGCCGGCGTCGCGCATGAGATACGAAACCCGATCGCCGCGATGCGGTTAAAGGCCGAGAACGCGCTTGCCAATGAGGCCGATCGGGGAAGATCGACCGACGCCCTGAACGTCGTCGTCCAGCAGGTAGGCCGAATGGATCAGTTGCTGCAGAAATTGCTTCGGTCGGTGCAGCGCTCCGAGATCAAGCGTGAACCGGTCACGGACGTCCGCAAGTTTCTTGCCGCCCACGCCTCCCTGTTTCGCGAACAGGCCCGGAGGAGGCCCATTTCCGTGGACGTTCCGGACTGTTTTGCGCCGGTTCAGTTCGACACCGCTGCCGTTGGCGGTGCGCTCGACAATTTGATCCTCAACGCCATCCAGAATTCGCGCGACGGAGCGCCGATCGTGCTGCGCGCGGAGCTCAAGGGCGGCCGATTGCGGTTGTCGGTGTCGGATACCGGCAGGGGAGTTCCCGAGGAAATCCGCGAGCATTTGTTCGAACCGTTCGCAACCGGACGTCCTGACGGAACCGGACTGGGGTTGGCCTTCGTTCGCGAGGTGGCTGAAGCTCACGGAGGCAGCGCAAGCGTTCAGCACCGCAACGACGGAACGACGATTACCCTGGACATTCCGATGGGGCCGCACCAATGACCACAGTGCTTATCGTCGACGACGAAAAGGACCTGCGTGACGGACTTTCGCAGGCCGTTCGCGATCTCGGACATGAAGCGCTGGATGCGGCCTCCGGACGCGAAGCGCTCGCCATTGCGGGCGCGAACAAGATTGATGCCGTGCTGCTGGATTTGCGGATGCCGGACATGGACGGTCTCCAGGTCTTGACTCGGCTGCGTGCCGCCGCCGATGGGGCGAATGTCCCCGTTGCCATCATCACGGCCTACGCAACGGCGGCAAACACCATCGAGGCGATGCGGCTCGGTGCGTTCGACCACCTGACCAAGCCCGTTGGTCGGGAGGACCTGGCCTCGTTGTTGACCCGCATGATCAGGTCGCGTGCTCGAAGGTCTCCAACCACCGACCTCTCCGACGCGGATGGCCTTCCGGAAACCCTGATCGGCTCGAGCCCCGGCATGCGCGAGGTGCAGAAAACCATCGGCCTGGTGGCCGACAGCGACGCTACCGTTCTCATCACCGGCGAAACCGGCACCGGCAAGGAAGTTGTCGCCCGGACCATCCATCGCGTCGGCGCGCGCGCCAACGGCCCGTTCATGGCGCTCAATTGCGCGGCGATCCCGCCGGATTTGCTGGAGAGCGAACTCTTCGGTCACGTCAAGGGTGCCTTCACCGGCGCCATCCTCGAGCGCAAGGGCGCCTTCCGCGAAGCCGACGGCGGCACTCTTTTTCTGGACGAAATCGGCGACATGGACCTCGCGATGCAGGCCAAGATCCTGCGCGCCATCCAGGAGCGCGTGGTGACGCCGGTCGGCGGCAAGCCACAAAAGGTCGATGTCCGTATCGTTGCGGCCACACATCGCGATCTTGAGCAATGGATGAAGCAGGGGCGCTTCCGGGAGGACCTGTTCTATCGTCTCAACGTGGTGCCGATCGAACTTCAGCCGCTGCGCGGACGGCCTTCCGACATCCTGCCGCTCGCCGAACATTTTCTTGCACTGGTCTCGTCGCCGAAAAAGCAGTTGTCAGAGGAAGCTGCGCGGCGGCTCGCCAGTCATGCCTGGCCAGGCAATGTGCGCGAACTCAGGAACGCCATGGAACGCGTCGCGGTGATGTGCCGCAGCGAAATCGTAGCGGAGAGCGATCTCGTTTTCCTGGCGGCGTCGCCCGCACCGGATGCCGACGAGAACGGCGGCGAGGATGGCCGCCTTCCGTCCGCCGTCGAAAAGCTGGAGCGCCGGTTGATCGCCGAAGCGCTGGCGGAATCGAAGGGCAATCAGGCCGAGGCCGCGCGGCGCCTCGGCATTCACCGACAGCTTCTGCATGCGAAAGCCAAGAAATTCGGTCTCGGTAAACGCAAGGACCCGGATTGAGGCCGCACGAACACTGGGCCCGTCCTCCCGTGCATCCGCTCCAGCATCAGGGACAACGCCCGGGATTAGAGAGCCTGGACGATTATCCCATCGTTGAAGCGTCCGCTTTTACGACGGCGGGCGTCGTGAAAGACGACGTTCTTGATCGCCTCCGCTTCGATAACTCACGATAAATCAGCGGCTTAAGCCGTTGGCATGCGCCTTGCGAAGAGGTTGTCAGGACACTCGCACGCAAGGAGCTTGCAAATGCACTGGATCGATCCCGACCATCTGCCCGAAATCACCGGCACCGTAGATCAGTTTCTCGTCAACAAGCATGGCCGCGCGGACGGGTTTCTGCTGACCGACGGCGAGGAGGTGCATGTGCCGCCGCATCTGTCGGCGCGTCTGCTGCGCGACGTCCGTCCCGGCAGCCAGGTCAAGGTGCGTGGCGTTCGGCCGCGCGGCGTCCAGATGGTGGCCGCCGTCGCGATCGATACCCCGAAGGGCCGCATTCTCGACGATGGTCCGGACGCGCGCGAAGACGACGATGCCTTCGAGAAGGCCAAACACGGCCCCTTGACCGCACAAGGCATCGTCAAGCGATCGATTCATGGACCCAAGGGCGAGACCCGCGGGGCCGTGCTCGAGGATGGCCGCATCATCAGGCTGCCGCCGCATGAGGCCGAGAGGTTTTCCGAGCTGCTGGTGAAGGGTGCAAAGATTGCCGCGGCCGGCGAAGGTGCGACGACGTCGTTCGGAACGGTCGTCGAAGCTCGAGAGATCGGCGCTTCAGCCGAAACCATGAAGGCGGTCGGCCCGAAGAAGCCCGAGCAAGGCCCGGATCACAAGGGGCCGAAGCAGCACGGCGAGAAGCCCGGACCCAAACCCGACCCAAAACACGCGCACGCCGGATAACGATTGCCGCGCGCCGGACGTGATTTCGCGTCACCGCGCGGCGATCGGCACTTTTTGGTAGCCCCTGAGATGGATGCAATGTTTCACGAAACCGAAAAACCGCTGCGTTTCCTGCAGATCGGAGATCTGCATATCACCGAGGCTGGTTTGCTGAACCATGTCGATTTGCGCCGCATCGTCGACGAGGTGAACAGCAACACCGGTGGCAAAATCGACTTCGTCTACCTGCCCGGCGACAACGCCGACGACGGCACGCCGGAGCAATTCCGCATCGTCCACCACGAGGTCTCGCGCCTGATCGCGCCATGGCATGCGATACCGGGCGACCACGACTTCAAGCCGGGATCGCTCGACAATTTCTATGGCGGCCTTCACATCCGAAAGCTGCCCTACGTCGTCGAGACGTCCGGTTGCCGCTGCGTCTTTCTTGACGTCGTGTCGCGCGGGACCGGTGGTCCGGATTTCCGGCTCGGCGCCGCGCGCCTGGTCTGGCTGCGTGGTCACCTTGACGCCGCGCAGCGCGACGGCAGGACGGCAGTCGTGTTCATGCATGCCTATCCCGCCGATCTGGGCGAGGAGGCCGCCGAACTTGCGGCGATGCTCGACGAAGGCCCCGTTGCGCTGGTGAGCATGGGTCACACTCACTACAACGAAATCAGCCACGACGGCCGGACCATCTATGCCGCCGCGCGCTCGACCGGGCAGATCGAGGAAGGCGACGTCGGCTTCGCCTTCGCGGCCGTCGACCGCGGCGCCGTCAGCTGGCGCTTCAAGACCCTCGAATCGTCGTGGCCGTTCGTTATGATCACCTCGCCGGCCGACCGACGGCTCGCGATTGCGCCGCATTCCGGCCCGGGAAACGTCTGCCGTGAGGTCAGAGCCTCCGCGTGGGGCGCCGTTCCGATCGCGCAAGCCGAATTCAAAATCGACGATCAGGCGTGGCGACCAATGTACGGCGGCAACGGCGGCTTGTTCCGCGCTGGGCTTACTGCGCCGGATGGGCCGTTCCGCCTCAGCGTCCGGGTGATCGATCAGCAGCGCAATCAGGACACCGACACCATCGATGTAGCGTCGCATGTGGCGGCCGAGCGCAACTCGACGGGCAGCGACGCCGGCAGCATCGGGGCGTGGCCGGAGCGGCATCTTTTGGGAACCCAGCTGGGGCCGAACAGGAATGGAAGGAAATGGTGAGCCACCCCGATCGCGCGCCGCGAAGCGACCGCGCTTTCGACGACCGACCGGAGTGCAGCGTGACCCAACCCTCGAACAAGCCGGCATCGAAGGCCATCTGGCCGCTGCTGTCGCTGAACTTCTTCATGGCCGACATGCAGGCGGGCATCGGCCCGTTTCTCGGTGTCTTCTTGTTGGCGCATGGCTGGCGGAGCGGCCTGATCGGAACGGTGATGACCGTCGGCGGCGTGGCCGGGATGTTGATGACCGCGCCTGCGGGCGCCCTGGTCGATGCGACCCGACGCAAGAAGCTCTACGTCCTCGTCCCCGGTATCTGTACGGTGATCGCGTCCGGCCTCATCCTGCTGTCCCAAGACTTCTGGCTGGTGACCGTGTCGCAGGTCGCCACCGCCGTGGCAGGCGCGGCGATAGGGCCCGCCGTATCGGGCATCACGCTCGGCATCGTTCGTCAGGCCGGCTTCAACCGGCAGACCGGATACAATCAGGCGCTCAATCATGCCGGCAACGTGGTGGGCGCGGGTCTGTCGGGTCTGCTCGGATGGCAGTTCGGGTTCACCGCGGTGTTCTGGCTGGCCGCCTTGTTCGGGGTGCTCTCGATCGCCTCCGTGTTGACGATACCGGGCGCCTCGATCGACGACGATGAGGCGCGCGGTCTCCATCCTGCCGTCGGCGAGGGTGGCAAGGTCGGCGGCATCGCCGTGCTTCTCGAATGCAAGCCGCTGCTGATCCTTGCCGCCGCCCTGGCCTGCTTCCATCTCGGCAATGGCGCGATGCTGCCGCTCTATGGGCTCGCCGTCGTCGCGAACAGGCAAGGCGACCCAGCCGGATTCGTCGCGATCACCATCGTCGTGGCCCAGGGCACGATGATCCTCGCTTCCCTGATCGCGATGCGGCTCGCCGAGAAGCAGGGCTACTGGCTGGTGCTGCTGGTCTCATTCATCGCGCTGCCGGTCCGCGGCGTGATCGCGGCCCATGTCATGAACAAGTGGGGAGTCTATCCCGTGCAGATCCTCGACGGGATCGGCGCCGGACTTCAGAGCGTGGCCGTGCCCGGTCTTGTCGCGCGCATCCTCGATGGTACCGGGCGCGTCAACGTGGGACATGGCGCCGTCATGACCGTGCAGGGGCTCGGCGCATCGCTCAGTCCCGCGATCGGGGGATGGATCGCCGAGGAAATTGGCTACAGCGCGATGTTCCTCATCCTCGGCAGCTTCGCCTTGGGATCGATCGCGTTGTGGCTGGGCTTCGCATCGATGCTCCGCCCCGCCTGCGCCTGGCCGCATCGTTCGTCGGACCCGGCAATTGCCGGCGCGCTTACCGCGGGAGCGCGGTGATGGCCGGCGTCTCCGCAGCGACCTGGGGCATCGCGGGGCTGGCGACCTTCGGCGTGATCGCGCGGCCCTGGAATCTGCCGGAGTTCATCTGGGCGGCGGCGGGGGCTGCGCTCCTGGTGCTACTCGACCTGCTGCCATGGCCCGATGCGCTGGCGGCCGCCGCCAAGGGGATGGACGTCTACTTCTTCCTGATCGGCATGATGCTGCTGGCCGAGTTGGCGCGCAAGGAAGGCCTGTTCGACTGGCTGGCGGCGCAAGCGGTGCGATGGTCGAACGGCTCGGCGAAGCGGCTGTTCCTGATCGTCTACGTCGTCGGCACGGCCGTGACGGTTCTGCTGTCGAATGACGCCACGGCAGTGGTGCTGACACCGGCCGTCTATGCGGCGACGCGTGCCGCCAAAGTCGAACCGCTGCCGTACCTGTTTATTTGCGCCTTCATCGCCAACGCGGCAAGCTTCGTGCTGCCGATCTCCAACCCCGCCAACCTGGTGGTGTTCGGCGCGCAGATGCCACCGCTATCCGACTGGCTGCGCTGCTTCGCGCTGCCGTCGGCGGTCGCGATCGCCGCGACCTACATTGCGTTGCGGCTGACGCAGCGCCGCCGGCTCGGCGCGGCCGTCGCTGCCGTCGGCGACATGCCGCCGTTGACGGTTGGCGGCCAGCTCGCGGCAGCCGGGATCGCCCTGACCGCCGTGGTGCTGCTCGGCGCGTCGGCGCTCGGCCGCGATCTCGGACTGCCGACGTTCGTCGCCGGCGCCGCCATGGCCGTCATCGTGCTGCTGGTCGGCCGGCAGTCGCCGATGCCAATCCTGAAAGACGTTTCCTGGTCGGTGCTGCCGCTGGCGGCGGGGCTGTTCATCCTGGTCGAAGGGCTGAACCGGACCGGCGTGCTGCCGTCGCTGGCTGGCACCCTGAAAGACGCCGCGATGGCTTCGCCGCAGACCACATCGTGGATCGCCGGTATTGGCGTCGCTGTCGCATCGAACCTCGTCAATAACCTTCCTATGGGGCTGGTTGCTGCGACCACCAGCCAGGCCGCGCAGGCGCCGGCGCAAGTCACCGGCGCGATCCTGATCGGGGTCGATCTCGGACCAAACCTCTCCGTCACCGGTTCGCTCGCCACCATCCTGTGGCTCATCGCGCTGCGCCGCGAGGGAGAATTTGTCGCGGCTTGGCAATTCCTCAAGCTCGGCCTGATCGTCATGCCGCCGGCGCTGCTGCTGGCCCTTGTCGCACTTTCCGCGGTGTCCTCATGAACGCTGCGCCACCGTCATCAATCCGTTCGCACCATCCCGGGGCGATCAACCAGAGGAGACCACAATGAACAACGATGACACCTCCAAACCCGGCGTGTCCCGCCGCGCCACCCTGACTCTTGCCGCAGGCATTGCCACGCTCGGCGTTGCGCTCGGCATGCGCTCCAACGCCTACGCGCAAGGCAAGGGTGAAGGAAAAATGGAGGGAAAGGGCGAAGGCAAAGGTGAAGGCAAGGGCGAGGGAAAAGCAGAAGGCAAGTGGGAAGGCAAAGAAGGACGTCGCGAAGGCAAGGCCGGCCGCATCAGGGTCGATGTCGAAAGCGACGGTGCAGCGACGGTGGATGTCAAATGCGCGGAAAACGAGCCGATGCGCGCTTGCGCCGACCTGACCAAGGAGATCGTTGACAAGATCCGGGCTGCACCAATCAAACAATAAGACGTCCCACGCGGGCCCTACATCCGTATTCCATAGGAGGCGACATCATGGCCTACGGCGATTTGGTTTCCCGCGTCGACTTCAATATGAAGCGTGACAGTCCGTTCTCCTACGCCTGTCACGCCTGCAATCGGTGCTGCCGGAACAAGGCGATCCGCGTCAGCCCCTACGAAATCCTGCGTCTTGCGCGCTATCTCGGCATCTCGACGACGCAGTTTATCGCAAACCATACGGAGGCTGGCGGTACCGTCCTGCGGACGAACGAAAATGGCGATTGCGGCTTCCTTGGAGAGCGCGGTTGCAGCGTGCACCCGGATCGGCCGCTTGCCTGCCGCATTTATCCGTTGGCGCGATGGGTCTCGCCGGATGGAGAGGAATCATTCGGCCATCTGACGCCGCATCCCCACACCGCAGGCATCTACGGTACTTCGGGAACCGTGCAGGACTATCTCGATCACCAGCAACTCGCGCCATTCTTCGAGATGAGCGAGCGATACGGCAAGCTTTATCAAGCGATGGTCGACCTGCTTGAAAAGCTTGATCCCGATGAACTCGACCGACGGCCGGAACGGCGTGCAGCAATCGACGAGCTTCCGGCAGGGACACTGGCATCCATGTGGGTGGATATTGATCTAACAATTGCGCATGCAAACATGAACAGCCGTGACCAACATGTCAGCGTCGAAGAAGCGATCAATATTCACATACAGAGCATTGAAGTTTGGATCCAAAGTGCCGCTTCCAATCTGTAGCTGACATGGTCCGTGATCGGCGTCGCCGGCGGAGCCTCGGCTTCAACGCCGACTCATGTCCGTTCTTGGCATTTTTGAGACATGCTCACTGGCCCTGACGACGTCCGTTTACAGGGGAAGACCGGAAGTAGTCGGCCGACGACCAAAATGACGCGATTGACCCTAAGCGGACTCCAGACCAAATCCTCCGGGTGGCCGCAGGGATCGTCTACGCTTCTGGGAATTGGAAGCAGCCGTCCAGCGTGTCCGCGAAAACCTCGTTGTTCGTCGCCTATCGAGTGCCGCGACAGGCGCTTTCTTGGATTTGCTAATTCCGCATCTTGGAGCTCGGAGATGCCGGGCGCGTTGCTTCCGTGGACAAGCTCAGCGTCGTCTCCGTGTCCCGGAATAGAAACGCGGAAGATGTCGGCTACGGCAACGCCAATTTCAGAGTCGTAAAAAATGTCTGTCCTTCCGACGACATTAGTGTGACTTTGGTCAAATGAAGTAACCCATCCGCCACGCGGTCGCTGACACCACGATCCAGGCCGCCAGCGCCGATGCCAGAACGCTCCAAAATGGCAGTGCCGCCGTCGTGAGCCACATCACAATAGCGAATGCAAAAAGGCCAAGGCTGCCGCATACCGCTCCGGCGGCGTCGAGGGCCGCAGCCTGCCGGCCCCGGCGTGTACCGGACAGGCCTTTTTCTTGTTTTCGCCGCCGCTCGTGAGACTCGATCAGGGGAGCGCTCGCAAGGAAAATCGCGGGAAATGCCAGGAAAAGACCGCCGAGGGCCGGACCGCCAAAATCCGCGACGAGGCCTGCCAGACAAGTGACAAGGCCACCCAGCGCAAAGCGCACCGGATATTCGAACCAGCGGGTCTCCTTCAGCGCCGAAAACCTGAGCCGGATCATTTCTCACGTCATCCGATCAATAGCTGTTCGATGCCTAGCGCCGCGATGAACCAAACCAGAAGCGCGGTGGCCGAGGCCGCAAAGCTGCTCCAACTGAATCGCATGATCAGCTGACATGCGATGAAGCCGAACAGCGCAAATGCCAGAGCCCCGATAGCCATAGAGCGGCCTTCGATGGCGACGTAGTCGGCGCCCTGCTTGATGAATGCGAGCGCAAGTGTCGCCAATGCCACCGAAGGAGCCGCGCTGAAAAGACCTGCAAAACTCTTGGGGCGCAGCACATCAGCAAGGCTTGCAAATGCCAGCACCACAAGGCCCCCGGCGATGAATCGCACTGCGTACTCCATGGCATTTTAAAGCGATTGCGGCTTTTATGTTCCTGATCAATGGGAACGGGCAGGGGTTCATGACGTTGCTAGGCATGCCGTTCAAGATTTCACCAACCAATCTTGACCTCGAAATCGCCCGGACAATCGCGTGGCACACCAGGCCTGGCATCGAAAGGGCGGTAGAGATCGCGACATGGGGCGCTGATGAGAACTTGCTTGTTGCAGCCGCCGTGGCCTGGTGGCTGTATACGCGACAACGTCCCAGGCAGCGGCTGGCGGCCAATCATGTTCTCCTCACGACCGTCGCAGCAAGTGTCCTGCCGCACCTGCTCAAGGCGATCTTCAACAAACGACGGCCCGATAGGCTGACGGTGCTTGGGCATCTTCATGGCGTTCCAATTTCCGGAAATCCGTTGGACGCCTTCCCCTCAGGACACGCAGTTCACGTCGGGGCGCTCGCCAGCGCGGCAGCCAGGCTGCCCCGAACGGAACGCAACGCTGTATGGAGTATCGGAGCGGGCTTGCTGGCAACGCGCGTCGTGCTGCTGGCGCATTGGGCAAGCGACGTGGTCGCTGGCCTTGCCATTGGCGTGGCGCTGGAGCGACTGCTGCGCCGGTTAACAGGTTTTGGCGCTGATAGCAGGTAGTGACTAATCGCAAGCGAGGTTAGCAGACGCCGTTCCAAGCACCGCTCGCTTAATGTCCGATACCGGCTCCTTTGCTGATCTGATGTTCCCGTGAGGCTCAGTCTGTTCAGAGCGGGGAAGGCGGACATCGCTCAGGACCGAGCCGAAGTCGGAAAATGACCCAAAAAGGACTTCAGCTCACGTCGGATTTTGACCTGGCTGGTGAAAACGCTGTGCGGCGACACTAACGGACGGTTGGTCTCCCCGGTGCGAGAGAACGGGTAGCCAGCCATTCAGGCGCCGCTCCGTCGCGATGCCGTCCGCCTTCGCAGGCCGCGAGCCATGCAACAACAGCGCCCAGCAGGACCGATGCCGCGACCGAAAAGGCCGCGATGATGGCGCTGCGACGGGAGCGGGCGATTGCTGTCTTTGAGGCAGCGATGACGTTGTCGACGCGGCGCTCGGCATCCGGACCGGCGAGACCGGCAATTCCGTTCACCAGTTGCACGAGATAGGTACGGTCTTCGGCCGCGACGCCGCTATGGCTGGACGACGTTAGCAAGATCCGGCCGGCTTCCGCGCGCTCCATGCCGGTCTCGGCATTGGGATTGCGTCGCGCTGGCCGGAACAGGCGATCGAGCTCGTAGCTCAGCAAAGGCTCCGCCGCCGTCGCGGAAGGCATGTTTTGCGCACTGGACGCGCGCGATGCGGCCGCACTAGCGATCAGGGTGCTGATCAGGACGGTAAGAACGACGGCGAGGGCCCAGGCAGCCAGGCCATGCAGGCCGTCCCGGAGTTCGATGCCGCCCGAGTCTGTCGCCGGCCGATTCGACGATATGCGCCCGGCAACATAGCCACTGAGTCCAAAGCTGATCAACGCCACCAGGATCAAATAGAAGCCCGACAGCAGCCAAAGTGCGACCGAAGCGTCGCGCCAGCTCGGTGCGGCCGATCCGACGCCGAGGCCAATGGCGGTGCCGAAGGCGATCAGGACCGTTGAGAAGGCTGCGGCGATCAACGCGCCGGCGACGGCCGGCGTCCAGGCCAGAAAGGGTGCGGGGCTGGAGTAAGCCAGTTCTTCTTCGATGGTGGTCATGGTTCTGGCTCAGCGTAGACCGAAGAAGGAAAGAACGGCGAGGATCACCACGATCAATCCAATGAGATAGATAAGCTGGTGCATAAACTGCTCCCGTAATCACACGATCAAGAGCACGTTTGATGAATTGCTCCTGTGTTTCCTCTTGAATGCACAATTCGAAACCGTGAGCACTGGTTCCTCTGCACAGAAGGCAGCAGCGAGACGCGGCGCTGCTGCGCTGCGATGCTTATCCGGCAGGGGCGGTGGCCGCCACCAGACGATGCAGAGATGCACCACTATGACACTGCATCGAAAGCTTGGCGCCGGAAATGGGCTGCAGTTCTCGGAATGCCGCGTCATCCTCCAACTTGATCTGCGCTGGCCCTATTGGGGAACCAACGCGCCTGTTGCTGGGGCTTGCGGATCGGAACGAAAGCGTACCGTGCCCTGTTATCATTCCCAGCAACGAGGGAGGACGGAGATGGATTGGAATCGCGTTGAGGGAAACTGGAAAGAGCTAAAGGGTAAGGTCAAACAGCAATGGGGAAAGCTTACCGATGACGATCTCGACGTCATCGATGGCCGCCAGGACCAGCTAGAAGGCCGGTTGCAGCAACGGTATGGCTACGCCAAGGACCAAGCCAGAAAAGAGATCAACGACTGGTTCGATCGCCAGAAGTGGTGAAACCGAACGTAAGAAGCCCGGCGAGGTTCAATGAACCGGGGCTTCTTTCGTTTGTGGGGAAGGTCATTTTTTGGAATTGAAATCGGAGAAGCAGATGGACGGACGACAAGAGGCGAGAATAGTGGGTTTGGCTCTTTCGGCGACCTATGTGGCCTATTTGCTGTTCGCCGCAATGGCCTAAATGAACTTGGAGGCCGCAAATGCCTTTACAGCTTGCGACAGCTGCAGTGGCAACGCTTTTTGCAGCCGCTCTCCTGCTAACTAGCAAGTCGGTCGTCGAACAGCCGTACGAGCTTGCTCATACCTCGATGATCGTCCAACTAGAACATCAAGTGAAGTCAAAAAGGGCGGGTCGCCCGGACACGTCGCGCATTGCATTAGTCTCGGCTACTGGCCCCTAGGGGATGGAGCTGAACGCTTGGCAGCTTCCGGATTTGGCGCAAACGAGCATGATCGTTACCGGCCAAGAGGTCGGTCTTGGCCCGTCGCGGAGCTGACGTTCCCGTCAGGTCAAGGCTGTTCTTAGGGGGTAAAGCGGAAATCGATCAGGTCCGAGCCGAGGTCTCAAAATGACCCAACGCGGACACAAGCCCTATCCGCCTCTTCTGCGGCGCGATATCATTAGCGCATCTAAATTCTAAGGGGAGCGCATGAGGAGGCGGGAGTTCATTCTCGGTCTTGCGATGCTCGCCAACGTCGGCCGCGCGAGCGCTCAAGGCCGTGCGCGTCGTGTCGGGGCTCTCATGGCCACGCCAACTCAAGCTAACGTTCTCGAAACAACTCTCAGAGAGAAGGGGTGGATACTCGGCCAAACTCTCCAGATCGAATATCGAATAACTCAGGGCGATACCAATCTCTCACAGGAATATGCCCGGGAGCTCCTCGCTTTGCAGCCTGATGTTCTGTTCGCAGTGGGCAACACATCTATGGCCGCACTGCATGCCGAACATTCTAACATTCCGACCGTTTTCGCGATGGTCAGCGATCCAGTCAGAATGCATTACGTCGAGAGCTTCTCGAAGCCCGGGGGCAACGTAACTGGCTTTACGCCATTTGAACCATCCCTCGGCGGTAAATGGGTTTCCCTGATCAAGGAAGTGGCGCCAAACGTCGAGCACATAGGGCTCGTATATAACCCTGAACCGGGCAACAATTCCTCAGCGTTTCGCAAGTCAATTGATGAAGTCGCGAGCAAAGTAGGGATTGCCTCGATTGAGACACCGAGCGGTGATAGCTCCGACACTGATCGTCTTATTCGCTCGCTCAAAGATGAGCCGAATGGTGGGCTCATTTTTCTGCCGGATGCGATCACTTTTGTCCGACGTGTTCAGATTACTGCGCTGGTTGCAGAGTGCAGGCTACCGGCGATCTACCCGCTTCGCGCCTTCTGCGACGCCGGCGGCCTCATGTCGTACCGGGTGAATATCGACAAGAATATCGCAGGCGCAGCATCCTATATTGATAGAATCTTGCGCGGTGCCAATACTGCCGAACTGCCTGTTCAAGCCCCAACCGAATTTGAGTTGGTCGTGAACCAAAAAGCTGCACGGCAATTCGGCCTGCAACTGCCGCGCGCGTTGCTCCTTCAAGCCGACGAGGTGATCGAATAAGGCTTGTCAGTTCCGGTATTGGCCCCTTTTGAGACATGCCGAAGCTTGGTATGGATGTCGGCTTTCAGGGCGAAAGCGGAAGTCGCTCGGACATTGCCGATTGTCGCGAATGGCCCAACTCGACAGAGAGGGCAGCGCCAGTCCGTGAACCGGCATTGGCAGCGAGGTGTGGCCCGAGACGCTCCCCGAAACAGCCGAAGCGCTGGACGCCTACTCCCTTACATATTCGAGACTTTACCAACCGCCGCGGAAGTGACGTCGATAGCCCCATCCGCCACGCCAACCCGGACCAGCATACGCATATACAGGAGGTGCCACATAGACGCGCGGTGCCGCATAGACCGGATATTCATCAATCACCGCTGGCGGCGGCGCTACGATGACGGGCCGGCGAACCACGACAACGGGAGCCGTCTCCTCGACAACGACAGGTGGCGGCGTCCGGTACTCGTACGTGTGAGTCTCCCGCCCATAGCTCGGAACTTCGCTATAGGGCGTTACTCCGTTGGCCATTGCCGGCGAGGCAAGAGCTAGTGCACCTGCCGCACCCAAGAGCGCTTTACGCATGGACGTTGCTCCGTTTTTTGATTCCTTGTTTGTTGCCCTGGAAGCAAACGCGAGAACCCGTTGTTAGGTTCATGAACGCGTGTTCAGCGCGCACTTACGGCCCGGATATTCGAGCGCGATCTACAACCTCATAGAATCGAAGTTCTTCGGTGACTTCCGTTGATGGCACGTTTGAGACGTGCCGACGTACCCTGAGTATGTCCGCTGATCGGGGTGGACCGGAAGGGCGTGGCCAACCGAAAAAACAGGGCGAATGACGCGAACGGACACGCATTCCATACGAAACCTTGTGTCCTGCGTGCCCCGCGCGGCACGATATGGCTCTGAGTGCGGAACCGCTGTCTCGTCAGGTTTTTTTCGGGTCATCACCTACTGGACCACAGCCCACGTTAGACGGCCGATAACGTTGCTTGGAACGGTAATTTTTTCTTCCGGGGTTCTCTCAGCATTCTTGGTCAACGATGCGATCTGTTTGGTGATGACCCCGCTCGTGCTCGAACTCGTGACACGGCTAAAGCGAAACCCCATTCCCTACCTGTTGGCGATCGCGACCGCATCTAACATCGGTAGTGTCGCAACTATCACTGGAAATCCCCAGAACATTATAATTGGAAGCCTCTCACAAGGCCCGGCACCATTACGTTGCCGAGTCATTCCTTTTGCCCGGAAAAGAGAGCTTACTACTTCTTAGTGGTCGTGGATGAGCCGGTCGTTTTCTGATGGCCCGGCGCGTATTCAGAGGCACCCGGTCCGGTAGATTTCGCTCCGGTTTTCTTGGCAGCCTTCACCTTGTGGCCCGGTGTATATTCCGAAGCGCCCGGACCCGTGGACGGCTGGCCGCTTTCCTGTGCTTTCTGCATCTGCTGGCCGGGAGCGTTCTTCGTGGTCGGCGACTGCGCGAACGCAGACGAAGCAAACAATATTGTGCCGGCGACGATCAACGATTTCTTCAACATGCGATCTCTCCGCATTGGTGGATGGGCGCAGTCAACGTTTCAAGAACTCCACACGTTCCGTTAAAACGGGAACAGGTTCCTGAACAGCCGTTCAGGTAGGCGTCGCGGGCCCACGAACCAGCTCGGGTGGCGAGCGGTCCGCCCGGCAGGTTATGGGTTCACGCCTAGTGTTTGCCCGTTCGCGGTGGCGTGCATATGCGCGATCACCTGGGCAAGTTCGCGCATGTCGATGAGCTCGCCGCAGACAGGACAGTTTCCGAAATGCTCGATCTCCGGCCGGTCCGGATCATCCATGTCGACGCCAGTGTCGCGCGGCAACTGCGCAGCGCTTTCGACGTCCGCCTGAAATACCTCGGGAAGATCCGGCGCGGTGGACTCATCGGATGGATTGCAGACCGGGCAGGGCGCTCCGGCAGCGCCGCAGGTACACGCGCGCGCCTAACTACGGCTGGTCCGGATGCTCCTCGCAGACCCAACGACTATTGTCGCAGCGGGCATACCATCTCATTGCAGGTCCTCCCTCTGGCCACAGAGCCAGGACCACACCACGAACTTCCGATTGATGTATGGCGGAAGCGAGCCCGCGCGCGGCAACCTGCTGAAGCCCGATTATCAGGGTAACAAAGCCGATTAATGCAGCTCAAGCCGCTCGCTCCCAATTGTCATCGCCGGCTTGCCGCCTCCCCCAAAGCTTCGGCGCCCCAGCACGGCAAGCCCCAGCGAAGCCTCGACGTAGCCGGGACCGGGCGATCCCTACTCTGGTCGCCGTTATGCCAACAGCTGACGCCGCGGAGTTGGATCACCGCCTTTGCGGATGATGACGAATAGAGTCCAGCCGCTCAATGCAGATGCAGCAGATGCGGCGCGTAGAGGCCAAGCGCGGTAATGCCGATGCCGGCGATCGCCAATGCGCCTGACGCCCAGGCCAGCACGATCATGCCGGTGATGATGGTGGCCGAAGCCAGCACGATGCCGATCTGGAAGGCGGCCGAGGCGATTTCGTAGTGGTGATACTTTGCCGTCGCAAGGTCGCGCTCGTGCTCGGCGCGCTTGGCGCGCGCGGCGAGCTGTTCCGAACCTTCCCCGGTTTCCGGCTCCGAACGGTAACGCGCCGCGGTCTTGTTCCAGTCGTCGATCTGTTTTTGCAGGGCCGCTTTCGCAGCATCGTCGCCGATGCTCCCGAGGCTGAGCTTGGCATGTTCCGCCGTGGCCTGAACCGTGGTGCGGCGAATGCTCTTGGCCTGGAAGAACGCCCAGAGGTTCGAAGCCTCGACATTCTTGCTGATGGCTTCGGTCTGCGCACCCTTGCCCAGCGTTTCCGACAGCGCCAAGAACAACGCGATCACGGCGATCAGCAGCGCGATTTTCTTGTTCGAGCCTGAAGCGTGCTCGGCTTGCTCCGCCTGCTCCATGCTTTCATGTGCCTCCTGCCAATTAATGCGCGCACGATTGCCGAACCGCGACGCGAGCGCAAGGGTCAACTCAAGAAGCCATCGATGTGCGGGAGTGTGTCGGCATGAGCGCGCCAGTAATTCACCGGCCAATGCCGCGGCGTTTGACGCCGGCGCGGCGACGGCGCTGCTCGAGGTGCTATCGGGTCCGGTCCTGGCGTTTTGACGTCGTCAGCAAAGAACGCGTTGTAGCCCGTCACGCACGCCCATCACCCACTCATGGTGAATTCTGGTGGCCCAAAGGAGCGGCCCCAGCCCGGGGCGACCGAGGCCGAAGGAATCTTAGACCATGTCGATTTCTCCAGATCGACACGGGCGATCAACCAGCTAACCTAGAAACCGTTCCCCGTCCCCCGTGGCCGATTTTGAAATGACGAGTGGCCCTGCGAGCGGAAACGACTGCAGCGCGTGAGCGCCAGAGCCGCCAGCTTAGGGGAGGAGCCCTTCGTCGCGGCATAGACCGGACGCGAAGTAGCGAACCGTCTTGGCACCCGACCTTTGCTTTTGGGCCATTTCCGGGGATTGGCGCGGACCGAGTGGGGGTTATCGCTTCTCGCCACTGCCCCCTTAGTGCGGGCGTGGTTCACACCGGGGTTGTCCGCGCAATGGGGGCGTGAGCTGTGTCATGGGATCAAGGGATTTTTCGCAATATATCAGGTTGGGAGACCGCCATAAAGTGGCTAATGCTGGTCGGCGAGCATGGCGATGGCGGCCAGCTACTGATCGGCTTTCCATTCGCGTGCGAGCTTCTGCGCCTCGGCGACTTGAGCGCGGGTCATCTGTCTTTCGACCAAGTCTCGAGTGTAGGTCGCGTTGTGATCGCGCGATGTCGGCCAATGCGCATAGAGTAGTCCTGCAACACTCCTTGGCCTTTTGCATATAGGCATCTGAAATTGATTTGGGCAGCGCCAACTCCCTGGTCGGCAGCGGCTAGGAACCCACTTCAATGCTAGCGTCCTGCGGGACGCCTTGGCCGTTGGGATATAGCAAGCCGAGATTAGGCTGGGCAGCAGCGTCGCCTTAGTCGGCCAGCGGCTGAATCAGCCAGATCACCAGGTCCGGGTGCATGTCGATCACCGACGTCTGCAGCCGCGACACCGAGGCAGTCATCAAGAGCGCCCCGCGGCGCAGGCGGCCAGCCATCTGGACAAACGAAAAGGGCAGTGACAACTCATCAACGCTGGTTCCTAATTAACCCTACTTCCTCAATTCTGCTGCGCCGTATCGAGGCGGGCTGCATTCAGCACGAATTTCGACAGCGCGCGGCCAAGGCAGGCGTGAACCCGCTTGGCCATGCCGGTGCCATGAAAGGTACTGAACAGGTCGAAATCTCCAGCACCATTCCAGTGACGCATGATGGCGAAACGGTCGAACAGCGGAACGTCGTGCTGCTGCGCCACCACGCGCATGTTGTCGAGGTACGGCGGCGCCGAAATCATCGTTTCCGTGCGTGGACTGTATTGCAGATTGACCAGAACCACATCGGCTCCCGCGTTTTGCAGCGCAGCAACGCCTTCGTCGAGCGCGCGCCGAAAATCGTCGGGATCGACCGACCGCATAGCATCGACGGTTCCGGTCTGCCAGATGACCAAAGTAGGCTTTTTT
Source organism: Bradyrhizobium sp. 157 (assembly GCF_023073815.1). Classification (NCBI taxonomy): domain Bacteria; kingdom Pseudomonadati; phylum Pseudomonadota; class Alphaproteobacteria; order Hyphomicrobiales; family Nitrobacteraceae; genus Bradyrhizobium; species Bradyrhizobium sp. 157. Next base: position 24,012 of record NZ_JADPKF010000095.1, on the reverse strand, counting down.
GCTTCCACCAGCTTAACGAGGCCGGCGTCCACTTCCTCGGCGGTTTTTCCGGTCTGTAGTTCTACGGAGAGGTTGACCGGGATCGACGGCAGCTTCTCCTTCAGGGCCGCCTGCAACTTTGCGGGATAGGCGCTGGCTTCCGAGGAAACGATCGTCGACGAGCGGCTGCCGACCACCAGCACGGTCAGCGGCCGGGCATTTTTGACGGTGTCGACCACCTTCGGAAGCACGCTGTCGGTAGCCAGGAGATGGGCCGGAACTTCGCAGGTCTGGGGTGGATCCTCGGCGCGCGCGACGCCGGCCGCGCCAAGACCGGCGAGCAGCATAAGAACCAGCACGGCTCCAGAACCGGATGTCATGCGCCGCCTCCAGCCAGATCGGCATTGCCGCCGGTGCGTTTCGTCTTCGACCCATCCTTGTCGGCAGAATGCTTGTACCACGAAATCACCCACGCCATTCCCCACATGATGAGGATTCCGGCAACGCTGACCAGGGCGTGCATGAAAGCACCACCGGAAACTTCGGCCAGCACAAAATGCCCTGCAAAGGCCAGGAAGACGCCGAGACAGAATATCTCAAGCGAATGCTGGCCACAGAGGATCAATGGTCGCAGCCAGCGCGATTTGAGGCCCGACCAGTCCTTACGCAGGAAGCGCACGGTGAGCGCCGCCAGCGCCAGGAAATGGGCAAACCGCAGCACGTCCAGATCGGTCTTGGTGATCGGATACATCCACCGCTCGATCCGCTTGGGCATCAGGAAGCTGAGCTGCGGAATGTGCCAAGTGAGCGTGACGAAGAATGCGGCCACCAGGTAGGCGGTGCAGATCCACATCGTCACCGGCGATGCCAGGATGCGGAACATGCGCTGCGCCCCACCCAGCGCACACCAGGCACCGAACACGAACAGCAACTGCCAGCAGAACGGATTGAATATCCAGAAGCCGCTCGGATAGGCCGTGAGATACCAGTCGAAGTGCCAGGTCAGCGCGTACAACAGCACCGACAGCCCGAGCGTGACATCGGGCCGCCACTTCATCAGCCACAGGATAACCGGCAGAAACAGCATCAGCACGATGTAGAGCGGCAGCACGTCCATGTTGACGGGGCGGAATCGCAACAGCAGCGCCTGGACGATGGTGACATCCGGCTGCTTGAGAAAATCCATGATGCCCATTTCTTCGCTGTAGAGCGGGTTCTCGAAACGGGTGGCGACGTAGGAAATCTCGGCGAGGAAGATCGTGAACAGGAACACGTGGGCGACGTAGATCTGCCAGACCCGGCGCAGGACGCGCGCGGTCGCTACCACGAATCCGGCCTGCAGCATCGCGCGGCCGTAGACGAAGGCGGCGGTGTAGCCGGAGATGAAGATGAAGATCTCGGTGGCGTCGGAAAATCCGTAATTGCGGATCGTGAACCAGGTCAGGATGTTTGTCGGCAAGTGATCGACAAAGATCAGCCACAGCGCGAGCCCGCGACACAGGTCGAGCCGCAATTCGCGCTCGCCGGCCACCGCCAGCGTGATCGCCGGCGCGGAAACCACGGCCGCGGCATCATCCTTCGCGAAAGTCCCCCTGCTGTCGCCACGGGGCGTTCCGGCAATCGGATCGGCAATGGACGTCATCTGGCACCGTCTGCGCAGTTGGGCATTCGCGCTTGCACCGCCCGGATAGTATCGGCCCGCAAGTTGCATACAAGACAGGCCAACGGAAGATACTGCGCTTTAGAATGGAACTATATTGATAGCGCGATGAAGCGTGCGGGAAGAGGCCTGCCGGGCGGCCGGACGACTTCCCCCGGCTTTCCTGGCTATGATGCGGGACAAGGATTTCCGGAAGCTGTTTCGCATGTACCGCCCAAAGGAACGGCCCCAGCGCGGGGGCGACTGAGGCCGAAGGAATCTAGACCATGTCGATTTCTCCAGATCGACACGGGCGATCAACCAGCTAACCTAGAAACCGTTCCCCGTCCCCCGTGGCCGATTTTGAAATGACGAGTGGCCCTGCGAGCGGAAACGACTGCAGCGCGTGAGCGCCAGAGCCGCCAGCTTAGGGGAGGAGCCCTTCGTCGCGGCATAGACGGGACGCGAAGTAGCGAACCGTCTTGGCACCCGACCTTTGCTTTTGGGCCATTTCCGGGGATTGGAGCGGACGGAGCGGGTGTTATCGCTTCTCGCCACCCCCCGTCATCTCGGCCTCAGCTGCCGTGCCTGTTTTGAACACCTTGCCGTCGCCAACAATGACAGTGCTGGTGGTGGTCGGCTTCTTGTCCACGATGGTTGTTAGTGGACGTGTCTTGCACTGCGCACGCAGGTTTTCTCGACCTTCAATCTGCCCGCAGCAATCAAGCATCCCGAGGCGCTGTGCTATGACGCCGGTCACGACGTCTTCTATGTCGGCGGCGGCTCTAGCCCGGACATCTGGGTCAACGACCGCAGCGGCAATATCATACAAAGATCGACGTGCTCGAGGGATTCCGCAACACCAACACGTCGGCCCATATCAAGGACCTCGAGCTCGCGCCGAGCAGCGACCCTAACGACTATCCCAGCACGCTCAACCTCTATGTCGCCGATTACGGGAATTCGAATTTCAGCGATGGTCGCATGAGCTCCATGGCGGGCTGCTGTTGGTGTAGCGCCCGAGAGGCGGCCACGTGATGAGGACCCTGCGCGCATCGCCTTAGGAGGTCTTGGCAAGCAACAACTCCAGCCATAGCCGCTACGCCGTCGAAAGCAGATGCTTCACAGTATTAGGGGCAACGCCTGGTTGCTGGCGCTGCCCGAGATGACGCTCATCGCCAGCCTGGAATGGGCCAAGGACGCCGGCCTCTCAGCCTCTCAGCCGGGGCAGCCACGGATTACTGCGTCAGGTCGGTGAGATCGATTGGAATAGCCAGATCACGAACGCCACCACCACGCCAGCCCCACGGCTATGAAGTAGATAAGTAACGTATAAAATATCATCCAGCCTAGCCCGGTCACGACTCTGAGCTACATTGATGCCTAAATTTAACCCGGAGATGACAGTCGCCCTCGCGCTCCAGGCGCATACGATAGCCGTCGTATTTGATCTCGTGAATCCAATCCGGGCTGCTGGGCACGACTTTGCCGGCGGTCGGAATGCAGAACTCGACCTATTTGAGCATGGGCTGCATTTATGCACAGGAAAGCCGGGAATGCGGGTCAACGGAGCGCTCGCTACAATGCGCCTGCGCGCCAGACAGGAGCAACTTGCGGGCGGGCGTTCAGCCCCTGCTCACAAGCCGGGGCATTGGCTAAAATGTCGGCGGCAGCACTCGTTGCACAATCGCGCCGAGGCAAACGAGCACCACGAGCAAGTTAAGCAGATTTGCTAGTCGACTGTTGGTGGCGAGATTGTCGGCGGCCCAAAGCAGATTGCGCCGACGGCGACGATCATTAAAACACCCAATCAAAAATGAAACCATAGCGCCCCCGTTGTATTTCGCCTTCGCCTCAGCCGTGAGAGGGCGGTTCACAATTCCCGTTTCGCTGAAATGCAAAGCCAATAAATCCGAGCACAACCAAGATGGCTCCGGCAACCATCAACCATTGCGGATAATGCATCGCTGAGAGCATGGCCTATTCGCGCCCAATCGCGATTTGCTCAGTTGTGTTGGGTCTTCGGCTCTTGTGCTGATCGTTCGGCAATTTTTAAGGCAGTTATTTTATCGCGAAACTTGCTGATCTCCCGAAATGCGTCTTGGCGTTCCTGCCCCGGCGGGAGCTTGCGTGCGGTGGCTGACAGCTTTGCTGCCATATTTTCGAGTTCCCGGATTCTTGGCGCGCTCATTTGCCCTTCGTCTTCAGCCCCAGCTCTACAAGCCGGCGGATAGCTTCGGAGCGGCTTGGTTTGTCAGATTGTTTCGACGCCCAGTCATCGACGGAAGCGGAGATATCGGGTGCAAGTCGGACGGCGCTTACGGGATAGACCCCGCCCTTTTTTTTGGGACGCCCAACAGAATTTTTGATTACAGAAATCGACTTATTCATAATTTCAGTTTACAGAAATACTAAGCCGAGGGGAAGCGGTAACTTCCGCCCCGGCTCTAACCCGAGCCACGAAGGACGCAAATCCAATAGACCAGCGTTAAGGGCGGATCCGTACCCGCGGGAGTACTCCAAGGCGCCGGTGCTAACGCTCGTTCGTTCGCGGCCGGACCTGAGCGCCTAACTGATACAGCCCGCTGGTTCGCGCCCTGGCGGGCTTTTGGCGTCCGTCGCGGAACTTGGACGGTTGAGATCGGTTGGAACAGGCGGTCTTTCGGGACCGGAACTCGTTTAAGGGAGTTTATGATGCGCGCATTGATCATTCCCGTGGCCGCAATCGCGGTGGCACTGTCAGCAGCCGGCGGCATGGCACAAACTGGCGGCGCCAGCGGCACGAGCGGTGGTGCGGCGGTAAAGTCAGGCTCCGATGCAACCGCACCGATGGCCGCCACCGGCCCAAAAGCGGCGATGGCACAGGCTACGACCAAAGACAAAAAGAAAAAGAAGCCGAAGAAGACGTACTAATCGCGCTATACACATTTGCGAACGCCTTCCCGTGCTCGGCACCAATGTGTTTGCTGGTCTCGATGTACACAAAGACGATGATGTGAAGGAATCCTTCACTCGGTGCATCGCATCGCCGGCAATTTACGCCCGCCGTTCAATGCAGATGTAACAGATGCGGCGCGTATAGGCCAAGCGCGGTGATGCCGATGCCGGCGATCGCCAACACGCCAAACCCAGGCCAGCACGATCATGCCGGTGATGATGGTGGCCGTCGCCAGCACGATTCCGATCTGGAAGGCGGTGAAGCGATTTCGTAGTGGTGATATTTTGCCGTGGCCTCGTCGCGTTGGTGCTTGGCGCGTTTGGCGAGTTCTTACGAACCTTCGCCGGTGTCCAGCTCCGAACGGTAGCGCGCCGCGGTCTTGTGCCAATCGTCGATCTGCTTCTGCAGCGCCGCCTTCGCACCATCGTCGCCGATAGTGCCGAGGCTGTGCCGAAACTACGACACGAGCGCAACAGCCCGCCAGCGCCGAGGCCGGTGCTAGTTGTCAGCGCTCGGTCCGCATGTACGGGCTGCGCTCTGTGACGAGTCGCAAATCGGGCTCGGCGCTTAAGCTTAAAGACTGGGGGAAATCGTTTCGTGGAGCGTGGCTCTTAGGGTTGCAAATAACAAGCCAAGCCATCATGCCGAAGGCAATCACAGCCGCCGCGAAGGTCCAAGGATCCCGCACCATGGCGTCCTCCTTTTGGCTCCAATGCCAAGACGCGGCCAACGTTCCCTCGTTTGAAGACGTTTGGCAACTGCAATGGCGTAAGAACGGCCCCAGCTCGGGGATTTGCTCAGGCCGCCAGAGCTGGATCAAAGTGCCGAACACGAACACCGAATAATTGGTGTTTTGAGTAATCGCGGCGTGAGCGCAGCACAAAATGTGAGAGGCAGCGAACGATGCTCTTGTCGATCTGCGTCGCCCCGCTGCGTCTTGGCCTGAAGTTCCGGGTTCGTGTGTTAACGGCTTTGAAATTGCTGCCATCGCTGAACTTAAGGCGCCGGCGCAGTTACGGACTCACGGCAGACCTTGCGGATAGCTTCACCATTGCCTGTTCAGAAATCCTACACCGTCTCGAAGTCCGGTAGTAGGCGGCCGGTCAGCCAAACCAATGCGATGTTGCACTGGCGCTTCAGCGCCAGTCGCCGGCTCGATTGCACCTGGTTGAAGATGCGTAGACGCAAATCTTTAATAGCGATGCCGGTTGGTAGGCCGGCCTTCCTGTCGCCTCTGGCTCGATGCCACCAAAAGCCGAGCTTAGCCAGATCAAGCTCAATCGATAAAGATTTCGATCGCCCGAACCGCCGGAGCTTAAAAGCCGTCCGCACCAAGATGGCCGGCGGCTAACTATGCCCAGCGGCTGCATGCCGTCGTTTCGGACTACACAGCGATATTTTCCGGAGCCTTTTTCAGGGTGCTGCTAACATTCCGATATGGCGCATCGACTTCAGTTGGTGGTAATCACCTGTACCGCGGTCCGACATGCCGGCGTGCCTGCCGCCATTAGCAATGTTAATATGATTCAAAAAGCGGACGGTGCGGCCTAAGCGTTGCTCAGCCGTTCCCTCGCCCATGACCACACATACAGATACAATACGGTATTGAGGTTCGCGCGACGAATTAGACGCTCCGAGAGGTCTGCATTGCGTTCATTTTCCTGGATACGGCGTGCGCGGCAGTTCGCTTTCGCCGTGATTGCGTTGCTGCTTATCGTTGCTGGTTCCTATTTCGCCCAAAGGATCTGGCGCGAGAACGGCTTGCGCGCACTGCAGGCGGTGAACGAACCCCGCATTCAGCTTGTGGCCAACGCGATGAAGGCGGAGATCAGTCGGCAGGATCACCTGCCCGTAGTCTTGGCGTTTGATCCGGATGTGCGGGCTGCCTTGGCGGCGCCGTTGGATCAAGCCTTGCGTGACAGGCTCAGCGACAAACTGAAGCGAATTGGTCGCGAGGCGGACACGCGCGCTCTCTACGTCATATCACCTTCCGGCAAGGTGTTCGCGGCAGATGACGACATGTCATTGGAGACCCGAAGGGAAAGGGATGTCAGTGACCGTCCGTATTTCCGTAGCGCCATGAAGACCGGACGCGGCACTTATCTCGGCGTGGATCAATCTTCCGAGCGGGTCAGGTATTACGTCGCCCATGCGGTGGGCGGCGCGCCCGTGGCGGGTGTTGCGGTTGTGCGCGTTGAATTCGATCGTATCGAGGCTGACTGGGAGAAGGCTGGCGAGCGCGTGCTGGTTAGCGATGTCAATGGAACCGTGTTTCTTTCGAGCGACGCGCTGTTCAAATACCGGCGAATCAAAGCAGGGCTCCTGAACGGAACGAACGAACCGCAACCCGGAGATAGCGCGTATCCCGAAAATCATAGCGCGCCTATCGACTTCAAAGTGGTCGAATATCGTGGCGACGGTAGAATTGTCCAGGTGCAGACGCCATTCGGCGTCCGTTCGTATCTTTATCAGACGATGCCGCTGCGTGAATACGGCTGGACGATCCATCGCCTAGCGGATATCGCAACCATTGAAAGCGATCAACGCGACGGCGCCATCATCGGCGCGGCGATTTCCCTGATCGCTGTATCGGGGCTGCTTTATCTCCGGCAACGGCAGGCCGCGCTCGTTGCCGCGCGCAAGGCAAGCGCGAAATTGTCATCGGTGGTAGCCGAAAGGACGCTCGAACTTCGCGAGACCAATTCGGCATTGAGATCGGAGATCGAGGAGCGGCGGCGAACTGAGGAGCAGCTTCGCGACACGCAGAACTCACTGATGCAGGCAGGGAAGCTCGCCGCACTCGGACAAATGTCCGCGGCGATCGCGCATGAGATCAACCAGCCGCTGGCGGCAATTCGCACCTTTATCGCAAGCACCAAGATCTATGCAAACCGCGGCGACGCTACAAAGGTGGCGGCCAATCTCGACCTGATAAATGGCCTTGCGGAGCGGATGGCCAACATCACGTCACATTTGAAGACATTCGCGCGCAAGAGCGAACCGGGAAAAACAGAACCTGTCGACGTCGAGCGTGCCGTGCAAGGCGCGATGCTGCTGATCGAAAGCCAGATCGGTCTGTCTCGCACCATGGTTGAAACAAGCGTGCCGCACAATGTTTTCGTCAGGGGCTACGCCGTACAGCTGGAGCAGGTTATCGTCAACCTGTTGCAGAACGCTTTGCATGCCGTCGCCGATGTTGCCAAGCCTATAATCCGCCTCCATGTCGAGGCCAAGAATGAGATTGTCAGCATCAGGGTTATCGACAACGGGGCAGGAATCCCGAAAGTGCACCTCGACCAGGTGTTCGATCCGTTCTTCACCACTAAACCAATCGGTAAGGGGCTTGGCCTCGGCCTGTCGATTTCCTACGGCATCGTCCGTGACTTCGGCGGCGAGATTCGCGCAAGCAATCGCGAGGAAGGCGGCACCGAAATGATTATCGAATTACCAAATTACCGGCCCGAAAACGTGTCAATCCATGCCTGACCAAATCCGCGTCTTGCTTGTCGACGACGAATCCGCCATGCGGCAGGCGATCAGCCAGTGGCTTGATATTGCGGGGCTAGAGGTCGACGCGCACGCTTCGGCAACCTCTGCCATAGACCGGCTCAACGCCGATTTTGATGGCATTCTCGTTACCGACCTGAAGATGGAGGGCTTGGACGGAATGGCGCTGCTTCGGCATGCGCAAGAGCTGGACCCGGATCTGCCCGTCGTGATGATCACTGGCCACGGCGACATTCAGATCGCCGTCGAGGCGATGCGGCTCGGCGCCTATGATTTCGTTGAAAAGCCATTCGAGCCGGAGCGGCTGCTCGAGATCGTCCGTAGAGCCAGCGAGAAGCGGAGGCTGGTGCTGGAAAACCGGAAGCTGCGCCAGGCCGTTATCCCGCCGACGCTTTCCTCGCGCATCGTCGGCGTCTCGCGGGCAGCCGACGAGCTGCGCGCGGAAGTGACGGAGCTGGCGGCTACCGACGTCAGCGTCGTCATCTATGGCGAGACCGGCGCCGGCAAGGATTTGATCGCGCGCTGCCTTCACGATCTCGGTCGCCGCGCCAAAGGCAACTACGTCGCTGTCAATTGCGCGGCGATCCCGGAAACGATGGCGGAAAGCGAGTTCTTCGGCCATGACGCCGGCGCATTCACCGGCGCGACAAAGGCGCGTCCCGGCCGCATCGAGCATGCGCATGGCGGCACGCTGTTCCTCGACGAGATCGACAGCATGCCGATGACGACACAGGGCAAGCTCCTGCGCGTGCTGCAGGAGCGGCAACTCGAGCGGCTCGGCTCGAACCGCAGCATCAGCGTCGATTTCCGCCCGATCGCCGCGAGCAAGATCGATCTGAGGACGGCGCAAAGCCGTTTCCGCCCCGATCTCTACTTCCGCCTATGCGTGGCCGAGCTGCATGTGCCGCCGCTGCGCGAACGTCGCGACGACATTCTGTTGCTGTTCGACTATTTCGCCGCGGCGGCTGCAAAAGCCTATCAGCGCGAGATCCGTCCGCTCACTGTCGCCCAATCCGACAAACTGATGCGCCACGACTGGCCGGGTAACATTCGCGAGCTGCGCAACGCGGCGGAACGTCATGTTCTTGGACTTGATCGTGCCACGTTGGCTCCTGCAGGCGCCACGCCAAACCAGACGCTCGCCCAACAGGTCGATGAATTCGAGAAGGCTACTATTGAGCAGAGCCTGATCGAAGCGGGCGGGCGCATCAATGTGGTCATGGAGAAGCTCGGAGTTCCGCGCCGCACGCTGGCCGACAAAATGGCCAGATTCGGGCTCGATCGGCGGCGCTATGCGGAGGCTGATGAGCAAAAATCCGCACCCGATTTTGAGGGCCTGGGCGGAAAGCCGCCAACCCGCTAGGGCGAGCCGTGAACAGCGATTCCAAACCATTGAGTTGACTGCAAAAAATGGCGGGTGCGCTGTGCGGCCGCTGGCACGCAGATTGCTGACGATGTTCTCAAGTTGAGCAGCGCTGAAATCGGCTTGCGGCCAACCTCCAACTGGCTGAAGTACATCGCGCTGATGATTGATCCCTTCAGGAGCATCGACCTTGTCGTCCGGGCGAGCCTTCGCGGCATCTCGATACAACCGCGATACATCGCGGCGTTCAGCGCAGTCGCGTCAGCCCTCATGCTGAGCGCATGTGCGGTCGGGCCGGACTTCAAATCGCCGGAGGCTCCGCCCGCCGCTGGATACTTCCCCGGTCAGGTGATCAGGGAATCCACCGACATCCCGGGCAACTGGTGGGAGCGCTTAGCCTCGCCGCAGCTCAACCGGCTGATCGATGACGGCATTGCGCACAACAGCGGCCTGCAGGCCGCCGAGGCTGCGGTGCGCATCGCGCAGGCTAACACACTGGCGCAACGCGCGTCGCTGTTCCCGGTGTTCAGCGCAAGCTTCGACAGCAACCGCCAGCAGGTGCCGACCGCGACGCTCGACACGAACTCGGCATCCGGCAAGAGCATCTACAGCGTGCAGACAGCGCAGGTCAGCGTCGCGTTCGTACCCGACGTGTGGGGCGGCACGCGGCGGCTGATCGAATCGGCCGAGGCGCAGGCCGAGGCCCAGGCGTTCCAGCGCGAGGCGACGTTCGTCACGTTGTCGGCCAACATCGCGCTCGCCGCCATCCAGGAGGCGTCGCTGCGAGGGCAGATCGCGGCCACGCGGCGATTGATCGATATCCAGACCCAATCGCTGAAGGTTCTGCAGCTGCAGAACGAGCGTGGGCACATCGCATTGCCCGATGTCGTGGCGCAGGAGACGGCGGTCGCGCAGGCGAAGCTTCTGTTGCCGTCCTTGGAAAAGCAGCTCGACCAGCAGCGCAATCTGCTGGCGTTCCTCACGGGCCGGTTGCCGAGCGACCTCGTGCCGGCGACGTTCCAGCTTGCCTCGTTCCGCTTGCCGCGGCCGCTGCCGAGCAGCCTGCCGGCGGACCTCGTGCGCCAACGGCCGGACGTGCGCGCAGCCGAAGCCAATTTGCGCGCGGCGAATGCGCAGATTGGCGCGGCCATCGCCAACCGCCTGCCGCAGATCGCGCTTACCGCAAACACCGGAAGCAGCGCGGAGAAGCTCGCGGGCCTGTTCACGCCGCATACGGCGTTCTGGATGCTCGCCGGCAACGCGGCGCAGATCGTGTTCGATGCGGGTGCCCGCGAGCAGAAGCAGCGCGCGGCGGAGGCAGCGACCGAAGAGGCGGTCGCGCTCTATCGCACCGCCGTGCTCGCCGGCTGCCAGAACGTTGCCGATGTGCTGCGTGCGCTTGCTGCCGACGAACGGGCGCTGTCGGCTGCCATCGCCGCCGAACGCTCGGCCAGCCGCAGCATCGAGCTTGCTCGTGCGCAGATCGATCGCGGGCAGGTGAGTATTTCAGTGCTGCTGACGGCACAGCAGGCCTATCTGCAGGCCTCGCTCGCCCGCGTGCAGGCCCAGGCCGCGCGCCTTGCCGACACCGTGGCGCTATTTCAAGCGCTCGGCGGCGGCTGGTGGAACCGGCTTCCCGCAACCTCCGCAAACGATGCGCTGAACGAGACGCGAGCGATGCGAGAACGCTTTTTTGAACCGGTGAACCTGCAATGAATGTTGAGTTTGAAACCTTGCGCCGCCAGCCGGCATCGTTGCGCAAGGCGGCTTTCGTCGCGGCGCTGGCGGTATCATCGCTGACGCTGCCGGGGCTCGCGTGCGCGGTCGATACCGATGGTCCGACGGTCAGCCGTGTCACGGTGACCGGCGACCAGATGCACCAGCTGGACATTGCGCCGGCAACGGCAAAGGCGTTGGTCAGGACGAAATCCGCGATTGGTCAGATCGCCTTCAACGAGGATGCAAGCACCGCGGTGCTGTCACCGTTCTCGGGCCGCGTGTCGAAGCTTTTGAAGAAGATCGGCGAAGACGTAAAGAACGGCGAGCCGCTGTTCGAGATCGACAGCCCCGAAGTGGCGCAAGCGCAGACCGATTTCATCAGCGCGCTGCAGGCGCTGGAAAAGGCGAAATCGCAGCTAAACCTCGCCAAGCGCACCCTGGACCGGCAGCTGTCGCTGATGAGCGATAAGGCGACTGCCCAACGCGACGTCGATCAGGCGCGGAACGAGCACGCGGCCGCCGAGTCAGATTTTGCGACGGCGCAGGGCGCGGTGCAGGCGTTTCGCAACCGACTGCGCGTAATCTTCGGACGCGACGGACAGGAGATCGAGCGGATCGAGCGCGAGCGTATTATCAATCCGCTGATCCCCATCAACGCGCCGATCGACGGCACTGTGGTGAATCGGAAGATCGGCCCGGGCCAGTTCATCCGTGCCGATGCGGCCGAACCGCTCTACTCGATCTCCGATCTGTCGGTGATGTGGCTGAAAGCCTTCGTGCCCGAAAGCGACATAGCCTACATTCGCGTCGGCCAGGAGCTGCAGGTGAAGGTCTCTGCCTTCCCGGAGCAGGCGTTTACCGCGCGCATTACCAGCGTCGGTGCCTCGTCGGACCAGCAGACCCGGCGCATCGTCGTGCGTTCGGAAATCGACAATCCGGGACGGCTCCTGAAGGCCGACATGTTCGCAACTTTTCGCATCGCCACGGGGGATCCGGCGAGCTTACCTGTGGTGCCCGTCGCCTCGATCATCCGCAACGGCGATGCGGCGAGCGTCTGGGTTGAATGCGAGCCGCGCGTGTTCGAGCGGCGCAAAGTCCTGCTCGGCGGCGAGACCAATGGTCTGGTGCAGATCGTCTCGGGGCTAAAACCCGGCGAGCGGGTTGTCGGGCGCGGTGCGATCTTCGTCGACAACGAAGTGAAATAGGGGCGGCGCGTTCATGCTGCGCGGCCTGCTTGGATTCTGCCTCGCCCGGCGCTCGCTGGTGCTGATCGCGTTTGCTGCGTTCATCGGCGCGGGGGTCGTTGCTTTCAAAGCGCTCAACATCGAGGCCTACCCCGATCCGGCGCCGCCGATCATCGAGATTATTGCGCAATGGCCTGGGCAATCGCCGGAGGAGGTCGAGCGCTACGTCACCATTCCAATCGAAATCGCCGTCTCGTCCACGCCTGGGCTGAAATTCACGCGCTCCAACACAGTGTTCGCGCTGGGATTCATCCGGCTGCAGTTCGAGTACGGCCGTGATTACCATTTCGTGCGCCAGCAAGCCGTGAACCGATTGAAGGATGTGCAGCTCCCGCCGGGCGTACAGCCGGTCATCTCGCCGGCCGGAGGCATCAGCGAGATATTCCGATATCAGCTCACCGGTCCGCCGGGCATGGACGTCATGGAGTTGAAGACGATCCAGGACTGGGTCGTCGAACGGAAGCTGCGTATTGTGCCTGGTGTTGCCGACGTCGCGGTGATGGGTGGCAATTCCAAGGAATACCAGGTCGAGGTCGATCTCAACCGAATGATGTCATTCGGCCTGACGCTGCCCCAGATCATCAGCTCGATCTCGACCGGGAACGCAAACGTCGGCGGTCGCACCATCAGCATCGGTGAGCAGTCGGCCAATGTGCGCGGCATCGGCGTCATTACCTCACTCGATGATATCGGCAATATCGTTTTGAGCCAGCAGAGTGGTGTGCCGGTGCTGCTGTCCGACGTCGCAAAAGTCGGGATCGGATTCCGTCCACGCATCGGTATGTCGGGGCGCGACGGCGTCACCAACACGGTCACCGGCATTGTATTGATGCAGAAGCTGGAGCGCACCATGGAGGTGGTGCAACGCGTGCGCGCTGCAGTCGCCCGGATCAACGCGGATGGCAGCTTACCCGTAGGCGTCAAGATCGTGCCGTTTTACGATCGTGGCGATCTGGTGGCGATCACGGTCGAGACAGTGCTGCACAATCTGTTATTCGGTATCGCGCTGATCTTTCTTATTCAGTGGGTATTCCTTGGCAATCTCCGCTGTGCGCTGATTGTCGCCGCGACCATTCCAGTGGCCTTGTTTCTGGCCGTCATGATCACCGTCGCGCGCGGCGAGTCGGCCAACCTGCTGTCGGTCGGCGCTATCGATCTCGGCATCATAGTCGATGGCACGGTTATCATGGTGGAGAACATCTTCCGCCATCTAGCGCACTATGATCCACATGCAGAAAGTGAGGACGCTCGTTTCACAGGTCGGTTGAACCGAATCCTAACCGCTGCGGTCGAGGTTGATAAGGCTATTCTCTTCTCCGTGGTGATCACCATCGCGGCTTTCATTCCGCTGTTTGCCATGCAGGGCGTGGAGGGGCAAATCTTCTCGCCGATGGCGCGTACCTACGCTTATGCGCTGCTCGGCGCGGTGATCGCCACGTTCACTGTAACGCCGGTGATGGCCTCGATCTTGCTGCCCACGAAGGTCCAGGAGATCGAAACGTTTCTCGTTCGCTGCATGCGCAGCGGCTATGAGAAACTGCTGCCGCGGGCGATCAAGAATGGAAAGCGCTCGATAACCATTGCTGGCATCTTCCTGACGCTGACGCTATTCGCCGGGACACGTCTTGGTACCGAATTCCTGCCCAAGCTCGAGGAAGGCAATATGTGGATCCGCGCGTCGATGCCGCCGACAATTGCGCTTGAGGCTGGCATGGATACCGTTGCAAGAATCCGCGACGTGATCCGCAGCTATCCTCCTGTCGCGACCGTTGTGTCGGAGCAGGGGCGAGGCGAGGAGGGCACTGATCCAGACGGCGCATTCCTGGCTGAGTTCTTCGTTCCCTTGAAGCCTTTCAATCAGTGGCCGAGCGGGTTGACAAAGGAGAAACTGGTCAACGAGCTTAGCGCGCGACTCAATCGCGAGTTCGTTGGTGTAGACTTCAACTTCTCCCAGTACATCCAGGACAACATCGAGGAAGCTGTCTCCGGCGTCAAAGGGGAGAACTCAATCAAGATATTTGGCCGTGATCTCGCCGAGCTGGAGCGGTTGTCGAAATCGGTTAAGGAGGAGATCGGGAGGGTGCAGGGCGTGCGCGATCCAGGCGCATTCAATCTCCTGGGCCAGCCCAACCTGGTGATCAAGATCAACCGCGAGACCGCCGCCCGCTACGGCTTCTCGGTCGGCGACATCAACACAGTGGTGCAGGCGGCGATCGGCGGGCAAGAGGTGTCGCGGGTCTATGAAGGCGAAATGAATTTCGGTCTCACCGTGCGGCTTGCGCCAGAGTTCCGTACGAACGTTGATGCGATCCGCGCCATTCCGGTTGCACTGCCGAGCGCCGACAACAAGTCGCCACCCGCTTACGTGCCCCTCGGCGACCTTGGCGAAATTCGACTAGAGCCGGGCGCGGCCTACATCTACCGCGAAAACAGCCAGCGCTTCATTCCGCTTAAGTACAGTGTTCGCGAGCGCGACCTCGGCTCGACGGTTGCCGAGGCGCAGGAGCGCGTCGGCAAGAACGTGCCTGTGTCGCAAGGCTATTCACTGGAGTGGTCAGGTGAGTTCGGCGCACTTCAGGAGGCAAAGCAACGCCTGCTGATTATCGTGCCGCTCAGCCTCGTGCTGATCCTGATGCTGCTCTACAGCCTGTTCAATTCGGTGCGGGACAGCTTGTTGGCGCTATCAGGGATTCCGTTCGCCGTCGCAGGCGGCATCTGGGGCCTCTACATTGCCGGCCTGAACTTTAGTGTGTCCGCCGCTGTCGGCTTCATCTCGCTGTTCGGCGTCGCCGCGATGGATGGCATCCTCCTCGTCTCCTACGTCCGCAAAAATCTCGAAGAGCAGGGCATGAGCAGTGATCAGGCGATCATTTCCGCAGGCGAGACGCGAATGCGGCAGGTCTTCATGACTGGCCTTTCCGCCTGCATCGGCCTGGTGCCGGCGGCTTTCTCAACCGGTATCGGCTCACAAGTACAGCAGCCGCTTGCATGTGTAATCGTTGGCGGCATGCTACTTTCCCCGTTCTGCAGTTTGCTGGTTATTCCAGTGCTCTGCCGGCTCTTTCTGCCTGCCACTCCGTCATCTATGCTCGCGACGGAAGCGTCTGCAGTGTCTGCAGTCGAAGCTAACTAGGCGTCGTATTGATTGGGGGAAGACAGACGAAGGTCTCTCAAAAAACAGCGCAGCCAGATGAGAAGGGTCAAGAGGCACAACGCTCAGTGAACCCGTTCGGACTAGCGTCACCGTTCATTTGGTAACCGACAGGCGCCACGTCATGGTTGAAAAACGGACTACTACTCGTCGGCGCGTGTTGAAGGCCGGAACGATCGAATTCGGCGGCGGCGCCATAGACTGCACCGTAAGGAATTTATCGAAGAACGGTGCCGCGCTTCAAGTCGCCAGCCCAGTTAGTATTCCGACCGACTTCACCTTGAGATCGACGAACTCGTTGACCACAGCGAGATCGACCCGCGCTATCTGATCCGGCCCTACTATTTGCGGACCGATGGCAGGGTCGGCCACGACGCCTTCGCCGTGATCCGCGAGACCATTCGAGAGATGGACAAGGTCGCGATCGGACGGGTCGTGCTGACCAACCGCGAGCACATCATCGCGCTCGAGCCACTGGAGAAGGGGCTCGTCGGCACGTTGCTGCGGTACCCATATGAAGTCCGCTCAGAGGAAGAGTATTTCGATGAGATCCAGGACGTCAAAGCCACCAAGGACATGCTCGATCTCGCCAAGCACATCGTGAACCAAAAGTCCGGACGATTCGAACCCGAGAAGTTCGAAGTCCAGTGCGAAACGGCCCTGATTGACCTCATCAATCGGAAGCGCGCCGCCAAACCGATCACCTCGAAGGACCGGCCGGCCGCCGGCAATGTGGTCGATTTGATAAAGGCGTTGCGCCGGAGCGTGGGGTCGGAGCAGGCTCCAAGCCCGCGAAGAAGCCCAAGAAGGCGACCATCGGACAGAAGGAGATGCTGCTACCGATCGCCGGCAAGGAGCCAGCAAAGGAAGCAACCGCGAATAAACCCACCGCCAAACACAAACGTAAGTCGGCATAGAGCGGCTCCGCCACATGGCGACGCCGATTTGCGCTCTCAGCCGAGAGGTCGGCTTTGCCTGAAATGGAAATTGTTCGGAGTGAACCTCTTGGCCACGGCGCGCGCCTGGCCCTCGCATGTCTCCAGCGCGATCTTCTGGGCAAGCATGACGTCTCCGATCGGCAAAGCGCCGATCGGCATGAAACACAGCCCCTCCTGCAGGCGACCTCTTTGGTCGATCTCGCACACATTCACCGAGGCCCCGGCGTGGATCCTGTACCGCTTTCCGCTGTCGCTTCCGACGACCTCGAAGTAGCCCTTCCTGGCGAACTGCTCTCGCTGCGCCGGCGACAGCCATTCTCGCAAGAGCCGCAGCGAGCGGCCCTCGGGCGTGCCCTCGGCGCCGTGCCAGATGAAGAGGGCTCGCGTCGCGCTTATGCGGGAGCGGCCGCCTGGCGGCCGCCACAGTCGAAAGCCGAACATGGCCGGGCCGGTTACCCGCCGACCAGCCTGGGGAAGAAGACAGTTTCTTCCGCAGTGGGGTCGAACGATCGTAGCTGCGAGATCTGACCCGGACCCGTCCTAACTGCCGGGGTGAAGCCGGCATTGGTCAGCTCGTAGAACCGCTGCTCCGCCTTCGCCAGTTCTTGTGCGTCATCCGAATTGAAGGGGTGACGGCGGTCGCCGCTGCGGTCCATCACGATCTGGATCGGCATGATCGTCCTCCTGGGATTGCTGGTGGCAAGGACCTGCTCCAGTATCCGACTGACCTCACGGACTTTCAAGAAGAACATTCCATCGCAATCGCCGGTCGTCTGCCGATCGCAGCAAGCGCAATCAGGTTGGCAGAGACTCGGGGCAGGTGTCGCCGAGCGAGTCCAGGACGTCCCGACCTTCGGCGACGGCCGCCTGCGGAGAGACGCCGGGCGGAGGATTCTCTCGGGCGATAATGGGGGCGCGCGCTCTCGGGCGTGCGGGTCGGCGCGGTCCTGCATCCAACCGTGCTCCTCGCATTCGCGGATTGCACCGGTTTCCCATAGTACTGAGATCGCCCATCCTCGCACGTCCGGATCGCGGGCCGCCGGTCCTTCGTCATGAACATCGGAGTGACTCCTGCCGCAGACGAATCCGACCGCCTTCCGTTCCAGCTGCTAACACAGAGCAGGGATTCCGAATTGCGGGGCTCTGGCCTTTTCGTGTTTCGCCGCCCTGTGCACGATGGCGGCTGGGTCGCGCGCATTGGTGCCGGTCAGTATTTCGTGGGGGGCGCAGCCTGGTTGATGTCCGCTCCATCTCGATCCACGGACATCGCGCAGCATCAGTCACAGTTAGAAAAGTGCGTTTCCAGACAGAACGGGTTCCCGTCCCTTATAGCCCAGACGCCGAGATCAAGCTGATGACCAACGTCGAGCTGATCGAAGTCATCTCGTTCGTCCTGGAGGACCTGATGGCAGGCCACCCGACCGTGGCGCCCGGTCACTTTCCCACTCGGGACAAACCGGATGCCGCCGCAGGGTAGTGTCTCAGTTTGAAATCGAGCGTCCGAAAATAGCGGTAGGTCAGTGCGATGGATGCCACCCAGATCAGGGCGATCATAGATGCGGCGGTGCGCCTGACGGGTTTGTCTACTGCCGCGGCAGCGGCGGCCCGGCTCTCGGCCATGACCTCCGAAGGTATCAGCCTCACTACCGCCAAGATGCCGAGCGGCAGAATCACTAACTCATCAAGGTATCCAGCACTGGGACGAAGTCCGGGATCAGGTTGATGGGTGACAGAGCGTACCCAGCGACGCAAATAGCGAGCACGCTGGCGTACCAAGGGGTGCGAGGTCTCGGGCCGCAAGGTAGATCGCGTGAGCATCGCGCTTGAGGGAACGGGCCCAGTCTCTGAGCCGATCGGACATTGGGCTATCCGAACAAAGGATCGTTGAGAATTGGAATTGGGACACCGCGCGCCGCGGGAAACTTCCCGCTCGGGAATGACGGAGCCGGGCATGTGCGGCCAGCGCTTCTCGCTACATGATTTAGCCCCATAACCGCCGTTTATCGGGTTTGGCCTATAGTCGGCGAGCGCTTCGCGCTGAGATATGAACCGAGGTGCTGCCGGGCGCGTTACGCGTGGTGAATGCCAGCGGAGACGGCCATGTGCGAGCAGTGCAAGGCCCAGATCGAGCACTACAAGAGGAGCGCCAGGAACATCACCGACCAGAAGACCATCGACGGCCTGGCGAGGCTCGTCGCAGAGCTGCGGGAGAAACGAGCGGCCTGCATCCCGAGCCATCCCAGGAGAGCCCTGGATAAGGATCATCCCGTGATCCGCGCTCCTATTTATCGGTCCTCCATCCACCCAACAGAAACACCTTGCGTGCTCTGCGGTTGCGGCCCGGCCTGCGATTGGACGTCCGATAGATCGACGCCTAGCGCTTCATCAGGAATTTGATGGCCGCTCCCAAGAGCAAAAGGGCGTTATATAGATCGCGAGTACCTCAAGTGCCAACATGGCTACTCTCCGCGATTGGTCGACCTCGAACCTCGGGGCTTCATCGGCAAGACATCCCGTCGCTTATCTGGCCCCAGAAGCCACATTGCGTCACTGACGGTAGAGCGACCGAATGCCCAGTGCTGTAGATCAGCATGGTGGCCGACCCGATGAGTATCAGCAGGGCCGCCGCGATCACCGTGAACAATATCCGATCCATGATCACCAAATGAAACGGCAGTCGCTTTCGTTCCAGCATACTTGGGTATAGCCGGCGAGCGCTCCGCGCTCAGAGAACACTCTCGGCTGCCGCCGTTGACGGTCTGTTCCGATCGGGAAAGAGGTTGCCCTTTTCCGGAAAAGACTTTCCGGACACGAACGTCCCGTGACCGTAGTATTCCGGGAGGGAAAACGGCCGGTTCGGTGGTGTCGTTAGTCGAGAGCCGGGGCATTATTTCAGCACGGACAAGCATACTTTTGACCGGTGGGCCGCAGAGCGATCTGCGGCCATTCCGTTTGTGGATGGCGAGCGCTTCGCGCTGATCTGTAAACAGACTATCGGCCGCCTTGGTGATCCGTTTGCAAATCAGGCCTCAGCGCTGGTGACCGAGCCCGATGCCGAGCTGGTGCGCCTTCGCCCTCAGCGCGGGGACCGACCTCTTCATCTGCCTGGAGATCTTGGCGATCGGCGTCTTGGCCTTCGAGTGCGCCTTCAGAGCCTTCACGTCCTCGCGGGTGTACTCACGCCGCATCACCTTCTTGGCCTTCGCCATACTTCCTCGCATTGTTGTTCCAGTCCCCGCCTGTGGTACTGAGCGGCTTCGGTTCGAACATTCGATACCGGGAGCGGGCGTCGTCCACCACATCATTCGCGTCATTCTGACCCGCCGGCGGATCACTTCCGGTTTACCTAGGTAAGCAGACGTTCTGGTCGTCCGTCGGCGTGTCTCAAAGGTGCGAACAGCCGACATTCAAAATGAAAAAATTCGTCAAACTAGGTGGCCTTATTGCAGCGTTCCAAACCGCTCCATTAATCGGTTCGATAGGCTCTGCGGTATGGCCGTCAACAAACTGCTTGGTGCTGCTCCGCGCGGCCTTGCAAGTGATTGGACATTTGGACAGGTTCTCCAGGTAGTAGTCGCTACTGCAGCTTACGCATTTATTTCGAAACAATACGAGTATTTGATAGGTGATTGCTCGTATAACTGGAGCAAGCGTTAAGTTGTCTCCATCATGAACGTTCGGTAGGCGCGTTCCGGAGCAAGGATTGGACTCAAATCGGGACGTCTGTGCTTGGGCGAACACGGGCTCTGAAGGAAACTCGACAATACGAAAATTGCTAGCCATCGCGCCATGCTCTCTCGCTGCTCGAGAGAAATGGGGCGATACTATCGAGGAATTCCTCGCTCAACAGCAAAATGATTAACGGGCTATCGGCCTGACTTAGGCCAGTGTCCGGGAATAGCCATTATTAGACATTAAGCGAGCGGTGTGATGTGTTCGAAGCCGAGCAAAATTCTCGTTACTCATGTCGTACTCCTAACAACAGCTCAAAATTGGTGCTAAAAACGGACATCTCTCGCGCTCCGAGGCCAAGCATGCATCGGGCCACTGATCTATGTAAGGCGTAAGGGTGCCGCTCCGCGACAAGCATCGCCCATCGTGATCAGCGGGCGCGAACCACAACGGCAAGCCGGCCGCGCTCGATCCCGGCCGTTAACGAATGCGCTTGGCCTTTCCCTTTCCGCATTTTCCCGGATAGATCCGGGTGCAAGGTCACGCTTTAGATACAGGTGATCTTATGTCCAAGTCGTATTGCGAGTGCGTAAGCCGTGGGTGAGAGCATCGAGCGCCAAGTGGCCGTGATCAGGAACCGGCTCGCATTCCTCAAGATGATCGAGCGGGTGCTCGCTACCAACGCGCCGGCTGCCGCCGAAGAGCGAATCCTTCAATCGCGAATGAGGCACGAAATCCAAATCTTGCAATGATCCAAATGGGTCGGTGTCGCGTTTTCCCGGTAACTCGTCGGCCACAACCTAATCAATCAGCGGGAGCGCTTCGGAAGCTTCGGAAGTCTGTCAGGGTTGAATGTTGGCGGCGGGCCGGTCGGCTCGGGCGCTGGCAACGATTGCTCACTCAGAATGAGGGTTCCCTCTAGAAGCACTCCCGGCACCTGCTCGGCCGTTCCTACGTACCTGGCTATCTTGCCGTCGCACGTTCCTTCAAGCTTCATCGTGAGGTCATCAGCGCCAAAGACCGTTGCGTGCCCTTCGGTGTGCCGTTTAGTCGTTATGATCGCGGTGAACCGATCTCCGTCCACCTCGCAAGACCCACTGTAGCTCATGATGCTATCACCGCCCCAGATTTTGCCGTCTTGGACATGGGCGATGCCGGTGCCTTGGCCTAGCGGGGTCTTGAACCACGCTGCATACGTGCCGTCTCGAAGCATGCCAAGGAACCCTCTAACAACAGCCCGACCTTAGTTCGGCATGACTGCCGCTAAGAGACGGTTAATTCCGGCGGCCGTGCAACCCCGGGGGCCGGTGGTTTCAGTCGGTGGTCGGCGCCTGATCGCTTGCGGAAGTTGGGGTCCAACTGCGTTCCGAGGTGCCGGTCTGGTCCATCGCCGCGACAGGCTCATTCCTGAGGGAGGCAGTTTGGGACGTCGGGGCGGCGGCAACAGGAGACGACTGGCCCTCCGCCGCTTCTAATGTGTCGAACTCGCTTTGATAACTAGCCGCCAAGCCTTCGAACTTTTCTCGATCGGCCTCGGTATTCATCGCTGCTACGAAGCGTTTCGCGCGGGCGATCTGTTCCAAGAGGACGTCTTTACGCGACATGGGAAGGCCACTTCGTTGCTGCGGAATGACAGTAGCATAAAAGCCCCGCTTCATCCTTCTTCAAAAGTTTTGAAGGGCTTCCTCGCCGGAACCTTCCAGCCGATCCGCCGCCTGGATGGAGCGGGGCGCCTTTCCCGACGCCGGCCTACCATGTTTCAAGAGAGACGCCGGCTTACCATGTTTCAAGAGAACAGCCCGACCCCAAAACGGGATCGGGCTCAAAAGATCAGGCGATGAGACGCAGTTCGGTTTCTGCCTGTTTCATCGCTGTGGGCTTGCCGATGATGCGCCGCAGTTCGGCCGCGACGCCGTCCAGCACTGCGCGCTTCTCCTTCATCCGCTTGGAGTGGTTGTAGACCTTGCCGGTGACGGTGGGCACGATCTGCTCCGATTTCTTGCTCGCGGCATGGTCGAGACACTTTGCGATCCAAGCATCATCAAAGCCCAGATCGCCAGCCAACGTGGCCGCCGTCCGGCGCAGATCGTGCGGCGTGAATGGCTTTAGGCCGAGCAGCGCGCAGATGCCGGGCGTTTTGACCTTGCCCTTGATCTTCGTGCCGCGCAGCGCCGTTGCCATCACCTTGCGGTTCATCGGCATATCGCCCAGCGGGCTTGCGAACACGAACTGCTTGTTGCTGCCGCGCTGGGCCTCCTTGATAATCTCCACCGCCAGATCGGAAAGAGGCTGTTGGATTACCCGCCGCTTCTTGACGCGCCTGAGCGGGACGTCGAAGCGCGGATTGTCGCCGTCCAGGTCGAACAGTTCGTCTCGGTGTGCGCCGAGCAGTTCAGCCGACCGCAACATACTGACCAACTCGAATTTGAGCGCGAGCCTCGTCCGGCGATCCCACGGCAGATCGTCACGATCGAGGCCGTGCCAGAAAATCCTGATCTCGTCCTCGGAAAGGACGCGCGTGCGCGGATGCTCTGGGTCGAGCTTCGGCAGGTTTACGCAAGGACTGGCGGTTACATAGTCGCGGCCGGCCTCCGCTGCCCAGTTGAACAGGCCCGAGGCCGCCTTGCGCATATGCCGCGCATTGCTGACCGAGGGAAGCCCGAACTTGCCCTCGACGATATCATTCGAGAGCGTCGCAATGTCGTGCTTGGTAACTTCGCCCGGTAGCTTTTTGCCGAGCCTTGGGCTGATGAAGCGCCGCAAGTGGCTGGCGGTATTTTCCCAGCTTTCCAGCCGGGGTCGCATTTCCCCGTCCGGCTTGCGAACCGGCGCTTTCATCCACTCGATCCGCTCCTCGATAATCTCGTCGACGGTCTTGCCCCGCTTCAATCTCTGCGCCTTCTGCTGCCGTAAGCCCTCTGCCAGGTTCTCGCCGTTGCCGATCCGGGTTTTCAGCGCATAGACCTCGGTGCGGGCATGCTCGACCGTGAAGGTTTCGGGGGTATAGACGCCCAGCCATTTGGACCGTTGCTTGCCAGTGGTGCGGTCGGTGAACTTGAAGAAGAAGGTCGCGACGCCGGCCGGAATAACGCTGACATAGAGGCCCGGGCATTTGCGGTCGTAAATCTTGACCCGCTTGGCGACCCGCCTCTCGCAAAGGCGATCAGTCAGAACGACGCTGCCATTGCGCGCGCGCTTGCCGGTGGGCTCGGTGGTGATGGTAGTATCCATTTCGGTTTCGGCTCCTAAGGGTTAAGACCAAAGGGGCTCGGCTTTGAGGCTTTCTGTTGCGAGGGCACTGAAAGGCTTAGGGCCGGGCCCTAGTTTTGGCGAAACCCGCCGAAGCACCTCGAAGCAGGCTAGGCGAAAAGTACTCGTTTTAAAGGCTTTTCTTCGTTTCGGCGTGTTTCACCGAGTGCCAAAATATAGACGTGTGGTCCTGGCACCCGTGGCTGGTGTCAAGCTGGCGGAGGTTTGCAGATACCCAACCGGGTCATGCGAACCGTCAATTCGTCGGCGATGGAGGCAAGAGGAATTCGTCTCCAGGGAGAGCGCGGCATAAGCCGTCAAACCATTGCGCAGGGAATGCCGGGATGCTCCGGCTGTACCTGTATGCTCGTGTGCGCATTCTTGAGTGCATCTTGCACACGAGACCGCGGGTGCTAGCCGGCACCCGGCATTCCCTGCGCCCTCTCATTATTGAGGGCGGATGATTTGCAAAAGCTCGGGCGCATTGTGTCGCGAGAATGCGAAACTGTGTCCACGTCATGTATGGACGGCCCCCTCTCGGCAAGGGCTTTTTGGTGCTTCGGCAACGGATCGGGGAGCGGTCATGTATACGGCCTCGAGAAGCGGCCATTGA
>NZ_JADPKF010000074.1:0-81181 GCF_023073815.1 Bradyrhizobium sp. 157 | reverse complement strand
GTAGTGGCGCTGAAAAGCGACGCAGCAGCAGAGAAGTCAAAAAATCAACTTTCGCGAGATTTTTGGTGCTGTTCGATTTTCGACTTTTGCAACACAATCCGCACCAAAGCGGACGTCCGACGACCAATCTGAATTTATGGGTTCACGCCCTAGAGCGGACAGCACCTACCTCTTCTTCCACCCGCCGCGATGCCCCGGTGCGCCGCCGCTTGACCGCGGCGCCGGCCCGAACTCTGGCCCCGATTGCCGCGAGTCCGTCGGCTGGAAGATTTTGCTGCCGCTGCCGATCTCGGGCTTGCGCGGTTTGGGGCCGCCGGGGCGGTAGGGTAAGGATTCCGGGCCGTGCATTTCGTCGAGGTGGGGTTTGTGGACTTTGGAGGTGGAAGGACCGCCGCTGCGGCTCACCCCACCCCGACCGCCTGCGGCGGTCGACCCTCCCCCTCCAGGGGAGGGTGAAGAGGCGCCGCGCTTCTTCATCGCTGATGTCGGCAGGTTCGCGGCTTCGCCGTACTTCTTCGTGCCCGCGTACGCGCCGGCCCTGCCCTGCACGGCGCGCTGTTTCGCGGTGGGGTCGTCGACGACCGCCATTTCCGTCGCACGCAATCGTTTGACTTCGTCGCGGAGTCTGGCGGCTTCTTCGAAGTTCAGATCGGCGGCGGCTTCGCGCATGCGGGTTTCGAGGTCGTTCAGTACAGCCTCGAAATTGTGGCCGATACTGATGACGTCGTCGGCCATGCCGCCGTCGCCGATTTCGACCAGCACGTGGTCGCGCTCGTAGACGGAGTTCATGATGTCGCCGATCGACTTCTTGATGCTCTCCGGCGTGATGCCATGCTCGGTGTTGTATTCGACCTGCTTTTCGCGGCGGCGATTGGTTTCGGCGATGGCGCGCTCCATCGAGCCGGTCATCTGGTCGGCGTAGAGGATCACCTTGCCGTCGACGTTGCGCGCGGCGCGGCCGATGGTCTGGATCAGCGAGGTCTCGCTGCGCAAAAAGCCTTCCTTGTCGGCGTCGAGGATCGCAACCAGCGCGCATTCGGGAATGTCGAGGCCCTCGCGCAACAAATTGATGCCGACCAGCGCGTCGAAGGCGCCGAGGCGGAGATCGCGGATAATTTCGATGCGTTCGATGGTATCGATATCGCTGTGCATGTAGCGCACGCGAATGCCCTGCTCGTGCAGATACTCGGTGAGGTCTTCCGCCATCCGTTTTGTCAGCACCGTGATCAGCGAGCGATAACCCGCAGCAGCGGTGGCGCGCACTTCGCCGACGAGATCGTCGACCTGCGTGCGCGCCGGACGGATATCGACCGGCGGATCGATCAGCCCGGTCGGGCGGATCACCTGCTCGACGAACACGCCGCCACTTTCGTTCAGCTCCCAGCCGCCCGGCGTCGCCGACACCGCAACCGTCTGCGGGCGCATCATGTCCCATTCCTCGAACCGCAGCGGACGGTTGTCCATGCAGGAGGGCAGTCTGAAACCGTATTCGGCGAGCGTCGCCTTGCGCCGGAAATCGCCGCGGAACATGCCACCGATCTGCGGCACGGTGACGTGGCTTTCGTCGGCGAACACCAGCGCGTTGTCGGGCACGTATTCGAACAGCGTCGGCGGCGGCTCGCCGGGGCGGCGCCCGGTGAGGTAACGCGAATAGTTCTCGATGCCGGCGCAGCTTCCGGTCGCTTCCATCATTTCGAGGTCGAAGGTAGTGCGCTGCTCCAGCCGCTGCGCTTCCAGCAGGCGGCCCTGGTTGTTGAGCTCGTCAAGCCGCAGCTTCAGCTCAGACTTGATCGACTTGATCGCCTGCACCAGCGTCGGCCGCGGCGTCACATAGTGCGAGTTGGCGTAGATCTTGATGAATTCGAGATCGTCCTGCTTGTGGCCGGTGAGCGGATCGAACTCCTCGATATTTTCTACGGTGTCGCCGAACAGGTTCACGCGCCAGGCGCGGTCCTCATAGTGCGCCGGGAAGATATCGATGACGTCGCCGCGGACGCGGAACGTGCCGCGGGTGAAATCGGCCTGCGTGCGCTTGTACTGCAGCGCGACGAGGTCGGCGATCAACTGCCGCTGGTCGATGCGCTCGCCCTTCTTCAGCGCAAAGGTCATTGCGGTGTAGGTTTCGACCGAGCCGATACCGTATATGCACGACACGGAGGCCACGATGATGACGTCGTCGCGCTCCAGCAGCGCGCGCGTCGCCGAATGGCGCATGCGGTCGATCTGCTCGTTGATGGACGAATCCTTTTCGATGTAGGTGTCGGTGCGCGGGACGTAAGCCTCGGGCTGGTAGTAGTCGTAGTAGGAGACGAAATACTCGACCGCGTTGTCGGGAAAAAAGTTCTTGAACTCGCCATAGAGCTGGGCGGCCAGCGTCTTGTTCGGCGCGAGGATGAGGGCCGGACGCTGCGTCGCCTCGATCACCTTGGCCATGGTGTAGGTTTTTCCGGAGCCGGTGACGCCGAGCAGCACCTGGGTGCGGTCGTTGCGGTTGATGCCTTCGACCAGTTCGGCGATCGCGGTCGGCTGATCGCCTTTCGGCTCGTAGTCGGACTTGATCTCGAAGCGCACGCCGCCTTCGGATTTCTCCGGGCGCGGCGGCCGGTGCGGCGTCCAGACTTTGAGCTGGCCGTTGTCGCCGCGAAATTCGGGACGGCCATCGCGGATCAGGCTTTCCAGCGCATCGGCGGTGGCTTTGACGCCGAGCGCTTCCATCTTGTTGCGCGGTGGGCGAGCGAGCGCTTCCTCGTCGTCTTCCGCGGTCGGCAGGCCGAGCTGTCGCGCGAGTTCGGGATCAAGGGTCGGGATGGTGGCCGCGGTGCCGTAGTTGGCTTGGGGGGATTCGTTGAGGCCGGAGTTGCGGGCCTCGTCGACGCTGGCGTTCGCGGAGGCACCCCCACCCCAACCCTCCTCCGCAAGCGGGAGAGGGGGCGCAGGTTGCGCATTCACCGATTCATTCTCGCCGACCGAACCCGGTGTGAGTCGCCTGGAGCCCTCTCCCGCTTGCGGGGGAGGGTTGGGTGGGGGCAAGCCACGCGACGAACTGCTAGATGTATCGCGCTTCGCAACGGTCTCGCTCGTTCCCCTCGTCGAGGCCCGCGCGCGATGCGCGGCGGCCTCGCCGCCGGCGCGGCGGTCCCAGGAATTGTCCGGCGGCGGCTGCAGGCCGGTGCCCGAGCCCATGCCGGCATCGCCACGGTTGATGGCGGGATTGAGCAGTTCCGCCAGCGCCGGTCCGATTGGTTGCACCTCGGGCCGATGCGCCTTGGATTTCGGGGTTTTGCCTGATTTTTTGGGAGCGTCCGGTTTCTTCGCCATGCGGCGAATATGGGACGAGTCAGCCGGTGAGAAAAGGGCAAATGGCCGTGCGAAACCACGCTCTTCCGTCTGTCAGCAGATGTCAGCAAGGCCGCAATCGGGAACCGTCGCACGCCTCAAACGCGAACGTCGCCACTATCCGCTCTGGCGGGCGCTGCCTTCACGATATCCAGATGAATGCCGCCGCAGCGCGTGCATCGCATGGTCCAGTACTCGGCACCGGCGCGGCCGGGGATGATACGCAGCACCGCGAGCGAGGCCGAGCAATCCGGGCAGTTCGAGAGCACCGGCGTCGCCTGCAGGGTTTGCTCGGGCGTGGGCAGCGAGATCCGATCGACTAAGGCGAGGTTGGGCGTTCCACCCGGGGCGTTGTCGTGGTGAACCGCGGCATGAAGCGATCGATATGGGCTTTCGCATCCGCGATCGCCGCTTCCGGATCCGACCAGGCGAAGCCGACTTCGAGCGTCGGAAACGCCATGCCATCGATCACCACCGGCTCCTGGTCGGCCCGTTGAATCCTGGCGTGCCACAGCCCTCTCCCTGCTTCGAACGACTGAATTTCAAAGCCGCCATAGATCATGGCGTGTCCCCCCGGAATTGCGCATGGCGCGAGCAGAGCACGGCGCGGTGGAGGGCAGATGTGAAGGAGTTCACATGTCGCGGAGGTTTTTTTGGAAGGCGTCGCCCGGCCCGGCGTTCCCCGGATGATGCGCAGCGCGCTAGCGGTGCGCTGCTGTTCCGGGGTCCATCTGCCTTGTCAGACGCGTGGGTCCCGGCTCTGCGTCGTGTCACTGCGTGCCGCGCCGCGTCCGGGACATGAGAGTCTTTCAGCGCCGCGCCAAAATATGGTCCGCCAGCACCACGGCATCGTCACCGACGCCTGACAGGAACGAGGAGTTCATCTTCGACAGCCATTGCAGGCCGAGGAAATACAGACCTCGTACGGCTGAGATGCCGTTGCGGTGAACCGCTTCGCCGCGGGCGTCGAGGACCGGGATATCGATCCAGCCGAAATCGACGCCGTAGCCGGTGGCCCAGATGATCGAAGAGATGCCCTCCGCGGCGAGGTCGAGGCGCGTGAGCGGTGCGGTGACGCAAGGCGGATCGGGAAGCGTCGCGCGGGCGCCGGGTTCTTCGGGCAACTCCAGGCGGCGCCGCTTCACATATTCATCGACGGTATCGAGGAAGGTGGTGAAGGCGATGTCGCCGTCGCCAAGGCTTTTATCGAGACCCGGCGCGATGTCGAGCACGCCGCCATCCGCGGCGTCGAGACGTCCGAGCAAAATCATGCCGCGGGCGGCGAAGTCGCGGAAATCGATGCTGCGGCCGCCATAGGCGCCCGAAATCACCGGGCCGAGGCGCGCGGGCCCGCGCTCCTCCGGGGTGATCTGGTCGAACTGCATTTCGGCGAGCCACCAGATCAGGTCGCGGCTGCGGTAGCGGCGCGGCAGCCGGCGATGCCGTCCGACCGAGAGATAGACGCGCCGGCCGGCCTGCAACAATTCCTCAGCGATCTGCGCGCCGGAAGCGCCGGCGCCGGCTACCAGCACCGCGCCGGGCGGAAGCTGTTCGGGATTCCTGTAATCGGCGGCACTCACCTGAAACACTGGATGATCGCGCAACAGGTCCGGGACGAGGCTGCGCTGATAAGGTCCGGTGGCGACGACGACATTGTCAGCTTCGATCGTGCCATCGGTGGTGTCGGCGATAAAGCGCCCGCCGTCGCGCCGCGACAGCCGCGTCACCGCGACGCCGCAGCGGATCGGCGGCGCGACGAAATCCGCATAGGCCTCGATAAATTTGATGATGGTGGCCGTATCCGAAAACCCATCGGGATCGCTGTGCGGAAACGGAAAGTCCGGCAGCCGCACCGACCAGTTCGGAAACTGGAATTTCAATCCGTCCCAGCGTTCGCTGCGCCAGCGTTCGGCGATCCGGTGGCGCTCGAGCACAAGATGCGACAGTCCGCGCTGCTTGAGGCGGTGGCTCATCACGAGGCCAGCCTGGCCGCCGCCGATCACCAGCGTTTCAATCTTCTCATCCGGCATGTCTGTGGCCCCTGCGGCGCGTGGCGGGCTCCGCTGCCGCGCGAACGATCCAGCGCCGGAACGCGGCGAAATCGCGCTGCCCGGTGCTGAAGCCGCGGTAGACCAGATACCAGCGCATGCCTTTCGGCACACTTAACGCAAACGGCGCGACCAGCCGGCCGGCGGCGAGGTCGTCGTCGATATAGGGCCGGATGCCCATGGCGATGCCGAGGCCGTCGACGGCGGCCTGCAGCGCCTGGCCGTAAAATTCGAACTCCGGTCCGCGGGCGCTGATGCGGGCGGTGCCGGCGGCATCGAGCCATGACGGCCAATCGTCGGGCGAATGCGCCACCCGCAGCAGCGTCGGCCCCTTCAGATCGCCAGGGCGTTTGAGCGCGTTGGCAAGGCGTGGCGCGCAGACCGGAAGCAGATCGGCGGCAAATAGCGGCTCGGCGATCAGGCCGGGCCATTCGCCGTCGCCGAGCTTGATGCCGCAGCTCCAGTCCTCGCCGAATGGCACCGCGGCGCCGCCGGTGGTGATGCGGACGTCAATATCGGGTTCTTCCTTGCGGAAATCCGCCAGCCGCGGGATCAGCCACTTCATCGCAAAGGTCGGACCGACGCCAATGGTCAGCACGCGCACGCTTGCAGGCGCGGTCACCTGCGCGGTCAGGCTTGCCAGCGCGTCGAAGATCGGCGTCAGCCCGTTCTGATAGGCGCGGCCGGCGGCGGTCGTAACGAGCCGGTTGGCCTTGCGCTCGAACAGCGCCACGCCCAGCCGCTCCTCCAACAGATGCACCATCCGGCTGACGGCGGCGGCGGAAACGTTAAGCTCGATGCCGGCGGCGGCGAAGCTGCCGGTGCGCGCCGCGGCTTCGAACGCCTTGATGCCGTTGAGAAAGAGCAGCCGCCGCACATGACCCTCAGGAAAACTGATGTCATGCCAAGATAGCTCGATTTGCCGGGCATTCACAAGCAAGGCTTGCCATGACCGTGCACAAGCGGCGCGCTCGGTGTTTGCGCAGCGTCACCGAACGTTACGGCTTTAGATCCAGCAAGGCCCTGCCGCTTGCCAAGTCGACAGGTACCGAAACCTGTTCGTGGACAATCAGCCATTTGCCATTGGTCTTGCGCCAACCAGCGGTCCAGCGCAGCCAAAAATCAGTCTTATGACCATTCTTCAGCGTTCCAATGATGCGGTGGAGGCAATAGCTGAACGCCACGTTATCGTCCGCCGTGACCCTCACATCGGGAAACTCGACGTCAAGCGGACCTTGATAGGACTCGAAAAACTCGTGCCAGTGTTTCACAAACGCGTCGGCGCCCACCGCTTGCAGCGGTGGAAGGATGTCGAAGGAAACGATTTCCGGGGCAAAGACAGCCATGCATCCGTCGACGTCTTTGGCGCCTAACGCTTTTGCAAAGCGGTCTATCGACTCCCGGATTGCGGCGTCGTTCTCGTTTCTATTTTCTTCGATGGTCATGGTTTTTCTCGCGCCTAGGGTTGTAGTGCGGGCATTGGCCTTCATCGGGCCGCCGCGAACAAGCCGTGACGAGTGCGAGTTCCAAGTGCGAATTTAAGGGCGAACTTCACTGTCGGCGCTCGCTTGCTGCTCGCAATATAGTAAGTGGAAGCTGCTTGAGGCAATTGGGCGCGCCGCCGTCCCGGACGCCTTCATGCCGTCGCGGAAGAGCCGCCGCCGCACAGGACCCTCAAGAAAGCTTATGGCAGGACAAGATAACTCAGTTTGCGTGTGGGCGACAAGCGAGGCACAAGCATGGGTGTAGTAGCCTTGGGTTGAATCAGTGCCGCCGGCTTCAAGCTCGCCCCGCTCTTCGCGGGGAGAGGTCGGCGCGAAGCGCCGGGTGAGGGCTGCTTCCGCGAGTCCGACTGTGAGTGAGTTCGCGGAAGCAGCCCTCACCCCGACCCTCTCCCCGCTAAGGGCGGGGAGAGGGAGCAGAGGCAGCGCGCTGCGCTTCAACGTGAGGCTGGCTTGCGCAGGAGATTTTCGTGACGCCGCTGATGATCGCAGCCCTGGGTGTGCTGATGGTCGCCACCGCGTTTCTGTCCGGCCTATTCGGCATGGCCGGCGGGATGATCCTGATCGGCGTGCTGCTGATGCTGATGCCGCTGCCCACCGCGATGGTGCTGCACGCAATCACGCAGATGGCCTCCAATGGCTGGCGCGCGTTTCTGTGGCGGGCGCATATCCGCTGGCGGCCGGTGTTCGTCTATCTGATTGGTTGCGCGCTGGCGCTCGGCGTCTGGTCGCTCACCCGCTACGTGCCGGACAAGCCGATTGCATTGCTGTTGCTCGGGGCCACGCCGTTCATGGCGCGGCTGATGCCGAAGAACCTCAAGCCGAACCCGGACAGCATCTGGCAGGGCTCGTTCTACGGCTTCATCTGCATGGGGCTGATGCTGATGACCGGCGTCTCCGGCCCGCTGATGGACACGTTCTTTCTCGGCGGCAATTTCGGCCGCCGCGAGGTGGTCGCCACCAAGGCAACCTGCCAGGTCGCCAGCCATCTCACCAAGCTGATCTATTTCGGCGGCATCATCGACCAGGCAGCGACGCTCGATCCCGTGCTGGCCGCAGTTGCGATCGCGGCCTCGATGCTCGGCACCACACTGGCGCGGCGCATCCTGGAAGCGATGAGCGATGCGCAGTTCCGCGCCTGGGCGAACCTGCTGATTACGACGGTGGCCGGGTATTACATTCTCTACGGAAGCTGGCTGCTGCTGGTTCACGGCTCGGTTGCTTCCTTCTGAGGGGAGAGGGCTGATGTCGGACGCTGCAGATCCACTGGTGCTCGACTTCGTCGAATGGGTCGCCCGCGAGCCGCGGAATTACGCAGAGGTGGTCGCGACCTGGCGGACCTCCTGTCCGCGCCTGACGATCTGGGAAGACGCTTCCGATCGCGGCTATGTCGTGCGCGAAACCATCGCCGGAACCGGACTGATGGTGACCGTCACCGCATCAGGCGAAAAGTTGCTGCGAGACCACGGCCGCATCGGCGTGCCGCAACGCTAATCCCGCCTCATCACATTTCCGCGCTACGGCGCCCGCCTGCATTGACTTGGCACGTCAGCCCGATCAAATTCATGCAGTCGCATCTTTCTTGCGAAAACAAGAAACCAACGCAAGGATCGTCTCATGATCGACCTTCACTACTGGACCACGCCGAACGGCCACAAGATCACGATGTTCCTCGAAGAGACCGGGCTGCCTTACAAGATTTTTCCGGTCAACATCGGCAAGGGCGAGCAGTTCAAGCCGGAGTTTCTGGCGATTGCGCCAAACAACCGGATTCCGGCGATGGTCGATCACGAGCCGAAGGGCGGGGGAAAGCCGATCTCGATTTTCGAATCCGGCGCGATGCTGCTCTATCTTGCCGAGAAGACCGGAAAGTTTCTGCCTGCCGATCTCTACGGCCGCTATGACGCGATCCAGTGGACGTTCTGGCAGATGGGCAATCTCGGCCCGATGGCCGGGCAGAACCATCATTTCGCGAATTATGCGCAGGAGAAGATCAAATACGCCATCGACCGCTACGTGAACGAGACCAACCGCCTCTATGGCGTGCTCAACAAGCGCCTGGCGGACCGCGAATTCATCGCCGGCGATTATTCGATCGCCGACATGGCGAGCTATCCCTGGGTGGTGCCCTACAAGAACCAGAGCCAGAACATCGACGACTTCCCGCATTTGAAGCGCTGGCTCGAAACCATTCGCGCCCGGCCCGCCACCGAGCGCGCCTATGCCAAGGCGAAAGAGGTCAATCCGAATTTCGGCCAGCCGGTGAATCGCACCGAGGAGGAACGCAGGATCCTATTCGGGCAGACGGCGGCGGTGGTGCGGTAGGGTCGGGGCGTGCGGCGCTGAGCCGGCATGGTGATCTCCCGGCGCGATGTGCTGGGGATTCATCCCTATCCCGGATATCCATCCCCAACACGCATAGGCAATATCGCCGAATCGAAGCGAGAATCGCCGCGCGAACGCTCAACTTTTGCCGCGGCCGGGCGTTATCAGACTGCAGGACTCATTTGTTTCGGAGACGATTGTGGACACCACACTGAAATTGAAGCCACGCCCAACCAACGTGGCGTTGGTCGCCTGGCAGTTCACCGGACAGCCGCTGCACGAATGGCCGAGCTGGGTACAATCCAGTTGCTCGCTGCAGCGAAGCGAGGACGGGCACCTCGAGCTTCGGCATGAAAGGCAAAGCGGGACACAGATCGTGTATCTGCAGGAATGGCTGGTGCGAGATCTCGATGGCGGCGTGTGTTTTTATACCGACGCGGAGCTGCGCAAAACGTTCGACATCGCACCTAGAGCGTGATGACTTTCTTCGAATCGTCATCTCGCTCTATCTCTTCAGATTTGAGCATGATCTCCGCGCAAACGCGTTCCGCGTTTGTCGCGAGGGAAAATCGGTACCCACTTTTCCGAATCATGTTCTGTCAGTGAAGCTGCTCACACAAATCAAAAAATAATCCGCTGGTACCGCGCTCCGATTGGTCACAGTCTGGCGTGGGTTTTGCTGCTGAACCCTCGCGAGGGGTATCGCTCGAATTTTACCTGAACCTTTATTTACCTGAACACCTCGACACACCGGTACCCCTCTTCTCCCAACATTTGCGATTGGAGGAAGTGATGGCAACTCAAGTGAATGTCCAGCCCGGCCATGGCAAGGCTGGCCGCCAACCGACCCGACAGTTTCTCGATTCACTTTCCGGACATGACGATCCCGGAATGTTCGGGCGGATGTTTCCGAATCTCGAGCCGCTCGCCGTCGACGACGCTCCGCTGCAGGAGCTTGCCGACGCGATGAAAGATCCCAACCCCGGTGACGCCGCCGGCAATAACAGCAAGATCCCGGCAGGATTCACCTATCTCGGCCAATTTGTCGATCACGACATCACGCTCGATCTCACCTCGTTCGGCGACAAGGAAGCCGACCCGACGGCGGTCGAGAACTTCCGCACGCCGGCACTCGATCTCGACAGCGTCTACGGTCTCGGTCCGGACGGCAGCCGGCAGCTTTACGCGCGCAATCCCGGCGATACCGACGGCAAGTCGCCCGGTCCGAAGCTGCTGCTCGGCAAGACCATCAGCGTTGACGATGTCACCATCACGCCGCGCAACGACCTGCCGCGTAACGCGGAAGGTTTTGCGCTGATCGGCGACCATCGTAATGACGAAAATCTCGTGGTTGCCCAAACGCACCTGGCGATGCTGAAGTTTCACAACAAGGTCTGCGACCATCTTGCTGCGTCCGGGGTGCCGGCCGGCGAGATATTCACGCAGGCGCGCCAGACGGTGACCTGGCATTACCAATGGATGGTGCTGCATGATTTCGTGGAGCGCATCACCGAGAAGGGCATCGTCGCCAAGATCCTCGAGCAGGGGCGCCGCTTCTACCGCTTCAAGAAGACGCCCTACATGCCGGTCGAGTTTTCCGCGGCGGCGTACCGGTTCGGCCACAGCATGGTGCGCGAGGTCTACAGCCATAACCGCAAGTTCACGCCGGGCGGCGGCATTCCCGCCACGCTCGATCTGCTGTTCAAGTTCACCGGCCTGTCGGGCGGCATCATCGGCGATCTCGCGCCTGATCCGGTGCAGCCGCCGCTGCCTATACCGGTGCTCTCCAGCAACTGGATCATCGACTGGCGCCGCTACTTTGAAGTGCTGGCGGCCAATCCGACCAATGTGCGGCTCAATCCCTCGCGGAAGATCGACCCGTTCCTGATCCCGCAGTTGCACGAGCTGCCGGGCGGTGGCGGCAGCCTGCCGTTCCGCAATCTCAAGCGCGGCGTGATGCTGGGGCTGCCGTCGGGACAGGATATCGCGAAGGCGATGAAGATCAAGAATCCGCTCTCCCCGGCTGAGATTGCGAGTGGCACGGACGGCGCCGCGGCAAAGAAGCACGGGCTGCACGAGCACACACCGCTGTGGTACTACATCCTCAAGGAGGCCGAGCAGCGCGGCGGCGGCGAAAAACTCGGACCGGTGGGCGCTACAATCGTGGCCGAAGTGTTTGTCGGCCTCGTCCACGGTGACCGTCAATCGTATTTGTGGCTGAAGGGCAAGAACTGGAAGCCGACGCTGCCGTCCAAGACACCTGGCGAATTCACGATGGCCGATCTATTGCGGTTCGTCGGCGATGTCAGCCCGATCGACGGCATTTCGACGGTTTAGGCCGTTTCGTCGCCTTCGTGTATCCTGATGAATTTCAGCGATTGCGCGGCGAGAAGCTGCGCAATCGCTGAAACGTCAGGCGAAAGCTGCCGAATCCGCAAGGGCTGCGTCATCACGGCTTTACATACGTCCAGCCCTGCTCCTGCAACTCCATTACCCGCACGACTCCGGATTTCACGATCTTCGCTTCTGAAATCAGCGGAATTTCCTTGCTTTCGGTCCTACTCATATTGTCGCGCGTATTGCCGCAGGCTTGGAACGAGATCGAAGGATTGCTCTCCGAGATAGCCTTGATCCGTGCCTTCACCGGCGAGGTGTCGTCACGCAGCATATGCAGGCCCGGGCCGAAAGTGACGATGTCGATCGCCACATTCTCACCGAGGTCCTTGTAGTACTGCACAACGTTTGTTGCGTTATTGAGCGCGAGATTCATCATCGCGGGGTCGTTCGAATTCACCTGCAGGATCAGGCGGTGCGGCTTCTTGTCGACAACGGCAACGGCAGCGGTACGCTTCAAGCCTTGCGCAGGCGCCGCCGCTTGCTTCTTCACCAGCGTCGCTTGATTCTTCTCCTGCGCTGGCGCTGATGGCGGCGCCATGACGAGCAACGCTATAACACCCGTCATCACTCTAACAGTACTTCCAATCCTGATCATGACGCACCTCCCGTGATTGTTCGATGACCTCAGTTACGTGGACCGGCTACCGTGTGTGGCCATTTGCACACCGTGGCGAGCCGCTCTCGCGCCATTTTCAGTCCGCCAAGCAAGAAATGTCCTTGCTGGGCGGCGCCGGCTCGGCTCACAACACGAATGGCAAATTCTCCCTGCTCGGGAAGAGACTGCAGCAAGCGTATGACGTCGCCCGTGAACGCTACGCCGGTCCCCGACGACGGCGGGGTTCCCGCAAGATGCACGGGCTGATTGTCATCGATGCGATAGGAAATGGCATGCGCCTTCCCGTTGCGGGAGAAGGCCGGTCCGGAGACGACCAGTTCGGTGCGACCGGCGCGGCAGCGAATAGAGAGTTGCATCGGATGGTCATTCGAGCCGCCGTGGGAAGACGTGGTGGCGGTGATAATCGGGGTGTAGTCCACAGGCGACGTGGTCTCGCTGATAATCCAATTGCCGGTCCCAGGAACCGGCCGGGCCGGCGTAATATTACGGAGCAGATTGTCCAGACATTCCAGCCTCTCTTCGCGCTCCAACTGCGAGCAAGCGCGAAGATCCGCCAGCGGATCGGTCGGGCTTTGCGCGAGCGCGATCCTGCTGACGACTTCGAACGCGACGGAGAGGGGAAGCGCTTTCATCGCGACACCTGTGCCGCGCGGGCCTGACGATCCAGCCATTCCTGCGCCGCCGCAAAACGGGCGAGGCTGGGAACTGTCGCGGCGAGATTGATCGACTTCCATTTTGGGTCGAAGCCCGGCCCCTGCAGCTTGTCGATACGGGAAAACAGAGCATCAACAAAGCGGGCGACGCGCTGATAGCGGTTTGTCCCGGCCGGCCAATTGAAGGCGACCAGAACGGTCGGTACCGCAACCGTCGGAACACGTTCGCCCTGCTTGATCAGGCCGGGGTACTCGGCCGCTTCCAACACCGCCGGAAGATAGTAATCCTCGAACTTGCTTTCGTATTTGACGGGGAGGAACTTGAAGCCTGGATCCCAGCGCCCGCGCACGAAGGCGTCAACCGGCTTCGAGGTGATGAAAACGACGGCCGCCATCTCGCCTTTGCGCATCTGCTCCAGCGCGACCTGATGGGGGATGAAAGTGTTTTCTGAATTGATTCCGAGACGGCTGAAGATCAGCGGTCCCGAATAGGCGGCAGCCGTTCCCTGGGTATTGAAGTTCACCTTCTTGCCGGCGAGATCCTGCAGGCTGTGGATTTCAGGCCGAACGAAGATGTGCAGCTCGGATGGAAAGAGGTTAAGCAGGTAGGTAATGCGGCGCTGGATCTCGGGCACCTGAACCTTGTACTCTTCGAGCGCGTCGGAATTAATGATCGCCGTATCGACACCGCGCAAATAGAGCAGCGAGTTCAGGTTTTCCGTGGCGCCCCGAGTGACGATCGGCAGGACATGCAAATTCGGCCCGTCGTCGACGACGCGGGCAATTTCCGCCGCGAGGCGAAGGGGCGCACCCTCAAGCAAGCCGCCCGCGAGGCCGACCGTCCAGGCGTTCATCTTCTCTTTTTCGGCGATCTGCGTTGGGGTGCGTTGCGCCTTGCGGGCGCTCTGCGTTTGTGCATCCAACGTGGCAGGCTGAAGCACCAGAATGATCGGCGCCAAAGCGGCGAGCGCGAGCAAAATGCTCGATCTGGAAAACATGTTCATCTGTAATATCCTTTTTTGTATTAAGTTCGGCTTCCAGCCGCCGGGTGTCGCCCCGCGCGGCTTTTTGCCCGAGTATCAAAACGTCATTCCCTCACTGCTCCAGCCGCTCCAATCGATCCTTTGCATCCTGAATTCCGCCGGCATGTGCCTTCGCATAAAGCTCGCGCGCCTTCATCGCATCGCCGCGCGTACCGTATGTTCCCCATGTGGAAAGAATGACGGGATCATAGGTCTCTGCGAGCGTGAAGCTTGCCCGCGCACTTCCCGTTTCGACGGCATGCTCGAGCACGATCCGCGCCGCGCCAATATTTCCCTGACCAAGCAGCGTGCGGGCGCGCGCGATTAATTTCGTCGCCTCTGGATTCGCTTGCGCTTCTACGGCCGGCGAGTGCGCCGTCGCGGCCGCCTCGACTACGCGTGCTGCCTTGGAAATGCTGCCGGTCGCCGCGGGTTCAGGGGCGACACGTGCAGCGATCGTGCGCCGCGCCGACTCGATTTCTCGTGCCATTACCTCGGTTCGCTCGCGCTCCTGCTGTAGAGATTGCCGCAGGTCTGCCGTAGTGCGTTCCGTCGCCTGCCTGAGCTGCCCCATTTCCGCGCTGGCCTTGCGCAGTTGCGCTGTTCGCGTGTCGTTTTCGCGCTTCGCTGTGGCGAGTTCGGCGGCCAGCGCGGCACTGCGCGCGCGTTCCTCATCGAGTCCTTGATGTTTCGCTGCGCTCGCGGTCAGCTCCTGCCGCGCAGCCGCGGCTTCCTGCGCGAGGGCGACCGTCTTCTGCCGTTCCCGCTCGAGCGATTGTGCACTCTCCGTGGCTGCCGCCTGCTTGAGCTGGCCGATTTCCTCATTCGCCTGGCGCAATTGCGTCGCCTGCGCCTCTATCTCGCGCTGCGCCGCCGCAAGCTCGCTCCCCTGTGCGGCCAGCCGTGCGCGTTCCTCATCGAGCGCTTGACGATGTTTCGCCGCGTTCGCGGTCAGCTCCTGCCGCGCAGCCGCGGCTTCCTGCGCGAGGGCAGCCGACTTTCGCCGTTCCTGTTCGAGCGGTTGTGCGCTGTCAGCGACTTCCGCCTGCTTGAGTTGCCCGATTTCCTCCGCCCTGCGCAGTTGCGTCGCCTGCACCTCGATCTCGCGCTGCGCTGCCGCGAGCTCGCTCCACTGTGCGGCCTGCCGTGCGCGTTCCTCGTCGAGTGCTTGCCGATGTTTCGCCGTGCTTGTGATGAGTTCTTGTCGCGCAGCCGCAGCCTCCCGCGCGAGGGCCGCCGCTTTCTGCCGCTCCTGCCCGAGCGATTCCGCGGTGTCTGCGGCTGCTCGCTTGAGCTGCCCCATTTCTTCGCTCGCCTTGCGCAATTGCGCCGACTGCATCTCGTTTTCGCGCTGCGCTGCGGCGAGCTCGCTCTTCAGCGCAGCACTGCGTGCGCGTTCCTCCTCAAGCGCTTCCCGATGTTTCGCCGCGCTTGTGGTCAGCTCTTCTCGCGCCGCCGCGACTTCCTCCGCCAGGGCTGCAGCCTTCTGCCGCTCCTGCTCGACCGATCGTGCGCTGTCCGCGGCTGCCGCTTGCTGGAGTTGCCGAGCTTCCTCGCTTGCCGCGCGGAATTGCTGCGCATGCGCCTCGTTTTTGCGCTGCGCGGTGGCGAGCTCGCTCTCTAGTGCGGCACTGCGTGCGCGCTCCTCGTCGAGCGCCTGGCCGTATTTCGCCGCGCTAGTGGTCAGCTCTTTTCGCGCCGCCGCGACCTCCTGCGCCAGGGCTGCTGCCTTCTGCCGTTCCTGCTCGACCGATCCTGCGCTTTCCGCGGCTGCCGCCTGCTGGAGTTGCCGAGCTTCCTCACTCGCGACGCGCAATTGTTGCGCCTGCGCCTCGATTTCGCGCCGCGCCGCGGCAAGTTCGCTGGTCAGCGCGGCACTACGTGCGCGTTCTTCGTCGAGCGCTTGACGGCCTTCCACGGCGTCTGTGGTCGACACTTGTCGCGCAGCCGCCGGCTCCTGCGCCAGAGAAAGCGTTTTCTGCCGCTCCTGTTCAAGCGATTGTGCGCGATCCGCAGCCGCAGTCTGCAACTGCGCATCGAGCTCCTCGACGGCACGCCGGGTACCTGAAGCCTCTGCGGTCTGCCTGGCCTGCACAGCCTCCGTCGCCGTGCCCACTTCCGCTCGACCGGCCTCGGCTTGCTGTCGAAGCGCGGTTGACTCGGGCTTCCGCGAGTCCTCACTGAGAAATGGGATCTCTGGTCCGAACCCGAAATATAAGGGTATGAGCACCACCGCGACGAGCGTGATGCAGGAGCCTGTGATCAGGCGCCGCGCGCGCGGCGACGACCAGAGCCGGAAGGCGTGCGTTTCTCCGTGCGCTTCTGCGTTATATTGATCGCCCGGCATCGGACGCCAATGCGTCGGCGCGATCTTGCTTGGCTCACCATTTTCAGTGACCCACTGACCCACCTGGGCCGACCAATGAGCAATGTCATAGGTCCCCGTCGGATCATGCTCCAGGATTACGGCTTTTCCATCTCTTGGTGCGGTCTCGATGGCGTGGCGCATTGCAATAAACGCCTCTTCTATCGGTATAATCTTCAGTC
The DNA here is from genome assembly GCF_023073815.1 of Bradyrhizobium sp. 157. Lineage (NCBI taxonomy): Bacteria > Pseudomonadati > Pseudomonadota > Alphaproteobacteria > Hyphomicrobiales > Nitrobacteraceae > Bradyrhizobium > Bradyrhizobium sp. 157. The sequence continues at coordinate 64,735 of NZ_JADPKF010000074.1, read as the reverse complement.
GTACTATCTGAGGTACAATCGGGTCGTCGTCTCAATTCGGGTCATGTTCTGAATTTCTCTAGTAAACCCAAGCCTATTCGACCGTGGAAAGGAGATTCAATACTCCTTCCGAGATACTGCCGAAGAGCTCTCATACCCCTTTTGGATACAGCCAAAGGGCTCCCTCAAGTCCGTTGAGGCTTGCGGATCACCCGTAGTGGGCGAACGATTGCGAGATGCCTCAACTTCAACGGCCTATCCGTTCCTCAAGCGGCACCGCTTTGTATCGGAACAATGAGCTAAGATGGCTTTCGTCAGTGCGGGCGGAACGAAGCCATCTGCCGGTCGGCGAAGCGCGAATGGATTGCGTCGGTCTTCGCCTGCAAGCTCTGAGGAACAAGTCGTGGCTTGTCTCGTCGCAATGACAGCGCTTGTGTGCTAGCTGCTGCTCGCGCAAGATGTCGCCAATGTCCCTCAAACGCTACGAACTCCTCGGCACCGATCCATCCCGTCCGTTCAGCCCGTTCTGCTGGCGGACGCGGATGGCGCTGGCGCACAAGGGGCTATCAGCGGAAACCGTTCCATGGTGCTTCACCGAGAAGAGCGCCATCAGGCCGCACGGGTCGGAAAAGGTGCCGGTGCTGCTCGACGGTGACACCGCGGTCGTCGATTCCCGGACGATCGCCAACTATCTCGAAGACAAATATCCGGACCGGCCATCATTGTTCGGCGGCGAGGGCGGCCGCGCGATGGGGCGGATGCTGAACTGGTGGGGCGACGGCGTGATCGGCGGCATTTTTCCGCTCATCATCGCCGACATCCCGCTCAACCTGAAGCCGGAAGACGCCGCCTACTTCCGCAAGACGCGCGAGGCGCGCTTCGGCAAGAAGCTGGAAGACATCATGGCCGACCGCGACAAGGCGGTCGAAGGTTTTCGCAAAAGCCTCGACCCGCTGCGGCTGACGCTCCGGACGCAAGACTTTCTCGGCGGCGCCGCGCCAAACTATGCGGACTATATCGTGTTCGGCGCGTTCCAGTGGGCGCGGATGGTCAGCCCGTTCAAGCTGCTGATGGAAGACGATCCGGTTCATGCCTGGCGCGAGCGGCTGTTCGATGCGTTCGACGGACTGGCGCGCAAGTCGCCGGGATATCATGGTTAGCGCAAGCGACCGTCGCTCGGTCCACGCGACGCTTTGCGACAAGGCGGTGGAGCAGGCAGGCCACGATTACGGCTGCGGGCCGGACAAATTCACTTCGCGCTCAGCCCGAAAAACGTTGCTGTGCAGGTTTGCTATCCATTGTCGTCCGCTCGATGTGACGTTGAGATAGCGTATCGCCGTCTGGATCTGCGGAGCGACGTTGTTCCAGTAGAACTGCGGATATTTATAAACAACGTCTGCCGGCGTCTCGTAGCCGAGCGTTTTGTTCATGCCGACTTCTTCAAATTCGTAGAACAGGGCATTCGCTTTTCTCAGGTAGTTGGGGTCGCCGAGTTGCCCGATGAGGTCGGCCGCGCGCAGCAACAGGCCCTCTTCTTCGGTCAGCTCGTCGTTTGACGATGAATCAACATAGGGAAATCGCGTATACTCGATTGCCCTGGCGATCCGGCTCGCATCGACTTCTTCGGAAGTGTCGAGCCGCTCGAAGACGAACAGCTTCGAGCGGTCCACATGGTAGGCTCCCAGCGCAGCATCGGATGACCCTCGCGCCAGGCGAACGGTACGGCCGCTGAGATCGGCGACGTAGGAATCCCCGTCATCTCCCTGGACGATTCCCCGAACAAATCCGATGTCGTGGCTGAGGCACGCCAGGATGAAGTTGGCATAATCCTCCGGCGTCGTCGGCCGCAGCATTGCCCGGCCCATGAGGATGTCGTGCCCGGCAAGGGTCACGAGCATTGTGTGTTCGATATTGTGGTACAGAGCGTCGCTGTTGCCGATGCATTCCAATGTGAGCCTGGCTGCATAAGGAAGAAATTCAGCCAGCCGGGCTTGGGAGGAGCCAAACCTGCTCCTGGTATCCGCAGCCAGAAATGACCCCAAAGCTTGCGCCACCAGTTCCGGGATTGTGATCATCTGAGCACCGCGTCTCATGTGCGACGTTGGCGCCGGCATGATAGCACATTGCCGTTCTTTCCGGTGGCAAATGTCTGCTCTCGCCACCAGCAGACGTGCCCCACATCTGTATCGGGTACACTCAAAACGCCGGTGATCGGTTGAGAGCCGGACACTCCTCGGCGTGCCTCATTCGCGATAGCCGGTCAGGAGGCTTTGCCTCGCGTTTGGGAATGATGACGTTTCCCGAGGCAAATTACCAGGCAATGATTGCCGGAGCGTCCGCGCAATCGCCGAGGCTATAAATTAGTTCTACCCGATAACGATGTTAGCCGTGACGTAAAATGAAGACGTAAGCTGATCCCGTTGGTGGCCGTCGTGACCGATCTTGAAGCCAAATTGGAGCGGTTCGAGACTCTCAACGCCGAATGCGATTTGATCAGCAAGTTGACATCGGATGGGGCGAAGCGCGAGCTATACCTGCGCCTCGGCTTGCAATACCGCGAACTGGCCGACGACATCCGGACGGTGATCGCAACCAAAGACGCCGCTTAGGAGCCGGCAGCAGGCCGACATCCTTCGAGACGCCCGCTCCGCAGGCTTCTCGGGATGAGGGTTTGAGTGTAATCCGTCCCCCTGCAACAGCCCGTGCGTCTTTCCCTGTGTCGTCGCATCGCGGGCGGCAGTGAACCTTTTGGAAACCACCGCGTCACATACTGTGGGTTCCTTTTGCTGATTGATCCCTCTGCCGTTCCCTTCAGAATGGATTGGGCCGCAGAGCCGGATCGAACCCAGACGGGGTGGACGAATGACCGAGGAATCCCATCGTCAGCGCGTACTGGATTTCCTCAACGTCCTGTATTCCGGCGACGTCGAAGGCGCGCTGGCGCGCTGTACCGACGATATCGAGTCCCTCGCCAACGCCCCGATCGACATACTGCCGCACATGGGCCATCGCCGCGGCAAGGCCGAAATGCGCGAGATGTGGAACGCCGTCCGCGCCCGCTATTCCGAACTGCGCTGCGAGGTGCCGATCCTGGTCGTCGAGGGCGACAAGGCGGCCGCGTTCATCCGCGTGTTCTTCCGCAAGAGCATCAATCAGCGCATGGTGCAGTTCGACATCGCCGGCTTTTACACGCTGCGCGACGGCAAGATCAGCCAGATCAGGGAAATCATCGACACCTTCGATCTGGTCCAGCAGCTGCTCGAACGCGACGTCGCCGCGATTCTGACCGGTAGAAGGCCGGAGCCGATTTAGCATTTGCCATTCAGCGTCATTCCGGGGCGATGCGAAGCATCGAACCCGGAAATGACTCGTGGGGCTGTTGTCCCCCGCGCCCGCCATTGAACCTCACCGCGCCAGCGGTGACACATCACAAGGATTTTCCGGATCAGAACACCTTATGAAGATCGCGTTGCTGGCTTTGCTTGGTTTGGCGTTGGGGGCGCTGGGAGGCGCGGCGATGGGCATCGGGGCGGGTCTCGCCTGGGTGGAAATCTTCAAAACCACGAGTTTTGAAGGCTATAGCGGCATGCTGGTGTTCTTCACTTTCATGCCGCTGGGAGCCGCGATCGGCGGTATCGGCTGCGCCCTGCTGTTCGGCATCATCGCCATTCGCGACGCCGAGATCGCCATCGAGCGCGAGCCGGTGCGCCGCCACGACCGATAATGCGGCCAAAATAGCCGCATTTGTGCATTGCAAAAACGGCAATTGTGTTCTGGCGAAACTGCTCTATTTCTGGCTGCAACAGTGAAGTCCGGTATTTCAGCCCGGCGTCGATGAAGACGCCCGATTGGGCGCGATTGCCGTTTTGAAAATCAGTTTCAAGGACCAAATCAAAATGACAGAGCATAGTCTCTGGCGTTTTTCGCGCGCGTTGTATCGCGCAATCAATGAACGCCAGCCAGCCGATCTCGAAGCCCTGCTCGACGAGGAGATCGACTGGGCGATCTATGGACCGATCGATATGTATCCGTTCTTCGGCTCGCGCCGCGGCAAGGCGGCCGTGATGGAGGTGATCAGGCAGATCGCGGACAATTTCCGCGTCCATCGCTTCGACCGCGAATCGATCATGCTGGGAGTGGATACGGCCGCCTCGATGGTGCGCTATTCGCTGACCGCGCTGGATTCGGAAAAGCCGATCAGCCTGCGCATTGCCCATTTCGCCCAGTTCAGGGCCGGCCGCCTGACCAACTTGCGCGTGCTGGTCGACACCTTCGATCTGGTCGAGCAGACCGTGGGCTACCCGATTCACCTGCCGCGGATGGCGGTGTAGCTGTCGCGGTCGAGGCTCTCTCCGTCATGGCCGGGCCCGTCCCGGGCATCCACGTCTTGCGCTCGGAGACTCTCGAAGACGTGGATGCCCGGCACAAGGCCGGGCATGACGAAGAGCGGCGATCAGCCATAATTTCGCAACAGAGCGAACGCATTGTTGGCGTGACTTGGAATGCGGGCGGGCAATGATTCCGAAAATGCGATTTGGCTGGGCACGGCTGCCAATGCTGGTGGCCGGCGTAAGTTTGGCTTCGATATTGGCTGTGGCGGCGCAAACGCCGCCGAGCGAGGACGAGCCGGAGATGCAGGAGGCTGAAGAAGCCGGGGCCGCTCCCAGCGTCAACGATGCCGACATCATGAAGGACATCGACGTCGAAAAGCTCGACTGGAGCCAGCTCAACGTCGATGCATCGACCCTGACCGACCTGGCGCCGAAGGGAGGCAATTCGTCGAAAGGCGCTGCCAGCGCGGACGCCTCATGGTCCGCCAATGAAAGACCGAACGGCACCTCCGCGGTATCGGTCAAGCAATCCATCTCGCCGTTCTGGGATGCGCGGATCGGCGTCGACATGACGGTCGCGCGGCAAGGCACGGCGACCACCTCCGAACTGCTCTCGGAAAAACTCGCCAATGGCGGCAGCCTGCCGCAATCGTCCGGCACCGCGTGGGCTGCGATCACGGTCCCCGGTGTTGGCTCGATTTGGGACAAGACTGCGGTTGAGGCCCGGGTCGATCCCGGATCCGAGCAGAGCAAGCTCGGCACATCTTTGAGCAAGTCGCTGCCGATCAGCGAGCAATATTCGCTGACCCTGAAGAACGACTACAACCTGATCCAACAGGGCATCGTGCCGGTGCCCGGCATCGTCAGCCATCCGACGCGCAGCTACGAGACCGACCAGTCGGCAAGGCTCAGCATTGCCGACACCGGCACCAGCTTGATCGCCGGCCAGACGCTATCGACATCCGACGACAAGTGGCTGCGCAAGGTCGGCGCCGAGCAAAAGCTGTTCGATAGCGTCACCATCTCCGGCTCGATTGGCGAAACGCCCTCGGGCGCCGCCAACACGAGCCTCAGCGCGGGCTTCAGGCGTAGCTGGTGAGGGCAGAAGTCGTCCCAATTTGACGCGTTCTCCGATCTCGAGGGTACTGCCCCAGAGAATGAACCACCATTGCCGCAGATTGGCCCAGATGCGGACAAAATCGGTGGGACAGATGGGACCCGCTCCACTTCGTCGTGCGGGGGACGTCCGCGCTCGCCTGAAAGCGAAACAGAGGAATAGCCGATGAACGCCATCAATCGTTCCGAACAAGTTGATTCCAACACGGAGGTCGACAGCGATCTCGCCGCCGTATCTGAAGTCGAGGCCGGCATCCGCGATTTCGTTCGCAACGATATCGCCTATCTGCGTCGGCCCGCGGTGGCCCCGGACACCGTGCCGATCGACGCCAATGCCGAAGCGACCGTCAACAACGTCAATTCGCTGATCCAGCGCGTCGCCGGCACGTCGCTGGCGGAAATCGAGAAGTTGATTTCCGAACTCGAAAGCCTCCGCGACTTGCTCCATGCCGAAGGCCAGCGCGTCCAGCGCGAGATCTCGGGCTATGCGCAGCTCAGCCAGGCGGCGATGAAGTCGACGCGGATGATCGCCGACAACGTCACGCAGTGGAAGCGTGCCGCCGACGGCCTGCGCAACAGCTAATCCTATCGTTGCAAAAATCTGACACTCCGCCGCCTTCCGCACGGAAGCGCGGCGGTTTTGTTTGGCTGTATTCAATCTGAACTTTATAAGCACCCTCGCGTCCAAGTACGGATGTCGTCACTTGGCGGCAGGCACCTTTTGAGGACACAGCGGCGATGGAAAACGTTCAGCCAGACAACATGGATTCAATGCCGTTGCGGCAGTCGTCGCATAGCATGGGCACGCTCGTGATCCGCTTCGTCGGACTGCTGACGCTTGCGGTCGTGGCAATGACGCTGATCTGGAGCCGCTGAATCGTTTTGATATCCTGCGTCTATGCTAGCCCGATCCGCAATTACTGGCGGACGAACGCGGTCTCCTCGATCGTGTAGACACCGTCAGCATAGGATTTCACCACCATAGTGGCGGTGAGCATTACCGCCATCGTGACGGTTGCGAAGACAAAGCCGACGAATTTCAGGCCGCTGCGATCTGCCATGGTTATCCCCTCGGTACTTCCCCTGAGACGCATTTGGCAGGCAGAAAGTTCAAAATGCGTTAGCAAAAATCCGGTTTCGTGGAGTCGTGGATTACGAAGCACTAACGAAACAATTGGCTAACCATGTTTCGCCGGGGAGCGCGTAGCCCGGATGGAGCGAAGCGCAATCCGGGAACGCCGGTGATGCCGTTCCCGGATGTCGCGGAGCCTGTCATCGGGCGCGCATTCGCGCGACCCGTTGGCTCATCCGGGCTACAATTAACGACCACTCCGTCGCGGCACGAACGCGGTGGCGAGGAACGAGAACACGACTTCGTGGCGCTGGTTGATGCCGGTATTGCGGGCCTGCAGGATGCCCCATTCGGGACGTTTCTCCGAGGTCCGCTTGGTTTCGACCTGGTTGGAAAAGCGGACGGTATCGCCCGCCAGCACTGGCCTGATCCAGCGCAGTTCACGAAAACCCGGCGACGGCCCCCACACCGCGACCTTCTCACCGCGTGCGGCGGCCTCTGCCGACAGACGCTTGCCATCGGCGACCAAGAGCTTCATGCACACCGCGGCAACGTGCCAGCCCGATGCGGCCAGCCCCCCGAACAGCGATTTGCGACCCTCCTCCTCATCGAGGTGAAAACGCTGCGGATCGAACTGCGCGGCAAACCGCTTGATGTCGTCCGCGGTGAAGGTGAAAGAGCCGAACTCGCGCCGAGCGCCGATCTCGATGTCCTCGAAGAAACGCATCGCTACTCCGCTCCTGCTTCAAGGCGCCGGCGCACGATGATTGGGGACTCCATCTCACACAGTACGACCCCGGCCGCGTTACGGATCGTGCCCTTGAAGGTCACGATGCCGGTCTCGGGCCGGCTCTTCGAAATTCTGGCCTCCGCAACGCTGACATCCAGCGTCAGGTCATCGCCCGGGCGCAGCGGCGCCAGCCAGCGCATTTCGTTGACGCCAGGCGAGCCAAGCGAGGCGGTACGGCCGATAAACCCGTCGAACAGCATCCGCATCATCAGCGAGCCGAGATGCCAGCCCGAACCGGACAGCCCCTTCAGCATCGATGCGTTGGCGGCGGCCTCGTCCAGATGCATTGGTTGCGGGTCGTATTCGGCGGCGAACGCCAAAATCTCCTCGCGCGTGACATGGCGCGGTCCGAACGTGCCGAAATGGCCTGGCGTGAAGTCTTCGAAGGTCAGCGTTGTCATCGATTGAGGATTTGGATTGAGGATTGTGGTGGGGGAAGCCCGATTGTGGCCGTTATTTGCAGCAATCTCAACCCGCCCACCCGCATGGCTCGTTCGCCACGGGCGAGTACCGCCGCCGGCGCTCGCCCTGACTTGCCCGAAGCAATTTTCGGGGCTAGCCCTGTGCCGTCTGGGACAAGGTTTTTGACCCGCCGGAGAACCATCGATGTTCGATTTTCAGGATTTGTTTCAGTGGGACCGCTTTATCACGCCCACGATCATCAAGACTTTCTACTGGCTGGTCATCGGCTTGATCGTGCTGTTCGGCATCGCCGGCATTTTGTCGAGCCTGTCCATCATGGCAATCAGCCCCTTCTATGGATTTGTCCTACTGTTGGCCTCGATTGCCGGCGTCGTAGTCGGTGTGGTGTTTTCGCGCATTGCCGCTGAATTCATCCTGATCGTCTTCCGCGTCAACGAGCATCTCGGCGCGATCCGAGATCAGGGCGGGATGCGGTGATCACGCGGGAATTGTAGTCCGTAGGGTGGGCAAAGCGTAGCGTGCCCACCATTTCCGCGCTGGTTGAGAGATGGTGGGCACGGCGCGATGCGCCTTCCCACCCTACAAGATCTCTCAGGTATTAAACCTGAAATGCATCACGTCGCCGTCGGCGACGACATATTCCTTGCCTTCCAGCCTGAGCTTGCCGGCGTCGCGGGCGCCGGCTTCGCCGTTCAGCGCGACGTAATCGGCATAGGCGATGGTCTCGGCCCGGATAAAGCCCTTTTCGAAATCGGTATGGATCACGCCGGCCGCGGCGGGCGCCTTGGTGCCGCGGTGGATGGTCCAGGCGCGGGCTTCCTTCGGGCCTACGGTGAAATAGGTGATGAGGTCGAGCAACTGGTAGCCGGCGCGGATCAGGCGGTCGAGGCCGGCCTCTTCCAGGCCGAGCGTCTCAAGAAACTCGGCGCGCTCCTCGCGTGACAGGGTCGCAATCTCAGATTCGATCTTGGCCGAGATCACCACTGCGACCGCGCCTTCCTTCTTGGCGTGCTCGAACACCTGTTTTGAGAAGCTGTTGCCCTCCTTGGCCGAACCTTCCTCGACGTTGCAGACATAGAGCACCGGCTTGGAGGTCAAGAGGCCGAGCATACCGAAGGCGCGCTCTTCCTCCGGCTTGCGCTCCAGTGCCCGCGCCGGTTTGCCCTCGCGCAGCAGCACCAGCGCGCGGTTAACGAGGTCGAGCGCTTCCTTGGCTTCCTTGTCGTTGCCCTTGGCCTTCTTGGCCAAATTGTCGACCCGCTTTTCCAGGCTGTCGAGGTCGGCGAGCATCAGTTCGGTCTCGATGGTCTCGATGTCGGCCAACGGCGCGATCTTGCCTTCGACATGGGTGATGTCGGAATCTTCGAAACACCGCACCACATGCGCAACCGCGTCGACCTCGCGAATGGTGGCGAGGAACTGGTTGCCGAGGCCTTCGCCCTTCGAAGCGCCGCGCACGAGCCCTGCGATATCGACGAAGGTCAGCCGCGTCGGGATGATCTGCGCCGAACCAGCGATCGCCGATAGCTTGTCCAGCCTGGGATCAGGCACGGCGACTTCGCCGACATTGGGTTCGATGGTGCAGAACGGATAATTCGCCGCCTGCGCCGCTGCCGTCTCGGTCAGCGCATTGAACAGCGTCGACTTGCCGACATTGGGCAGGCCAACGATACCGCATTTGAATCCCATTTCGTCCTCAACGATTTCTCTTCGTCATGGCCGGGCTCGTCCCGGCCATCCACGTCTTGTTTCGCTCGTTGCAAGGAAGACGTGGATGCCCGGCACATCTGCGCGAAGACGCGCTTCGCGCTTTAGGCCGGACATGACGGCGGAGTGCTAGTACGAGAAGTCAGTCCTGCTTTCCGCCGTCTTCCTTGTCGAAAATTCCCTTGGCCTGCAGCGCCAGATGCACCTTGTTCTGGAACGAGGAGTCGTGCCCTGCCGCCAGCAAGCCCGCATTCTCGGCCACCGCGGCGCACAGGGCTTCCACCCAGGCGCGGTCGCTCTTTGCGAAATCCGAGAGCACGTGGCCGTGCACCAGTTCCTTGACGCCGGGATGGCCAATCCCGAGCCGCACGCGGCGATATTCGTTGCCGATATGCGAGGTGATCGAGCGCAGCCCGTTGTGGCCGGCGATACCACCGCCGACCTTGACGCGGACTTTCGCCCGCGGCAGTTCGAGCTCGTCCTGAAACACGGTGACGTCGGAAGCGCCGAGCTTGAAGAAGTTGACAGCTTCCTGAACCGCGCGCCCGGACTCGTTCATGTAGGTGGTCGGCCGAAGCAGAACGACCTTCTCGCGATCGAGCGTGCCTTCGGATGTCTCGCCCTGAAAACGGCGGCGCCACGGTGCGAAACCGTGACGCCGCGCAATTTCATCGACGGCCATGAACCCGATGTTGTGCCGGTTGTTCGCGTATTTCGAACCGGGGTTACCTAGGCCAACAAACAGGCGCATGACGCGGCATCCTGCCGCTGCTTACTTCTTCTTGTCGCCACCAGCCGGCGCCTTAGCGCCAGCCGCCGGGGCGGCAGCTCCCGCTGCAGGCGCGGCAGCAGCAGCCGGAGCGGCACCCGCCGCCGGAGCGGCCGTGCCTGCAGCCGCGGCAGCCGCCGCAGCCTTCTGTTCTTCGGCGTAGCCGGACGGCGGCACGATGGTCACCAGCGTCGCGTCTTCGCGCGAGAGCGCCTTCACGCCCGTCGGGAGCTTGATGTCGGAGAGATGCAGCGAGTAGCTGATTTCCAGCGCGCCGACATCGGCTTCGAGGTACTGCGGGATGTTGTCGACCGAACATTCGAGGTCGATGGTGTGGGTGACGATGTTGACGGTGCCGCCGCGCTTGACACCGGGCGAGGTTTCGCCGTTCACGACGTGCAGCGGAACGCTGACGCGGATGGTGGCGCCTTCGCCGAGCCGCAGGAAGTCGACATGCAGCGGGAAGTCCTTCACCGGATCGAGGTGGAAGTCGCGCGGAATCACGCGGTGCTTCTTGCCCTCGAGATCGATGTCGTAAATCGTGGTCAGGAAACGGCCGGCCAGGATGCGCTGGCGCAATTCCTTGTCGTCGACCGAGATGGTCACGGGGGGCTGATTGTTGCCGTAGATCACTCCGGGCACTCTCCCGGCGCGACGCTCTGCCCGGGCGGCCCCCTTGCCGCTCTGCGGACGCGCTGTCGCCTTCAATTCCTTGACGGTCGCCATCGTGCTAAGTCCTTGTTTTCTAAAAAGTTAAAGGCCGCATCGCGGCCCGTTGGCGTCCCACAGCAAGCCTCCAGGGGTGCGGGGGCTGCGGACGTGGCGGGCTTTTAGCCCCAAAGGGGCGGAATGACAAGGAAATGAAGGGATTTTTATTGGGTTTGCACCCTCCCCTGGAGGGGGAGGGTCGACGCGCGCGAAGCGCGTGGCGGGGTGACGGTCTATCCTCTCGATCGGTGCCCGAATGGAGAGATCACCCCACCCCGCCACGCATCTCGCTTCGCTCGATCCGTGCCGACCCTCCCCCTCCAGGGGAGGGTGAAATCCCCTACCCGTCCGCCATGCTGCCGGCATCCGGCGCGGCCGGCGAAATGCCGAGCTTGGCTTCCAAGGCCGCGATCCGGCTCTTCAGCGCCTCGTTCTCCTCGCGCGCCAGGCGGGCCATATCCTTGACCACGTCGAACTCCTCGCGCTTGACGACATCGAGATCGCGCAGGATGCGTTCGGCCTGGCTTCGCATGACGGTATCGACCTCGCGCTTGACGCCCTGGGCGGCGCCGGCAGCATCGTTCATCAAACGGCCGATCTCGTCGAAAAACCGATTGCTGGTCTGGGTCATCTGGAACGCTCCGGTCGCTGCAAATTGCTCGTCACGACAAGACAATGGCAATCCCAAGGGAAACGTTCAAGAGCGCGGTTCAACGCCAACGTGACGGCCGCTCGCCTTGTCATGCTGCAGTTTCCTTGCAATCGTATCGAATACCCAGCCGGACACCAGAATCACAAAGCAAAAAGAAGCGCCCATGTTCGACCAGCAGATCGATATTGCGACCAAGGACGGCAAGATCACGACCTTCATCACCCATCCCGAGCGCGGCGGCCCCTTCCCGGTCATCATCTTTTACATGGACGCACCGGCGATCCGCGAGGAACTGCGCGATATGGCGCGGCGGCTCGGCACGTCGGGCTATTACGTGATGCTGCCCAACCTGTACTACCGCTCCGGCGTCATGGAGTTGGGGCCAATCCCGCCTGATCCGGAAGCGCCCGAGCGCAAGCGGATGTTCGGCTTCATGAACTCCATCAATATTCCCATGGTGATGGAGGACACCAAGGCCCTGCTCGCTTATGCAGAGACTCAACCTGCCGCAAATACGAAGATCGTCGGCACCATCGGCTACTGCATGAGCGGCCGCTACGCGGTCAACGCGGCAACGCATTTTCCGGATCGAGTGAAGGCGGCGGCTTCGATCTACGGAACGCATCTCGCGACCGACCAGCCCGACAGCCCGCATCTCGCCGCAAGCAAGACCAAGGCCGAACTCTATTTCGCCTGCGCCGAGACCGACATCTACGCGCTGCAGGAGATCATCGATAAGGTGAAGCAGGCAATGGAAGGCACGAAGAACGAGGTCGAGATCTATCCCGGCACCCATCACGGCTTCGCCTTCCCGAAGCGGCCGGTCTATCACCGCGACGCTGCTGAGCGGCACTGGGAGCGGCTGCTGGCGCTCTATCGCCGCAACCTCGCGCAGTAGACCTCCCGCCCGATGCCCCTTCTCACCATAACCTTTCCGGAAATCGATCCGGTCGCCATCTCGATCGGACCGTTCGCGATCCGATGGTATGCGCTGGCCTATATCTGCGGCATCGTGCTCGGATGGATCTATGCGCGCGCGCTAATCAGGAAAGAAAAATTATGGGGCGGGCCGGCGCCGATCGCACCCGTGCAGCTCGACGACTTCATTCTCTGGGTCACGATCGGCATCATCGTCGGCGGCCGCACCGGCTATGTGCTGTTCTACAACCCGGCCTTCTTCATGCAGAACCCCATCGCCATTCTCAAACTATGGGAAGGCGGCATGTCCTTTCATGGCGGCTTTCTCGGCTGCGTCGCCGCGGTGATGCTGTTTGCGGTCAAGAACAATATCTCCATCCTGTCGCTTGGCGACATCACGACCGCGGTCGCTCCGATCGGAATATTCCTTGGGCGGCTCGCCAACTTCATCAAAGGCGAATTGTGGGGCCGTGAGGCGGATGCCAGCGTGCCCTGGAGAATGGTCTTTCCCGATGACCCGTCTCAACTTTTCCGCCACCCTAGCCAGCTCTACGAAGCGGCGCTCGAGGGCATCCTGCTGTTTGCAATCCTGGCTGTCATGGTCCGGATGGGCGCGTTGAAACGGCCGGGCCTGATCCTCGGCAGCTTCATCGCGATCTACGCGCTGGCGCGCATTACCAGCGAATTCTTCCGTGAACCGGACCCGCAACTCGGATTTTTGTGGGGCGGGCTGACCATGGGTATGCTGTTGTCGGTACCGATGCTCATTGCCGGCGTCATCCTTGTCATGGTGGCATGGCGCCGCGAGACGCCGCAGCATATAGAGAAGTCGATTTAAGGCAGGCCGTGACCGAATTTTCGCCGTTACAGTCGGAGATCCATAAGCTGATCAGATCGTCAGGACCGATGCCGGTCTGGCGGTACATGGAACTGTGCCTGATGCATCCTGAGCACGGCTATTACGTGTCGCGCGATCCATTGGGCCGTGAGGGCGATTTCACCACCGCGCCCGAGGTCAGCCAGATGTTCGGCGAACTGCTCGGTCTATGGACGGCCTCGGTCTGGAAGACGATCGGTTCACCGCCGATGCTGCGGCTGGTCGAACTCGGCCCGGGCCGCGGCACCATGATGGCGGACGCGCTCCGCGCTGTCAGGGTGCTGCCGCCGCTCTATCAATCGGTCCAGATCCATCTCGTCGAAATCAATCCGGTGCTGCGCGAGAAGCAGCAGGCAACGCTATCCGGCGCGCGCAACATCACCTGGCATGACAGTATCGACGACGTGCCCGAGGGCCCCGCGGTCATTCTCGCCAACGAATATTTCGACGTGCTGCCGATCCATCAGGTGGTCAAGCGCGAAACCGGCTGGCACGAGCGCGTTGTCAACCTCGACGCCAATGGCAAGCTGGTATTCGCCGCCGCGGATGACCCGATACCGCGCTTCGAAGTGCTGCTGCCGCCACTGGTGCGCGCGGCCCCGATCGGCGCCGTGTTCGAATGGCGGCCGGATACCGAGATGATGAAGATCGCGGCGCGGGTGCGCGACCAGGACGGTGCTGCACTGATCATCGATTACGGCCATCTGCGCAGTGATGCCGGCGACACCTTCCAGGCGATCGCCCGCCACAGCTTTGCCGATCCCTTGAAGAATCCAGGCCAGGCCGACGTCACCGCCCATGTCGATTTCCAGGCGCTGGCGCGCGCGGCGGAGGACGTCGGCGCGCGCGTTCATGGCCCGGTGACGCAGGGCGAGTTCCTCAAACGGCTCGGCATCGAGACCCGGGCCGTTACATTGATGGGAAAGACCACCCCGGAAGTTTCCGCTGACATTTCCGCCGCGCTCAAGCGCCTGACCGACAGCGGCCGCGGCGGCATGGGATCGATGTTCAAGGTGCTTGCGGTTACCCAACCCAATCTCACCGCGGTCGCAGGTCTCAGCGACGAACCGCCGGCGCCGGGAGACGAAAAAGCATGACGTTCGGATCGTCGCTGCTCGCAGCCATTCCCGGGCTGCGCCACGCGTTCTTCACCCGCGAGGGCGGGGTATCAGGTGGAATTTACGAAGGACTCAATGGCGGATTGGGCTCCAATGACGATCCGGCCAATGTCGCGGAAAACCGCCGCCGGATGGCCGAGCGGATGGGCGTTGCGCCCGAACATCTTCTCAGTGTGCACCAGATCCATTCACCCGACGCCGTGGTCGCGACCGGACCATGGCAGGGCGACAAGCCGCGCGCCGACGCGCTCGTCACGCGCACAGAAGGTATCGCCATCAGCGTTACCGCCGCGGATTGCGGCCCGATCCTGTTCGCCGACGCCAGCGCCCGCGTGATCGGCGCGGCGCACGCCGGCTGGAAGGGCGCGCTGACCGGCGTGCTGGAATCCACCATCGAGGCGATGGAAAAACTCGGCGCCGACCGCTCCGGCATCGTCGCCGCCATCGGCCCCCTGATCCGCCAGCACTCCTACGAAGTCGGCAGCGAATTCGTGGAGCGCTTCATGGATGCCGACGCCGAGAATGCAATGTTCTTCATTCCCTCGGTTCGATCAGGACATTCGATGTTCAACCTCGCCGGCTTCATCCGCATGCGGCTGGAGAACGCCGGCATCCTGATGATCGACGACCTTGGTGTCGACACCTATTCCGACGAGCGCTTCTACAGCTACCGTCGTTCGGTGCACCGGAAAGAGCCGGACTACGGCCGCCACGTTCACGCAATCGCGCTGGCGAGCGAGTGATTTCCTACTTCAACCGCAGCACCACCTTGCCTCGCGCTCGGCCGGCTTTCAGGTAGGTGAGCGCCGCAGGCAACTGCTCGAAAGGAAATTCGCGTCGAGGCCAAAGGCTCGCATGGATCATCCCGCGCGGTTGAAGAATTCTGGCAACAACAAGGAGAGACCGGACGAGCTGGCCGCCATCTTTTTTGGCGAGCTTATCCACGCGCTGCCCTAGACCTTAACACATTTTAACGATATCGCAGGGAGCAATGAGGAACACCTTGATTGCTTCGTATCTACGAGCTCCGCGCGCCTTGATGGCCGCGGCGCTGCTTGTCATTTCTTGTGCGCTCGGTGGCTGTGCCGGCGGCGGCGGCGCGGCCAGCGGCTCGTATGCGATGGCCCCGAGCGCGGGCGGCGGTCCTACCGTGGCATTTGAATCGATCGATGGTCCGCCGCCGCAGGTGTTCGACCGAATGGTCAACGTGCTCGATAGCGAATCGAAGCTCCGAAATCTGTCGATCGTCTCGCGCGAGGGCGGAGCATCCTACCGCGTGCGCAGCTATCTCTCGGCGCAGGTGGTTCGCGGCAAGACCGTGATTGCCTGGGTCTGGGACGTCTATGACAACAACCAGCAGCGTGCGCTGCGACTTTCCGGCGAAGAGCCGGCCGGCAAGGCTGGCCGCGACGCCTGGGCGGCGGCCGACGACCTCGTGTTGCGGAAAATAGCGCAGGCCGGCCTCAGCGGTCTGTCCGGCATGATCAACGGAAGCCCGGATGCAGGGCCTGCGCCGGCTCCGGAGCGTCGCGGTCCCGCGGTCGCGAGTGCGGAAGAAACAGTACCCGCCCAAGGTGCAGCCGACGTCACAGCGCTCAGTTTCAGCGTCCAATAAACAGCCGCATAAAGTCCCATATCGGCCGATTTTTGACCGGGAAAACGGCATCAACGGGTTGCCAGCCGAGCCGCCCGCCTGATATCTCCTCGCTCACCAAAACGCGCCGGTTCCCGAGGACTTCTCGATATGCTGAACGTCGTATCCAGCAAGGCGCGAGGAGAAGCGTTGATGGCGGCCAAAAACGGCTCAATCAAGCTGGTCGCCGGTAATTCCAATCCCGCGCTGGCCCAGGAAATCGCCAACTGGCTGCATCTGCCGCTGACCAAGGCGGTGGTCCGGCGCTTCGCCGACATGGAAATCTTCGTCGAAATCCAGGAAAACGTCCGCGGTTCGGACGTCTACATCATCCAGTCGACGTCGTTTCCGGCCAACGACCACCTGATGGAACTTCTGATCATCACCGACGCGCTGCGCCGGGCCTCCGCCCGCCGCATCACGGCCGTGGTCCCCTATTTCGGCTATGCGCGGCAGGACCGAAAGGTCGGGTCGCGCTCGCCGATTTCGGCCAAGCTCGTTGCCAACCTGATCACCCATGCCGGCGTCGATCGCGTGATGACGCTCGATTTGCACGCCGGGCAGATCCAGGGCTTCTTCGATATCCCGACCGACAATCTCTACGCCTCGCCGGTCATGGTGCGCGACATCAAGGAGCGCTTCGACCTCGGCAATGTAATGGTGGTATCGCCCGACGTCGGCGGCGTCGTGCGCGCCCGCGGACTGGCCAAGCGCATCAACACGCCGCTCGCCATCATCGACAAGCGCCGCGAGCGTGCCGGTGAATCCGAAGTCATGAACGTGATCGGCGACTGCGCCGGCTACACCTGCATCCTGATCGACGACATCGTCGATTCCGGCGGCACGCTGGTGAACGCGGCCGACGCCCTGATCGCCAACGGCGCCAAGGAAGTCTACGCCTATATCAGCCACGGCGTGCTCTCGGGCGGCGCTGCCGCGCGCATCGCCTCGTCGAAGCTGAAAGAGCTCGTCATCACCGACTCGATCCTTCCGACGGAAGCGGTCAACAAGGCCGCCAACATCCGCACGCTGTCGATCGCGCCCCTGATCGCCGAAGCGATCAGCCGCACCGCGTCGGAAGAATCGGTGTCGAGCCTGTTCGACTAGGTTGCCCTTGTAGGGTGGGCAAAGCCAACGGGTCGCGCGAATGCGCGCCCGATGACAGGCTCCGCGGCGTCTCGAAGGATGAATGGCACTAGCGGGGCCGCATGGTTCGAGACGGCGCTAAAGCGCCTCCTCACCATGAGGGTTTAGCAGGCGCCTTGCTATTCAAACCCTGGTCGCGGCACCAAATTCATCAGCATATTGGCGTAGCCGCCATCGACCATGATCTCCTCGCCGTTGACATAAGACGCGCGATCGCTGGCGAGAAACAATATCGCATCGGCCATATCCTGCGGCATGCCGACCCGCCGCAACGGCACGACGGCGGCGCGGCGTTCGGTGACGCCGGGTGTATCGTAGAACGCCTGACTCATCGGCGTGATCACCATGCCGGGACTGACGACATTGCTGCGGATGCCATGCGGTCCCCACTCGTTGGCGAGTTGCTGCGAGAGCATGATTACGCCGGCCTTGCTGACGCTGTAGGCGCCGCTCTTCCCCTGCGCATTGCTGCCGGCGATCGAGGCGACGTGAACCAGGCTGCCGCGGCCATGCGCGCGCATCTGCCGGCCGAACACCTGCGCGCAGAGGAAGTAGCCGGTCAGGTTGACGGTGAGAACGGCATTCCATTCGGCAAGCGACAAGGTGTCGAGCGCACCGGGACGCAGCACCGCCGCGGTGTTGACCAGCACGTCGCACGGCGCCAGCGATTTCTCGATCATCGCGGCCGCAGCGGTGACGCTCTCGACATCCGTCGTATCGCAACGCGCGATGACATGGTCAGCGCCGAGCTTGGCGAGCTCGGCGCGCGTTACCTCAAGCCCGCGTTCATCGAGATCGATCGCGGCCACGCGGGCGCCGGTCTGGGCAAAACTGAGGGTAACAGCGCGGCCGATCCCGCCTCCCCCGCCCGTCACCACGCAAACGCGGCCGGATAGGCCGAGCCAATCGGAAGGTTCTCTTTCGGCGTTGACCATCGATGCCTCCAATTGAGAATGCATTCGCCATTGCGAGCCAACGGGTCGCGCAAATGCGCGCCCGATGACAGGCTCCGCGAAGCAATCCATCGAACCGCAAGTAGATAGATTGCTTCGTCACTTCGTTCCTACAATGACGGGACTAGCTACCCCCCAATCCCCGCTGCCACCTGGCCGCGCAGCCGCTCCAGGCTGTGCAGCGTGTTGGCGCAGGCCTCCGCGACCTCGATGCCCTTGATGACGAAATGTTTGCGGAAGAATTCGTGGTGCACGGCGCTTTCATGGAATTGCTGCGGCGTCAGCACCGCCGAGAATACCGGCACCTCGGTCCTGAGCTGCACGTCCATCAGCGCCTTGATCACGGTGTCGGCGACGAATTCGTGGCGATAGATGCCGCCGTCGACCACGAGGCCGGCGGCCACGATCGCGGTGTAGCGCCGCGTCTTGGCGAGCAGTTGCGCGTGCAAGGGAATCTCGAACGAGCCCGGCACCTCGAACAGATCGACCTGCGCGCGCGTGATATGGCGCGCCTCGATCTCTTCGAGGAAGGCAATGCGGCATTCCTCGACCACGTCGCGGTGCCATGACGACTGCACGAAGGCGATGCGCTGCGGCTTGACGAAACGCGGATGCACCGGCGCCGGCGGACGCTCGGGCACGTCAGGAACGTGATGGGCTTCGGCTGCTTGGGATTGGACTTCAGGCTCTTGCAACATCTGATTCATGGCTTTCCTCTTTCAGGACCAGAATCAGGGCATACGGAACGACGCCGACCCACGCGCAAAGGTGCGAGGCCGCCGCAAACCGTTCTCTTTCATCCGGACTATAACCGTCGGCTTCGGAATCACACCGAATCTGCTGACCCTTCTTCTCGAGAGAAAAGAAGGCGCTCGCGGGCTTGGGCTACGTCACCCTTACCGCCGGTGGGGACTTTCACCCCGCCCTGAGAACATCGGCCGCCCGGAATGGACGACCTGCCTTCAGAATATGACCAAGGCCGGGGCGTCAGCAAGCGTCTTTGGCATGGGCAAACGGCATGTCCCTATGCCGCCGAAACAGGGCATGTGGCCTGCCGGATCGCTGTCCTTACTCAAGTCGTGGCAATTGAGATAGGTTTGCTAAGAACAGGGGAACGCTCGACATGAAAATTCTTCGTCGGAATTTCCTCAAGCTCGCCGGCGCACTCATCGCTGCGCCCGCCTTGCCGCGGTTGGCGTCCGCAAGCCGGAGTAAGGGTCCGCCGCCCCGTGGCTACGTCTTTCGTGCGAAGGCTACATATTGCGCACCGAACGGGAGCCAGGCAAGGCCGGCCTCGAGCGGGCGCAACCGCGCGAGGCCGCGCGGGAAAAACAGATTGTATTGAACGCGAGGCGACGCCCATCCCGCGGCACTCAATCGCTTCGCCAGGCTACGCGCAAAAATCAGCCTGGCGTTCTCGTCGAACGGGCAGGTGTTCACCGCATGAACCGTCAGCGGGTTCAGCGGATTGTGCTCGAAGATCGCGATCAGGCCGCCCGGCCGCGTGATCCGGCGCAGCTCCTTCAGCCAGGTCACATGCTCCTCGTGGGGGATGTGATGGAACACGCAAGCGGAGAAGGCAACATCGAACGCGCCGGCTTCGCAGGGAATGCGGCTGTCCTCGATCAGAACATAGTTGCCATTGCCGGGGTAACGCTCCTTGCCCAGCGTGAGGCTGCGCTCCGAGACGTCGGACGATGTCAGGGCAGCGTCCGGAAAATACTTTCGAAAGAACGGAATCGAATTGCCGATCCCTGAGCCGAAATCGCAGATCTGTGAGACGCCGATCTGCTCACGATCGACGATCTGCCGGAGCTGCCTGATCTTGTATTCGGCGAAGTATTCCGGGCCCTCGCCGGTGACCGCCACATTCTCGCGATGCTGCTCGTAATAGGCGTCGGCAAAGCGATCAAATTCAGCCTTGTCCATGTAGGCGATCCTGGTTTCCGAAAAAGGCGGCGGTCGAGCGGCGGCGCGCGGGGCCGGCACTCATCGTGACGCAACGTTTAGATAGCGCCTAAACATTTGATTAATTTAGCCGCAGCCGGCTTCGACGAATCGTAGCCCGGCAGGTCTAAAAATTGATGAACAATTAACCGGGCTTCATCGATTATCGCAGGCAGCACTTCGAACCGATATCATTGCCGGACAGGCTGCCAAACCCATGGAAATTCAGGACGGGACGCCGCGCCCCGGCAAGATGTTTCTGTCCATCGTTGTACCTTGCTACAACGAAGAAGACGGCTTGCGCGAATTTCACCACCAGATGACTTCAGCCGCGCGCGCGCTGTGCGGCCAGCGGTTCGAGCTGATCCTGGTCGATGACGGCTCGACCGACCACACCTGGAAGCTGATCAACCAGCTCTCGGCGGAAGACCGCAATGTCGTCGCGGTCCGGCTTTCCCGTAATCACGGACACCAACTGGCGCTGACGGCCGGGCTTTCCACCGTGCGCGGCGATCTGGTGCTGGTGATCGATGCCGACCTGCAGGATCCGCCGGAATTGCTGACGCCGATGTACGAGATGATGGCGCGCGAAGGCGCCGATGTCGTCTACGGCCTGCGGCGCAGCCGCGCCGGCGAAACCCGTTTCAAGAAGAAATCGGCAGAAGCCTTCTATCGCCTGCTCGCCAGGATCACCCGTGTCCACATCCCCGTGGATACCGGCGACTTCCGGCTGATGACCCGCCGCATCTCCGACCAGCTCGTGCAGATGCCGGAGCATGACCGCTTCATCCGAGGGATGGTGGCATGGCTCGGCTACAAGCAGGTCGCCTACGAGTACGACCGCAATCCCCGCTTCGCCGGCTCAACCAAATACCCGCTGGCGAAAATGATCGGCTTTGCCGCCGACGCGCTGATCAGCTTTTCGATGGTGCCGTTGCGGATCGCGACCTATGTCGGTGCACTCCTGACAACCGTTCTCACCTTTGTCGGCATCGGCGCCGTCATCAGCTGGATCCTGTCGGGCACCGTGCCTGGCTGGACCAGTTTGACGCTACTGGTCGTGATGATTTCGTCAGTCCAGCTCCTCGTGCTCGGGCTGATCGGGGAATATGTCGGACGCATCTATATCCAGTCCAAGAACCGCCCGCTGTTCGTGATCTCGCATATCCACCGTCGTGGGCGGCTGCCGCACCATGCGAGCGACGGCGAGGATCACGTCGAAAAAGCGACGTTCAAGACCTTGCTGGCCCAATCGGGGCCGAAGCCGCGCAGCCACGCCTACGACGAGGCATCCTGATGAAGGCCATTCTGAACCATCCCGCGCTTTACCAGGCCTACCAGAACGCTGGCGGATTCTTTGGCGCCCGCATCAAGGCGATCGCCGATTACCTGACGTTGCGGCCGGGAATGCGGATCATCGACATCGGATGTGGGCCCGGCCATATCCTGCGCCATCTGCCCGAAGATATTGAATATACCGGCTTCGATATCGACGAGGCCTATATCGCCTATGCGAGGCGGTCGTTCGGCCATCTCGGCACGTTTCATTGCCGCCATTTCGACGCCGCAGCCGCCCGCAAATTCGCCGGCGCCGATGTCGTTATGATGAACGGCGTGCTGCATCACATCGGCGACGATGGTCTGCAGGCCACGCTTGCCGACATCCGCGACGTCCTCAAGGAAGACGGCGTCCTGTTCACGCTGGACGGCTGCTATCGCGAAGGGCAGTCTCGCGTCGCCAAATGGCTGCTCGACAAGGACCGCGGCGAATTCGTCCGCGACCGCGATGGTTACGACCGGGTGCTTCGCCGCGCGTTTGGAAAAGTGAACCTCGCGATTCGCGACGATTACTCGCGCGTGCCATACACCTTCATCATCGGCGTATCGCAGAAGTAACCGGCGCCAGAACGGTCAATCGTTTCGGCGCAGGATGTCGATGCCCTCGACCGTCCGCACCAGCGAGTACGGCTTGAGTAACTGCGACACTTCGACGTCGGCGCGCGCCCAGGCGCCCCACTCATTGCGCAGATTGTCGACCAGGACGATGTCGGGCGGTAGTTTTTTGAAATCCTCGATCAACCATTTGCGTTCCAGCGCTAGATAATCGTTGAGCTTGGCATCGGCGGCCGCATCGACGGTTGTCCTTTCGCGCGTCAGCCGCACGAACTCGCGGATCCAGAGATTCTCCTGACGGGAAACCCAGACGCCATTGATATCGCGCACCAGCGGATGGCCGATGGCGGCCTCTCCACTCAGCACCAGTATCCGCGGACGCGGCTTGAGACCCTCGACCGCTTGCTTGACCGGCCCGACATACACGTTGGCATAGAACCAGAGCATGCCGACGATGAAGGTCGCCGCCAGCACGGACGCTGAAATCACGTCACGAAGGCGCGAGCGCGATGCGGCATCGGCCGCACCCGTCAGCGCGTACCCCATCGCGAGTAAAGCAGCCGCGACCATTGGATAGGAATGGTAGGCCCAGCCGCGCCGCTGCAGGAAGAACGAAGCGGCAAATCCGATTGAGGCGAGCATCGCCACCAGCAAGGCCGGATCGGGCTTCGTCTTCTGCCGTGCCAGCAACACTGACACCATCGCGACCGCAAAGACCAGGGTTGCGTCGTTCAGGAAAATCACCGAAGCCGGCATCGACCACGACAAATAGGTGTCGCGAACCAGCGGATAGGTGACGGTGAAGTATTCCGAATAGAAGATGTAGGTTCCGAGACTGACCGTCGTCACGATGACACCGGCGATGATGTTTTCCGGCGCAAACAGCACGCGCCAGGAGCGCGAACGGATAGCGGCAAACAGGATGCACAGGAACGCCGGCACGGTGAAGAACGGCTTGAACGCCAGCGTAATGCCGGCACCCACGCCCGCGATCAGGATCGCCCACAGCGGCAGCTGCTCGCGGTTGCTGCGCAGCGCGTAGACGGCGAGCGCCGGAAGAAAGGTCAGCAGTGCGATGTGCTCGCGCTGAGCAAAGACGTGCATCGGCAGGATCGTCACGACGGCTGCCGCCCACACTGCAAACGCTCCCGACATGCATGGAGCCATCGCTGGCGAGAGCCGCAGGAGGCGCCACACGGCAAACAGCGATGCAGCCGCAAGCAAGAGAAGCTGGGCATCGACCACATGCCGCGCATCGACGCCGACAATACGCGCCAGCGCCACGCCGGGCAGATAGGCGAAGGGCGCCATCGGCGGGTTGATCTCGATGATGTCGCGGTAGAGCTGCTGCCCGTCCAGCATGCGTTCGCCGATAACGAGCAGCCAGCTCACATCGGTGTTCAGGGGAATGATCTGCCTGAGCCCGACGGCGATCGCAAAGACAACGCCGATCAGAATTAGCGGCATCGGCGCTAATTCTGCCCGCGCGGCCGAACCCGATGGCGAGCGGAGCGAAGCGGCATCGAACGGCGAGGTCATGAACTCATCCTACGAGAAAGACCCCGCGACGCTAGCGAATGGGCGTTAACGCGCGATTTGCGAACGATTCGGGAGGTACCGATGATGGCGAAACATTCACGAATCCTTAAAGCCGGCCTCCTAGAGGTATCTCACGTGCCCAACTCCAGATCGCCCGGGCGACGCAAATGGAACAAGCGTGACACACGCCGCTGACGTTGCCGGCACGGATGCTGCAAGGCCCGCAGATCGGGCCTGGCACTGGCAAACGCCAATCCTTCAGATCAATGTTCTGGTGCCGATGGCCATCGCGCTCGGCTCATTGCTGGCCGGCGCGATCTACACCTGGTTTGCCGGCGAGGACGTCAACTGGGATTGGCAAAATTACCACGAGTACAACGTCTGGGCCGTCATCAACGGCCGCTACGGCACCGATGCCTTGCCGGCCGGCTTTCAGGCCTACTTCAACCCGACCGTCTATTTCCCGGTTTACTATCTGCGCCATCTGCTGCCGCCACCCTACGGCCTGATGATCATCGGCGCGGTGCACGGCCTCAATCTGCTGCTGATCTATTTTCTCGTCCGTGTTCTGCTGCGGGAAGCGGCAACAGCCAGCGCGATCGGCGCAGCGATCCTGATTGCCGCCGTCGGGCCGATGACACTTTCGGAAGTGGGCACGAGCTTCTCCGATATTCTCACCGCGCTTCCGATTATTGCAGGCTGCATCCTGATACTGTCGGCAAATGGATCGCATCACGGGCGCTACGTCCTCGCCGGGCTGCTGATCGGCGCGGCCGTCGGCTTGAAGTTGACCAACGTCGTCTATGCGCTCGGCGCGGCTGCCGCCGTGCTGGTTGCGGCCCGGCCGCTGCTGGCAACGCTCTGTCTCGGAGTTGGCGGGCTGATCGGCGCACTCGCGACCGGCGGCGCCTGGGGGCTGATGCTCTGGCGCGAGATGGGCAATCCGATTTTCCCGCTCTTCAATGCCGTGTTCCAGTCAAAAGAACTGGTCCCGATGAACATCATGGACTGGCAGTTCATGCCCCGGGGCCTCCTCGATGCCCTGGCCTATCCCTTCTACTGGCTGGTCGGCGACAACAGGAGCTCGGAATATCCGTTCCGCGATGCGCGATTTGCGGTGGCGATGGTGTTGATCGTGCTCGGCATCGGCCGCTCACTCATCGCCCGCGCTACGATTTTCAGCCGACGCGATGTCCAATTCCTGCTGTTCTTCGCCGTCTCCTATGCGACATGGCTCGCGCTGTTCGCGATTCAGCGTTACGCCATCGTGCTGGAGCTGTTATGCGCGCCGCTGATCGTCCTGCTGATAGCGCGCTGCATGGCCGCAATGCCGGGAGCACAGTCGGGCCGGACCTCCGCGGTGGCTGCGAACTCAGCGATGGTCGCGACGGCGTTGTGCGTGGCGTTGTGGTCGCAACCGGGGGACTGGTTCCGCCGCCCCTGGTCCAATCCGTACAACCCGGCGATCTCGAAGCCGCTTGAGCAGCCGGCGCTCTATTTTCTTCTCGACAAACCGCTGGCCTATGTCGCACCGCTGCTGCCGCCGCAGTCGCGGTTCTATCAGATCGCCGACATTGCCATGCCCATCATACCTGACGGCGAGTTCGACCGCCGCATTCGCACCGCGCTGAACAATCCACTGCCGGGCGGCACATGGGAATTGCATACGCGCGGCAAGCCGATCCGCGAGACATTGCTGGAACGGTATGGTCTGCGGGTGGATGCTTCGCGACCGTGCGTCGAGATCGAAGGCGCGCAGCTCGGAACAGCGATCGAGGCGTGTCCGCTGGCTCCGCGCGAGCGATAGCACCAAAGCGTCCCCCGCCGGCCCTTTCCCGGCCCGTGGGTGCCAGTAGCGACACGGCATGATGTCTTCCCGAGAAATTAACCACAAATTAACCATTGTGGCAGATCTGCCCAATTTCCTCCGGCGCACCGGACTCCGCGGCGTTCGAATCCGATTCCGGTTTGTTCTCAAATTAATCCTTTTGACCGCGTTCAACTGTGGACGACGCCGCTTTGGCCTGTGGACGGACTCAGGGGTCAGTTGCGCGGATTCCGCAAATCACATCACTTGAGCTCGGCAGGCCCCGGGATGATCCGCGATCGGGGGATTGCAGCCGGCGGCGGCGCATCAGTTCAACGCGCGCCGTGCTCCGCGTGCGTATCAGAAGAATTCAAGAAACAGGGTCGAGACGGCATGTCCCTCCTCGAAAGCAATTTTGATTCCCGGAACAACCCGCTCGCGGTGGTCGAGGATATTGCCGCAGATAACAACTGGGCGTTCGAGCGCTCCGGCGAAGACGAAGTCACGATCGCCTCCAAGGGGAACTGGACCGACTACCAGCTCTCCTTCACCTGGATGGCGGAGATCGAGGCACTGCACCTGGCCTCCGCCTTCGATATGAAGATTCCCCCCGCACGCCGCGCGGAAGTGCAGCGGCTGATCGCGGCGATCAATGAACAATTATGGGTCGGCCATTTCGACATCTGGACCCACACCGGCATGATCATGTACCGGCAAGCGCTGGTGCTGCCGGGCGGGCTGAGCGCCTCGACCGCGCAATGCGAGGTCATGCTGGCCGGCGCCATCCACGCCTGCGAGCGCTATTACCCCGCGTTCCAGTTCGTGGTCTGGGCGGGAAAGAGCGCCGCGGAAGCCATGAGCGCGGCGATGTTCGACACCGAGGGCGAGGCGTAAGGTTCTCCCGCCGTCATGCCCGGGCTTCACCCGGGCATCCATCAACGAAGGCGCCTCTCTCAAGTCCGATGGATTGCCGGGTCAAGCCCGGCAATGACGGCTTTGTGCTTGTGACACTTCTCGCGCTTCACTAAAACCGCCTGTGGTTATGAGCCCCCGCGTTCGCGGGGACGACCCTTGCACTTGTGGTGACGCCTATGAGTACCACCAACGCACTTCAAAACCTGCGCGGCACCATCGCGCTCGCCGGCGCCGGAAAAATGGGTGGCGCGATGCTGACCGGCTGGTTGGCCGGCGGCCTCGATGCGAACCGCGTGATTGTCATCGAGCCTCACCCGTCCGACGAGATCAAGGCGCTCGTCGCCAAAGGCATCCGCCTCAATCCGAAGGACGCCGGCACGGTCGATACGCTGGTGATGGCGGTGAAGCCGCAGACGTTCCGCGAAGCGGGGCCGGCGCTGAAGTCCTTGGTCGGAGCGAACACGCTCGTCGCCTCGATCATGGCGGGCACGACGATTGCGGCACTTGAAGAAGTCTGCGGCGGCATGGTGGTTCGCGCAATGCCGAACACGCCGGCCGCGATCGGCCGCGGCATCACCGTTGCAGTGCCTGCAAAGAATGTCAGCGCCGCGCAACGCGCCACGGCCGATGCGCTGCTGCGCGCCACCGGCTCGGTCGAATGGGTCGAGGACGAAAGCCTGATGGATGCGGTGACCGCCGTATCCGGCTCCGGCCCGGCCTACGTGTTCCTGCTCGCCGAAGAACTCGCGCGCGCCGGCGTCGAGGCAGGCCTGCCGGCGGAGCTTGCGACAAAGCTCGCGCGCGAAACCGTCGCGGGCTCCGGCGAATTGCTGCACCGCTCGGGCGTTGCTGCGGCCACGCTGCGCCAGAACGTCACCTCGCCCGGCGGGACCACGGCGGCGGCGCTGGAGGTGCTGATGGCCAAGGACGGCCTGCAGCCGCTGATGATCCGCGCGATCGCCGCGGCAACGAAGCGCTCGAAGGAATTGGCGAAATAGTGAAATAGTAGAAGCGTAGGGTGGGCAAAGCGACTTGTCCGCCGTAGCTCAACGAGCGAAGGCGGAAGCGTGCCCACCACCGCGAGCACAATGCCAAATGGTGGGCACGCTACGCTTTGCCCACCCTACGGCTCCGAACAAGCCGCTACTTCCCCGCAAGCCGTTTTGTAAACGTCTCGACATTGACGAGCCCGCGGGCATGGCGACCGTCGCCGATCTTGCGCTCGCCCTCGAAAGCTTCGACTTCGAAGCGGATCACGCGGCGCTCGACGGCCACGACCTTGCCCGTGACGCGCACCGTCGCGCCGACCAGCGATGCGCCGAGATGGCGGATGTCGACTTCGGTGCCGACCGTGATCCAGCCCGGCTGAAGATAGCCCCTGATGGCATCGCTCGCCGCCATCTCCATTTCCAGGATCATCATCGGCGTCGCATAGACCATCGGCATATCGGGCACGAAATGCCCGACGGTGCGCTCGGGCGGCACCACGAGGGTCCGCTCGGCGATCATGCCGACCTTGATGAAGTCGCGTGCGTCCATATTGGCTGTCGATAATTGCTGTCATTCCGGGATGGTGCGTTAGCACCAGACCTCAGATGCGCAATTGCACATAGAGGAATCTCGAGATTCCGGGTCGATGCTTCGCATCGCCCGGAATGACGGTGATGGAGAGTTACTTCTTTGCTGCAGCAGCCGCCGCGGCGCGCTCCACAAACGTCTTGCCGCCCTTCATTTTGTGGGCCAATGGCGCTTCGTTGATCTGGATCACGACCGCATCGGCATCGACGCCGAGGTTTTTGACCAGCGCCTGGGTGATGTCGCGCATCATGCCGGCCTTCTGCTCGTCGGTGCGACCGGCAGCCATGCTCACAGTAATCTCAGGCATTGGTAGTGCTCCCTTTGTTTTTGCTTACTCGCGAATCCATTATTGCCGGGCATAGTAGTCTGCCCACGCAGACTACGTAACTTTGTCTGCTCCCGGCAATCCATCATTTTAAACATGGATACGCGGGTCAAGCCCGCGTATGACGAAATCAGCTATCCCCACTTCACGTCATGGCGCGACAGCACTTCGCGCACTTTTGCAACGATCTCGCTCTCAGCGCAGGAAAACTGCGCCGGGCGGGTCTCGCGCCATTCCTGATTGGAAGCGATGGCGGCGGCGGCCTTCGCGCCCTCGATCAGATCTTTGATCTGGATTTCGCCGCGCTCCTTTTCGTCCGACCCCTGGATGATCACGCAAGGCGAGTTGCGACGGTCGGCATATTTGAGCTGGTTACCCATGTTTTTTGGATTGCCGAGATAGAGCTCGGCGCGGATGTTCGCATTGCGAAGCTCGGCGACCATCTTCTGGTAGTCGGCGACACGATCGCGATCAAACACCGTGACCACAACCGGGCCAAACTCGGGCCTTGTGTCGAGCTTGCCCAGCATCGTCAGCGCCGCCTGCAACCGCGACACGCCTATGGAGAAACCCGTCGCCGGCACCGGCTCTCCGCGGAAACGCGAGACGAGACCATCGTAGCGGCCACCGCCGCCAACCGAGCCGAAGCGTACGGGGCGGCCCTTTTCGTCCTTCGTGTCGAGCAGGAGTTCGGCCTCGTAGACCGGGCCCGTGTAATATTCGAGGCCGCGCACAACAGAAGGATCGATCACGATACGATCCGCCCCATAGCCCGACGCCGTCACCAATTTGCTGATCGCATCGAGCTCGTCGCGGCCTTCCTGTCCGATCTTGCTATCGCGCAGCCTCGCATCGATTTGTGCGCCTTGTTCGATCGCACCTACGACTAATGCGATGTCATCAGGCTTCAGCCCGGCGCCTTTGGTAAAGTCACCCGACTCGTCCTTGCGACCCTCGCCCAACAATTGCTGCACGCCGGAAATGCCGAGCCGATCAAGCTTGTCGATCGCGCGCATCACCGTCAGCCATTGTCCGTCATCGGCGATGCCAAGCGCGTCTCTCACACCATCGAGCACCTTGCGATTATTCACCTTCACCACATAGGAGCCGCGCGGAATGCCCAGCGCTTCCATTGTGTCCGCAGCCATCATGCACATCTCGGCGTCCGCCGCCGGCGAGGCGGAGCCGACGGTATCTGCATCGAACTGCATGAACTGGCGGAAGCGGCCGGGACCGGGCTTCTCGTTGCGATAGACGTAGCCCGCGCGATAGCTGCGATACGGCTTCGGCAGCGCGTCGAAATTCTCCGCGACATAGCGTGCCAGCGGCGCGGTCAGATCATAGCGCAGCGAGATCCACTGCTCGTCGTCGTCCTGGAACGAGAACACGCCCTCGTTCGGCCGGTCCTGGTCGGGCAGGAATTTGCCGAGCGCGTCGGTGAACTCCATTGCCGGCGTTTCCACCGGCTCAAAACCGTAGCGCTCGTAGACCTCGCGGATTTTCTCGACCATCTGGCGCGTGGCGGCAATCGCAGCCGGGCCACGATCTTCCAGCCCGCGCGGCAGCCGCGCCTTCAGTTTCTGGGGTTTTTTGGATTTTTCAGCCATGGCGGCTAGGTACCAGCCGAGCCGCGGCAGGGCAACCCGGGCTGCATGAGCTTCCCTTAGGGAGTTTCCAGCCTCGCGCGAAGCGCATCGGCGTCGGCCTTCGGCAATGATTTCAATAGCGGCCGGATGGTCTCGCCGCCGACGATCTTGCCGTTGCGCATGAACATCCAGTCCGAGATGTCGGCTTCCTTGAACTCGGCCACGTCCCCTGCCCGCTTGCCCGGCAAATCGCGCGGCGCATTACCGAACCTCCCCGAATAGCGTCCGTCCCCGATCTTCTTCACATCGGCCATCCAGATGTGCTCGCCATTGTTCTTCGTTGTCGGAAAGCGCACCTTGAGAGAATGACCGGCCTCCGACGACTTCGGCGCGTCGTAAGAGGCCCAGAACGTCGGCAGCGTGGCCCGCCCCTTTGCGATCGCGGCATTCATCTCCGCGTTGCCGGAGCTAAGGTCGATCACCGGGGAGCGATCCTGGGCGCTGACGTCCGTTTTGGGGATACCGAGAAATGCGAAGACCGCCAGGGCGAGGACCAGAACGACGCTTTTGGAAAATTTTGAGTGGGCCGAGGTCATCGTCATCACTTCACCAGGCAAGGGCTATCCGCAATCCGGGGAGTTGGTCGCGCTGAGCCGCCAGCGCGTTCACGGCTCCTGCAATTGCACACCGCGGAACGCAGTGGTTTGGTCTCTTCATTCGAGTGCGCGGCTTACCCCTCTCCCCAGCCCTCCCCCGCAAGGGGGAGGGAGCCTTACCACTGTGCTCACTTCACATTGCATGACGGCTACTGCTTAACACTGGTTAGGGACGCACCGGCGGAGGGGTTCCCTCCCCCCTTGCGGGGTCCGAGACGAGCGAAGCTCGCTCGCGGGTTAGGGAGAGGGGTGCCACTTGCTCCGCTGCCAGACTAATGCGCGATGACGCTTTTCAATTGCACGGGAGCGCCTACCTCACGCCGCCGCCGCGGCGGTGCCCTTCGGCTGCACTTCGGCGGAGTAATCTGCCATCAACTGCTCGGAGATCTTGCCGGGCGTGAACTTCCATTGGCCGATCTCGGAAACCGGCGTCACTTCGGCAGCGGTGCCGGTGATGAAGCACTCGGTGAAGCCGTCGAGCTCCTCCGGCATGATGCGGCGCTCGATCACCTCAAGGCCGCGGCGACTCGCCAGGTCGATCGCGGTGGCGCGGGTGATGCCGGCGAGGAAGCAGTCAGCGATCGGCGTGTGGATCTTGCCGTCCTTGACGAAGAAGACGTTGGCGCCGGTGCATTCGGCCACCCGGCCCTGCCAGTCCAGCATCATGGCGTCCGCATAGCCGGCGCGCTCCGCCTTGTGCTTACTGATGGTGCAGATCATGTACAGACCGGACGCCTTGGCCATCGCCGGGATCGTCGCCGGATCGGGCCGCCGGTATTCGGCCATGCACATCCGGATGCCCTTTAGCTTCTCGGCCGGATCGAAATAGCTCGGCCAGTCCCAGGCGGCGATGGCGAGATGGATGGTGTTGGTCGGGGCTGACACGCCCATCATCTCCGAACCGCGCCAGGCGATCGGGCGCAGATAGGCGTCGGGCAGGTTGTTCTTGTCGATGACCAGTTGCTTGGCCGCGTCGATTTCGGCGACTGAGTACGGAATCTCGAAGTCGAGAATATTGGCCGAATTCTTCAGCCGCTCGGAATGCTCGGTGCTCTTGAAAACCTTGCCGCCATAGGCGCGCTCCCCCTCGAACACGCAGCTCGCATAGTGCAGGCCATGGGTCAGGATGTGAACATTCGCGTCAGCCCATGGCACCAGCCTGCCATCGTACCAGATGACACCGTCGATCTTGTCGAACGAAACTCCCATGGTCTCCTCCCGGATTGGCGCTGTTTTAATGAGCCAAGCGTCAGCCTGGCGCAACTCAGCGAGACGCGCGCTACCGAGCGCTTAAAGTGATCTATCGCTTAAGCGGCGGCGTAATTCCGCCGCCGGTCACAGGATCTTTCTGATCCAGTCGTGCGGGTCGGCCGCGCGACCATACTGAATGTCGACCAGCTTCTTGCGCAGCCCCATGGCAACAGGCCCGGCGACGCCGCCGCTGATCTGAAAATCGCCGCTCGCCGAACACACCTTGCCGATCGGCGAGATGACGGCCGCGGTGCCGCAGGCGAACGCCTCTTTCAGCTTGCCGCTGGCAGCATCGGCGCGCCACTGGTCGATCGTGTAGAGTTCCTCGCGCACGGGCGTGCCGGAATCCTTCGCGAGCGCGATGATTGAATCGCGGGTGATGCCCGGGAGGATCGTGCCGAGCGGCGGTGTCAGCAGCGAGCCGTCGTCAAACACGAAGAAGACGTTCATGCCGCCGAGTTCCTCGATGTAGCGGCGCTCGATCGCGTCGAGGAAAACCACCTGATCGCAGCCGTGCTCGATGGCCTCGGCCTGCGCGCGCAGGCTCGCGGCGTAATTGCCGCCGCATTTGACGGCGCCGGTGCCGCCGATCGCGGCGCGCGTGTAGTTCTCCGACACCCAGATCGACACCGGCGCAGGTCCCCCCTTGAAATACGAGCCAACCGGCGAGGCAATGACCGCGAAGATGTATTCCGCCGATGGCTTCACGCCGAGGAATATCTCGCTCGCGATCATGAAGGGCCGCAAATAGAGACTGCCCTCGCCGCCAGGTATCCAGGCGCTGTCGATACGCACGAGCTGCTCGACCGCTTCGATGAAGATCGCCTCGGGTAGCGGCGTCATGGCCATGCGCTCCGCCGAACTGTTAAAGCGCCTCGCGTTGGCGTCGGGGCGGAACAGGTTCACGCCGTTGTCGCGCTTATAGGCCTTGAGGCCTTCGAAAATCTCCTGCGCGTAGTGCAGGACGGCCGTGGCCGGATCGAGCGGAAAATTCGCTCGGGATTCGACCCGCGCGTCATGCCAGCCGTTCGCCTGATTGTAGCGGACGATGGCCATGTGATCGGTAAAAATCCGGCCGAAGCCCGGGTCCACGAGCTTGGCCGCGCGCTCCTTTTCGGGAGTTGGATTCGCCGTAGGCCGGATTTCGAATTTCAAACTCATTCCCTTGCTTCCCGCTATTGGCCGGCTCGATAGGTCTGGACTTCACCATTACCGGCCTGGCGGCCGGCTTCCGTCGCCGTCATGTCGGTCGAGGACATGCTTTTGCGGGATGCCGAAGTCCAGTATGTTTGCCGAAATGCCGCTCGACAATCGCACGGTAATCCATTTGCGGCCGTTGCCGCCATCGCTGGCTTTTTCCGGCTGCCTGACACGTCACCAGGTTCGAAACGACCTAAAGTTTCGTTGTGGCCGGCAGTTTTGTAACATTGAACCCAAGATATGTCAACATGACTGACGTAAATTTCTCAAAGAGTACCACGGCTCCCGATTCGCAGGGGACCGCCAGCCCTGCCCCGCGGACCGGTGAGATGCGCTGGGACATTATCGAACTGCTGTTCTTCGCCTACCGCGACTTCGTCGGCGACGCCGACCAAGAGCTTGAGGCCTTCGGGTTCGGCCGCGCCCATCACCGCGTGATGCATTTCGTCTACCGCTACCCCGGCCTCAAGGTCGCCGACCTCCTGGACGTGTTGCGGATCACCAAGCAGTCGCTTGGCCGGGTGCTCAAGCAGCTGCTCGACGAGGGCTACATCATCCAGAAGACCGGCAATAACGACCGCCGGCAGCGCCTTCTTTACGCCACCCCGAAGGGCGAAGCGTTGGTGGCAAAGCTCGCAGGGCTGCAGACCGATCGCATCACCCGCGCGCTCCGGGACATCAATCCCGAAGGCGTCGCCGCGATCAGCGCGTTCCTGCGCGCGATGATCGATCGCGACGACCCCGACAAGGTGTTAGAGGCGATCTTCGGGATCGGCAGCAAGAAGCCAAGGGAGTGATCGTGCCGCAAGGAGCAACTATCGCTGCAGCCACCACGCGCGCGCCGCGGCAACTGGCTGATGACGCCCCGCATCTGCTCTTGGTCGACGACGACCGCCGTATCCGCGATCTGTTGTCGCGGTTTCTGACCGGCGAGGGTTATCGCGTCACGACCGCCTCGAGCGCGGACGACGCGCGCGCCAAACTGCTCGGCCTGCATTTCGACCTCCTGATCCTCGACGTCATGATGCCCGGCGAAACCGGGTTCGACCTGGCGCGGTTCATTCGCACCTCCTCCTCGGTGCCGATCATCATGCTGACGGCGCGCCACGAGGCCGAGGCGCGGATCGAGGGCCTGCAGATCGGCGCCGATGATTACGTTGCTAAGCCGTTCGAGCCGCGCGAACTGATCTTGAGGATCGGCAATATCCTCAAGCGCTCCGCGCCGCCGCCGGTGGAGGCGCTGGAGCAGATCGCGTTCGGCCCTTACGTTTTCCATCTCGATCGTGGCGAACTGCGCCAGGGCGAGGACATCATTCACCTGACCGACCGCGAACGCGAAATGCTGCGCATTCTGGCCGCCAGTCCCGGCGAAACGGTGCCGCGCGCGGCGCTGACCGGCGGCGGCACGGTGAACGAGCGCGCGGTCGACGTGCAGATCAACCGCCTGCGGCGCAAGATCGAGCGCGATCCCGCCAATCCGCTGTTCCTGCAGGCGGCGCGCGGCATCGGCTATCGCCTGGTTGCGTCGCCCTGAGCCAGCTCATGAGCACGCTCGACACCGGCCTGACGTTCATCCGTAACGCGTCGCAACGCGTCTCCAGGGCCAATGGCTGGATGGGCAACGCGTTCAAGAGCTGGATGCCGACCGGCCTCTACGCCCGCGCGCTCCTGATCATGATCGTTCCGATGGTGATCCTGCAAACGGTCGTGGCGTTCGTGTTCATGGAGCGGCACTGGAACACGGTGACGCGACGCCTGTCGGCAGCCGTTGTGCAGGACATCGCCAGCCTGATCGATGTCTACAAGGCTTTTCCGCAGGACAAGGACCGCGCGCAATTGCGCCACATCGGACAGCGGCTGCAATTGGTCGTCGATTTTCTTCCCGTCGGCGATATGCCGCAGCCCGGGCCGAAACCGTTCTTCTCACTGCTCGACCAGACCCTGTCGGCGCAGATCGGGCGCCAGATCCGCCGCCCGTTCTGGATCGACACCGTCGGCAAGTCCAATCTGGTTGAAATCCGAATCCAGCTCGACGATGCCGTGATGCGCGTGTTCGCACAGCGCAGCGCCGCCTATGCCTCCAATTCGGAGATTTTTATCTTCTGGATGCTCGGCACCTCCTCCATCCTGCTGATCGTCGCGGTGCTGTTCCTGCGCAACCAGATCAGGCCGATCCTGCGGCTGGCGGACGCCGCCGAAAGTTTCGGCAAGGGCCGCGAGGTGCCGAATTTCCGTCCGCGCGGCGCGCGGGAGGTGCGGCAAGCGGCACAGGCATTTCTGGAGATGAAGGCCCGCGTCGAACGCTCGATCGAGCAGCGCACCGCGATGCTGGCCGGCGTCAGCCACGACCTGCGCACCATCCTGACCCGCTTCAAGCTCGAACTTGCACTGATCGGCGACAGCCCCGAAGTCGACGGCATGCGCAAGGACGTCGACGAAATGGCCGGCATGCTGGAAGCCTATCTCTCCTTTGCGCGCGGCGACAGCGGCGAGATCGCGCAGCCGACCGACATGGCGATGGCGCTGGAGGAATTGCGCAGCGACGCCGAACGCCACGGCCATACCGCAACCGTGACGTTCCACGGCCTGCCGGTCGTGACGGTGAAGCCGGCCTCGTTCAAGCGCTGCATCGCCAACCTCGTCTCCAATGCGGCGCGGTACGCCAAGACGGTCGCCATCACAGGCCACCGCGATCATCGCTATCTGACGGTGACGGTCGACGACGACGGGCCGGGCATTCCGGTCAACATGCGCGAGGAAGTATTCAAGCCGTTCCTGCGGCTCGACGATGCCCGTAACCAGGACGAAGGCGGCACGGGCCTCGGCCTCGCCATCGCCCGCGACATCGCCCGCTCGCACGGCGGCGACATCACGCTCGGCGACAGCCCGATGGGCGGCCTGCGCGCGGCGGTAAGGGTGCCGGTGTAGTTGGGCGAAGTAGCTCGCTTACTTCTTCGGCATGATGGACTTCAGCTTTTCCATGTCCTTGATGTTCATTTTCATGCCGCCGGGCATTATGGTGTCACCGGGCTTCTGATCGCTCTTGCAAGCGCCAAGCCATTTGGCCTCGATCGTCGTGGTGTTGTCGCGCCCCCCGCCGGCCGGGCCCCCCTCGCTGCGCGAGGTCGACTTCACGGTATAGGCGGAATTGAAGTCGCCGGTGATCTCGGCATGCGACTTGATCGTCATGCCGGCGATGCCGCAGACGGAATCGGTGACATACCCCGCCGCCGTCTTCTGGATGTCCTGCTTCGAGCACATCTCTTTGGCCATCGGCGACATTGCAGTGCTCATGTCCTTGTCGGTGGTCTCGTCGGTGCATTGCTGCATAGTCATCTCAGGCACCGGCGCGCCTGTACTCAGCACCTTCATCTCCCACAGGCCGGCCTTGCGCACCGGCAACTCCACGGCGACGGCGCTGCTTGCCGACAACAGAGCAAGCACACCAACGGCCGAGCAAGACACAAGAAGCAGTCGTCTCATAAGCAGGCCCCCGCTGAATTCTTCCATGGCATTCGTCTTCGTGCGAAGTGAACACACGCTCCGCGTGGCGAAAACATGTCCAGCCGGAAAACAGGTAGCGGCAGCGCTCAGTAAAGCGTCCGCAGCGGCCGCTCAGCGGCGCCATAGGGCACCCAGCGGCAGGCAAACGAAACGTAGCCGCCGTAATTGGGCTGCACACCGAGGAATTTCACCACCTTGCCGTAGCGGGCGCAGTGATCGACGGCGAGCTGGCGGGCGTCGGCCTGCCTAGCGAGCGGATAGGCGATGATGCCACCGGTGTCATTGCCCTTGAACGGTGGCACGGTGTCGATATCCCACCACTGCGCCTGGGCCGGCGCCCCCGCCAGCAATCCGCCCATGGCAATCAGGCACGTGGCCACAATTCTTCGCATCGCAGGCTCCATTTCGCTCGAAGCTCACCATAGTGTGCGCCGGTGGCCGTGAAAAGAATGGTTGCGGCACGAGGCGGACTTGGCTGTCAGGTGTTGCCGCGTTGCACTTGACCTTGTCAGGGCTTCGCGGCACCGTCCCATGCGTTGACTTACCGGCGGATTCCCATGCGCAATTTGTTCACATCCTTGAGAGCTCTCGGCCCCAGAGCACTTGGCCCCAGAACACTTGGCCCCAGAGCACTTGGCCCTATGGCGGCGGCGCTCGCTCTGCTGGTCTCCAGCCATGCCGCCCAGGCCGCGAATCCCCTGGAATTGAATTTCTGGCTGTCAGGCCCGAAGTATGACGGCCGCGTCGCCGAGTGCGAGCGGGCGCTGTCGACCATCGCCTATCAATTCCGGGAGAAGGAGGGCAAGTTCTGGAATTCGGCGCTGGTGATCACCGGCTTTGGTCGGATCCATGAAACCGCATTTCGGCCCTGGCAGTCCGACAACATTCCGCGCCGCTACTGCAGCGGTGACGTGATGCTGAGCGACGGGAAGATGCGCACCGTGCACTACTCGATTATCGAGGATGGCGGCTTTGCAGGATTCGGCCAAGGCGTCGAATGGTGCGTGACCGGGCTTGACCGCAACTGGGCCTATAGCCCGGGCTGCCGAGCCGCGCGGCCCTGATTCCCCATTTCCGACGGTTAAACAGACCCGCTTCCGGCTAGTTTGCGGAATCAGCTAATTTTGTTCTTGAAATGTTCCGGCTCCCTGCTACGCTCCCGGTAGTCTAGTAGAGGGGGCGTTCGATGCACCGGTCCATCATTATTTCGCGGGTTTTGATTTCACTGGCGCTTGTTGCCGCCTTGGCCGGGACGGCGGCCGCACAGGACCGCCGCCAGAACGCGCCGGGCGAATTCGATTTTTATGTCCTGGCTCTTTCCTGGTCGCCCTCCTTCTGCGAGGCAGCGGCTGAGCGCGGCAATAGCGGGCGTTCACAGGCCCAGTGCAGCCGCCCCTATTCCTTCGTGGTTCACGGCCTGTGGCCTCAATATGAGCGCGGATTTCCCGAATACTGCCAACGGCCCTCGCCGCGGCTCGATCGCAACATCATGACCTCGATGCTGGACCTGATGCCGGCGCCCGGCCTGATCTTCAACGAATGGGACAAGCACGGCACCTGTTCGGGTCTTGGCGCGCGAGCCTATTTCGAGAGCATCCGGAAAGCGCGCGCGGCGGTGAAGATCCCGGAGGAATTCCTGCAATTGTCCGAAGAGAAGACCATCGCCCCCAGCGATCTCGAACAGGCCTTCATCAAGATCAACCCGGGCTTGAGCAGTTCGGCGATGTCGGTGACCTGCTCCAGCCGGCGCCTGAGCGAGGTGCGGATCTGCCTGAGCAAGGACATGCAATTCCGCGCCTGCGAGGAAATCGACCGCCGCGCCTGCCGGCGTGACGAGGTGGTGATGCCGCCGGTACGGGGCAGCTAAGATCCGCTCACCGTCATGCCAGGACATGGCGGTCCGCTTTGCGCAGACTGCTCGAAGTTGTCTGCGTTCCCGGTCATCCACGGCTTTATCGTCATCTGCAAGACGCGTGGATGGCCGGGACCTATCTGCACCAAGGCGTCTTTGGCCGTTTCGGCCCTGATCGTGAGGCGTTTGCGAGCAGGACCCGTCTTCGCCAAAGGCTTCGCCGGGTTTTCAGCCATGGTCCTCCGAAGCGTTTCGCGAAGGACGACAAGGCCGGCCCTGACGAGTAGAAGACACTTTCGTCTGCTCCAATTGATCGGCCGACTGCCATGAACTACCGACACGCCTTTCACGCCGGCGGCTTTGCTGATGTCATCAAGCACATCGTGCTGGTGCGGATGCTGACCTATCTGCAGGAAAAGCAGGCCCCGTTTCGCGTCATCGACACCCATGCCGGCGCCGGGCGCTATGATCTTACGGCTGAGGAGGCGCGCCGCGGCGGCGAATGGCTGACCGGCATTGCGCGGGTGATGCAGGCACGGTTCTCGGAAACCGCGCTGCCGCTGGTGAGCCCCTATCTCGATATCGTCAGGGCATTCAACGCCCCCGGCAAGCTGGAGGCCTATCCCGGATCGCCCCTGATCGCCCGCTCGCTGCTGCGGCCGCAGGACCGCCTCACAGCCTGTGAAATCGAGCCCAATGCCCGCAGGCAACTGATCGACGCGCTGCGCCGCGACAGTCAGGCGCGAGTGGTCGATCTCGACGGCTGGACGGCGTTGCCGGCCTTCGTGCCGCCCAACGAGCGGCGCGGTCTGGTGCTGATCGATCCCGCGTTCGAGCAAAAGGACGAATTCGAGCGGCTGGCCAGCGGATTTGCCGAGGCCTACGCCAAATGGCCGACCGGCAGCTACCTGATCTGGTATCCGGTGAAGAGCCGGCGCGCTGCCGACACCCTGGCGCGCCTGGTCGCTGAGGCAGCCGCTGCCAGTAAGCCAGCCGGGAAATGCTTAAGGCTCGAATTCAGCGTTGCGCCGCAGGCGCCGGGCGGCCCCCTCACCTCCACCGGGCTTCTGATCGTCAATCCGCCGTGGACGCTGGCGGGTGAGTTGAAGGCAATTCTGCCCGAGCTCGAAAAACCGCTGGGCCAGGGCGGGGCCGGCCGCTTCAAACTGGAGACGCCCAAGCCCTAAGGGGCGGCGCGGGCCGGTGAAAAGTGCGAATCGCCGTAGTCAGTTTACGCGAAACCGTATTATGCTCAGTCCGTTGGGACTGGCTTTACGTTCCGCTTCCGCGAATGGTTGCGGCGGAGTGATCAAGGCCAAATAAGATCCGGGTCGGTCGGCGGCGTGAACCCGATCGGCTCAGGTGGCCAAGCTTCCGGCAGCGAATGTCCGGTCGGCCGATACGCGAGGTGCGCGTGGCGGCGGAGCAATACGGGGGAGGAGTTTCCCGATGGCCATGACTGGAACAGTCAAGTTCTTCAATGGAGAACGCGGCTACGGCTTCATCAAGCCCGATGATGGCGGCCGCGATGTGTTCGTGCACATCACCGCTGTCGAGCGGGCCGGATTGAAGGATTTGACTGAAGGGCAGCGCATTACGTTCGAGGTTGAACCCGACAAGAAGGGCAAAGGCCCCAAGGCGGTCAACCTGGTGATTTCTTCGTGAGCTGACGCTCGCGTTTGAAAACGGACTTTATTGCCTGCGATGCTCGACTGGAGCGGCTTTGCCGCTCAACGTTGACGCATGCATGATATGGCCGCCGCGCGCCGGCGCCGATCGTTCGGCATCCGGAAAGAAAAGGTTTGCGAGTTCGGCTGGGCCGATATCTCGCGTCTGCCGAAACCCTGCCGCGCGCATTTTTTCGCCCAGCAGCGCGGTATCGAAATAGCTCTGGATTCGCTCCCCCATCGCTGCCACGCGCTCAGTCAGCGCCTGATGCGCCGCGCGTCCGGCGGGTGCGATCGAAGCCAACGGGTTGACATAGTCGAACACCACCTCGGCGCCGCCTCGCAGTTGCGCAATATAGCCGAGCGTCGAGAAAATTGCCGGTTCGGTCAGATACGGCACGACGCCGAGCCAACTGAAAAAGCTGCGCTTGCCGGCATCGAAGCCTGCAGCTTCGAGCTTTTCCGACAGCCTATCACGCTCGAAATCCGCCGCGACGTAGGCCAGGGAATCCGGCACGGCAATCGCTGCAGTGGCCAGCATCTGGCGCTTGCTCGCCTGCATCGCCGGATGATCGACCTCAAAAATCCGCAAACGATGCGCTACCGTCGTCCGATAAGCCAGCGTCTCGAGACCGGCGCCGAGCACTACGAGCTGCGCCGTTCCGGCCTCCACCGCAGTATTCAGGGCGTCCTCGGCGATCCGCGACCGCGCGGCAATGAACCACCGCAGTCGCGGCCCGGACGTGTGGGCCCGCGCATGGTCGAGCGATATTTCAATATCGTCTCCGAGAATGCGCAATGCGAGCGGATCGACCAGGATCGAGGCGTTGTCCAGTACCTGATGCGCCGCACGCAGGCGGGCAGCACCCAACGCAGTCAGACTCGGCCGTCCCGTCTGCATGATACAATCGTATCGCAGTTCGAACCGGGCGCCCAGTTGAAGACAAAAAAATCCCGGCGACTTACTGCCGCCGGGAGGTGGTAGCCGATAGTTTCTTTTTTCTTAGAAGCGCCAGTTCACGCCGGCCCGTATCAGGCCGAACCGGTAACCGTTCGACGCGCCCGTAATAACGAAGTTGCTGTTGGCCAGATCGACATAGAGATATTCGATCTTGGCGCTCCAGTTCGGTGCCAGGCCCACCTCGGCGCCGGCGCCGAGCGTCCAGCCTGCATTGGTATGGGATTCCGTCAGGCCAAAGGTGGTGGCGCGCAGCTCGCCGAAGGCAAGACCACCCGTGCCGAAGAACAGGACGTTGTTGAGCGCGTAGCCGGCGCGGCCGCGAACCGTGCCGAACCAGGGATTGGAAAATTTCCATGGGGCGAAGGTTTCTTCGGCGCCGGTCGCCTGGATGTCGCCTTCGAGACCGAACACCCACGGTCCGTTCTGCCAATTGTAGCCGGCCTGAACGCCGCCGACGAAACCGGACGGCTTGGTCGGGTTGTTTGCAACCGATCCCCAGGCGTAGCCGAGGTTGGCGCCGAGATAGGGACCGGCCCAGCTATCGGGACGGAGCAGCGACTGGTTGACGGTATTGGGTGCGCGCGATCCGTAGAGGTCTGCTGCCTGCGCCGACAAGGTCCAGCCTGCAGCGATCAGCGCCAGCGCGCCCGATACACCCCTGCTCATCACGCAACTCCACGCAACTGCCGTAGCCAATCCCGGCGAGAGACCGGCCTGGTTACGGAACCCCATCTTTTCGCTCAGATTTATCGAGAGTTTTAAGTTAAAGGCTTGTTAAGCCGGGTTACCCGCCCGCCCATCAGTCTTAAGGAAGCGTTACCGGCGCCTCCTGGGGGAGAGCGCGCCGCGAGCGCTGGCGATGCCGTGCTGCAGCGCTTAATTTAGGCCCATGGATCACGATTCTACCGACCATCCGAAGCCTCCGCGCAAGGCGCGGCAGGGTTCCCAGCCGGATTTGCCGCCACAGGACCTGACCGCCGCCGACGTCGATCCCGCGACATCCGCCGCCGAGGAGGATGACGAGGCTCGCCTGCCGGAAGCCCCTGAGGAACCTGCGGAGGCGATTGCCGAAGGCCCGCTGGCGATCGGCCACACGGCCATCGAAAATGCGGTCCGCCTGGCGCCGACCTCGCCCGGCGTCTACCGCATGCTCAATGCCGCCAGCGACGTGCTCTACGTCGGCAAGGCGAAAAATGTTCGCAAGCGGCTTGCTTCCTACGCCCGCGCCAACGCGCCGCTGCCGGCGCGCATCCTGCGCATGATCGCCGCGACCGTCACGGTCGAGATCGTCTCCACCACGACCGAGACCGAAGCGCTGCTGCTGGAAGCCAACCTGATCAAGCAGCTACGGCCGCGCTTCAACGTGCAGCTACGCGACGACAAGTCGTTTCCCTATATCCTGATCACCGGCGATCATTGGGCGCCGCAGATCCTCAAGCATCGCGGTGCCCAAACCAGGCCCGGGCGGTATTTCGGGCCGTTCGCATCCGCCGGCGCGGTCAACCGCACCATCACGGCGCTGCAGCGCGCGTTCCTGATCCGCTCCTGCACCGACGGTTTTTTCGAAAGCCGCACGCGGCCGTGCCTGCTGTACCAGATCCGTCGCTGCTCGGGCCCCTGCACGCGTGAGATCGACTTTCCCGGCTACAGCGAGTTGGTGCGCGAGGCGACCGACTTCCTGTCCGGCCGCAGCCACGCCGTGAAGGAACTGCTCGCCGCCGAGATGGAGAAAGCATCGAACGAGCTCGAATTCGAGACGGCGGCGCTTTATCGCGATCGTCTCGCCGCGCTGTCGGCGATCCAGTCGCAGCAGGGCATTAACCCGCGCACCGTGGAAGAGGCCGACGTGTTCGCCATCCATCAGGAAGGCGGCTATTACTGCGTCGAAGTGTTCTTCTTCCGCACCGGCCAGAACTGGGGCAACCGCGCCTATTTCCCGCGCGCGGAGAAGTCGTTCACGCCTGAGGAAGTCCTGGCCTCGTTCCTCGCGCAATTCTATGACGACAAGCCGCCGCCGAAACTCATCCTGCTGTCGCATGACATCGAGGAATGCGCGCTGCTGGCCGACGCCCTGTGCGTCAAGGCCGGCTACAAGGTCGAAATCTCGGTGCCGAAGCGCGGCGAGAAAAAGGAACTGGTGACGCATGCGCTGACCAATGCGCGCGAGGCGCTCGGCCGCAAGCTCGCCGATACCGCGACGCAGAGCCGGCTCTTGGAAGCGATGGCGAGCACGCTAGGACTGCCGCAGGTGCCGAAGCGTGTCGAGGTTTACGACAATAGCCACATTCAGGGCACCAACGCGGTCGGCGCGATGATCGTGGCGGGGCCGGATGGTTTCATCAAGAACCAGTATCGCAAGTTCAACATCAAGTCCGAGGGACTGACGCCCGGCGACGACTACGCGATGATGCGCGAAGTGCTGGAGCGGCGCTTCAAGCGGCTGTTGAAGCCGCCGGAGGGCGACGCGGCCAAAGCCAAGCCTGACGATGACTCGTTTCCGCAATGGCCCGACCTCGTCATCATCGACGGCGGCCGGGGGCAGCTCAACGCCGTCAGGGAGATTTTCGACGGTATGGGGCTAACCCAGGTCTCTCTCATGGCCGTGGCAAAAGGCCCGGACCGCGATGCCGGGCGCGAGACCTTGTTCATGCCGAACCGCGAAGCCATCAAGCTCGAACCACGCGATCCCGTGCTGTATTTCATCCAGCGGCTGCGCGACGAGGCGCATCGCTTCGTGATCGGCTCGCACCGCAAGCTGCGGAAAAAAGACATCAGGGAAGCGGGCTTGCAGGAGATCCCGGGCATCGGCCCGTCACGCAAACGTGCCTTGCTGCATCACTTCGGAACGCTGAAGGAGATCGAGCGGGCATCGCTCGCGGATCTCGGCAAGGTTCCGGGCGTTAGCGCCGAAAGCGCTCGCAAGATTTTTGAATTTTTCCATGCCCAGCCGGGTTAAGGGGACTTCGAGCCGGATGGTATGTCATTTGGTCATTTGGGCGTCGCCTGCGACAGATCATCTAAGTCCGCACGGTTGACCTTCACGCTCCAGCGGTATTGGTAAGACGGATGAACATCGCGACAACCAGGGGGCAGGCCAAGACCCTGTCCCTGCCGAATATCCTAACCTACGCTCGTATTGCCGCCATTCCGGTGGTGGTTGGCTGCGTTTTCGCCCAATCCATCCAGGACGGCCCGCTCTGGCTGCGCTGGGTAGCGCTGGCGGT
Source organism: Bradyrhizobium sp. 157 (assembly GCF_023073815.1). Classification (NCBI taxonomy): domain Bacteria; kingdom Pseudomonadati; phylum Pseudomonadota; class Alphaproteobacteria; order Hyphomicrobiales; family Nitrobacteraceae; genus Bradyrhizobium; species Bradyrhizobium sp. 157. The sequence continues at coordinate 20,638 of NZ_JADPKF010000074.1, read as the reverse complement.
CTTCATCGCCGCCGCCGTGACGGATTACCTCGATGGCTACTATGCGCGAATTTGGGACCAGCAGTCCGCCTTTGGCCGGATGCTCGACCCGATCGCCGACAAGCTCCTGGTAGCGTCGTGCCTCTTGATGCTGGCAGCCGATAGCAGCATCCACGGCTGGACGCTATGGGCCGCCATCGTGATCCTGTGCCGCGAGATCCTGGTCTCGGGCTTGCGGGAATATCTCGCGGCGTTGCGGGTCAGCGTACCCGTGACCAAGCTGGCCAAATGGAAGACCACGATCCAGTTGGTCGCGATCGGCTTTCTGATCGCGGGCGAGGCGGGCGAGCAGCTCCTGGCTGCGACCACCCTGATCGGGATTGTCCTGTTGTGGATGTCGGCGCTCTTCACGATCTACACCGGCTGGGATTATTTCCGCGCCGGAATCCACCACCTCATCAAGGAGGATGAGGGATGAGGGTCAAGTATTTCGCCTGGGTGCGTGAGCGGGTCGGCGTGGCGGAAGAAACCGTCGAGCCGCCGGCTGACGTGCGCACGGTGAGCGATCTGATCGGCTGGCTTTCCAGCCGTGGCGAGACTTACGCCCATGCCTTCGAAAAACCGAAGGTGATCCGCGCCGCGATCGACCAAGCCCATGTCAAGCCGGATGCCGTGATCGCTGGCGCACGCGAGATTGCTTTCTTCCCGCCGATGACCGGCGGCTGACCTACTATGTCCATCACCGCGACCATTCGCATCCAGGAAGCGGATTTCGACGCTGCGCAGGAGATCGCGGCGCTCACCAAAGGCCGTACCGATATCGGCGCCGTCGTCACGTTCAGCGGCATCTGCCGCGGCAGCGAGAACGGCGAACCGATCGCAGCCCTGACGCTCGAGCATTATCCCGGCATGGCCGAGGCGGAGATCGGGCGCCACGCCGACGAGGCGCTGTCGCGTTGGCCTTTGCAGGGCCTCACCATCATTCACCGGTTCGGCCGCATCGCACCTGGCGAAAACATCGTGCTCGTGGTAACCGCCTCGCCGCATCGCCAGGCGGCCTTTGAAGCGGCGGAATTCCTGATGGATTATCTGAAGACCAACGCGCCGTTCTGGAAGCGCGAGGAAAGCGAAAAAGGCGCAAGCTGGATCGAGGCGCGCGATCATGACGACGCCGCAGCCGCGCGCTGGACCAAGTCCTGATGGCCAAGCGCACGAAGCCGGCGGCGAAGCGCGGCCAGACCGCATCGATATTTCCCAGGGTCGGCGCGGGAGAATTGCTGACCCTGCTCGATTTCGCCCGCTATGCCGTCAGCCGCTTCGTCGAAGCCAAGCTGGTATTTGCACACGGCACCACCGATCCGCTTGCCGAAGCCGCGTTCCTGGTCTGCGAAGCGCTGCACCTGCACCCCGATCAGTTCGAGACGTTCGCGACGTCGCGCGTCACCGCCGCCGAAGGCAAGAAGATCCTCGATCTGATCGCGCGCCGCGTCACCACGCGAAAGCCCGCCGCCTATCTCGTCAACAAAATCTACATGCGCGGCCTGCCGTTTTACGTCGACGAGCGCACCATCGTGCCGCGCTCCTTCATCGGCGAATTGCTGGACCAGCACTTCGGCCGCGACGGCGATGACGAGGCCGGCTCGCTGATCTCGGACCCTGACACGGTGGAAAGCGTGCTCGATCTCTGCACCGGCTCGGGCTGTCTTGCCATCCTGGCCAGCCGGAATTTTCCGAATGCCGCGGTGGATGCGGTCGATATCTCAAAGGATGCGCTCGAAGTCGCCGCGCGCAATGTCGGCGATTATGGGCTTCAGGACAGGCTCACGCTGTACCGCGGCGATCTGTTCAACCCGCTGGGGGATAAACGCTACGACCTCATCATTTCCAATCCGCCCTATGTCGATGCGAAAGGCATGGCCGGCCTGCCGCGCGAATGCCGTGCCGAACCGAAACTCGCCTTCGATGGCGGCTTCGACGGTCTCGACATTGTCAGGCGCATCCTCGACGAGGCGGCCGCGCACTTGACGCCGCAGGGCGGGCTATTATGCGAGATCGGCCGCTGCCGTCCGCAACTCGAAGCCGCCTATCCGCAACTGCCGCTGCTCTGGCTCGACACCGAGGATTCCGAGGGCGAAGTATTCTGGATCGCCGCGGCCGACCTCTGAACTGTCCGAAAATATCGCGTCGTGTTGGCGTTCCCGTGCCGCGACGAAACTGATAGGTTTGCAGCCAGCCGCTCACAAACTCAGAAGAGGCCTTCCATGCTCGACAAGAGCCCCCGCCCCACCCCCGTCAACGTTCCGAACGATCTCGCCGCGCACTGGATGCCGTTCACCGCGAACCGGGCGTTCAAGAAGAACCCGCGGCTGCTCGCCGGCGCGAAGGACATGCACTATTTCACCGTCGATGGCCGCAAGATCATCGACGGTGCCTCGGGCATGTGGTGCACCAATGCCGGACACGGCCGCACCGAAATTTCATCGGCGATCGCCAAGCAGGCCGAGGCGCTGGACTACGCGCCGCCGTTCCAGTTCGGTATCCCGCAGGCCTTCGAACTTGCGAGCCGCATCGCCGAGTTGGCACCCGACGGGCTCGACCATGTGTTCTTCTGCAATTCCGGCTCGGAGGCGGCCGACACCGCGCTAAAGATTGCGCTCGCCTATCACCAGATCAACGGCCAGGGCAGCCGCATCCGCCTGATCGGCCGCGAGCGCGGCTATCACGGCGTCGGCTTCGGCGGCACCTCCGTCGGCGGCATCGTCGGCAACCGAAAGCTATTCGGCTCGTTGCTGACCGGCGTCGACCATCTGCCGGCGACCTATGACCGCGAGAAGCAGGCCTTCAGCAAAGGCGAGCCGGAATACGGCGCGCATTTCGCCGACGAACTCGAGCGGCTCGTCAACCTGCATGGCGCCAACACCATCGCCGCGGTGATCGTCGAGCCGATGGCCGGATCGACCGGCGTGCTGCCGGCGCCGAAGGGCTATCTCAAGCGGCTGCGCGAGATCACCCAGAAGCACGGCATCTTGCTGATCTTCGACGAGGTCATCACCGGCTATGGCCGGCTCGGCTTCGCCTTTGCCGCCGAACGCTATGGCGTCACGCCCGACATGCTGACCTTCGCCAAGGGCGTCACCAATGGCGCGGCACCGATGGGCGGCGTGCTGGTGCGCGACACCGTCCATGATGCCTTCATGAGCGGCCCGGAATATGCCGTGGAACTGACCCATGGCTACACCTATTCCGCGCACCCGCTGGCCTGCGCCGCGGCTCTTGCGACGCTCGACATCTACCGTGACGAGAAGCTGTTCGAGCGCGCGCGTGAGCTCGAGCCGAAATTCGCCGACGCGGTAATGTCGCTGCGCAGCGAGCCGGGCGTCGTGGATATCCGCACCATCGGCCTGACAGCCGGCATCGATCTCGCACCGGTTGCGGATGCGCCGGGCAAGCGCGGCTTTGCCGGGCTCAACAGCGCCTTTCACGACAACGATCTGATGCTGCGGGTGGCCGGCGATACGCTGGCGCTGACCCCGCCTTTGATCATCACCGAAAACCAGATCGGCGAGATTATCGAAAAGGTCGCCAAGGTGATCCGAGCGACGGCGTAGCCGCAGTCGCCACTCTCGTGTCCCGGCCTTGAGCCGGGACCCATTTTGCCGCACTTTGGATGCCCGACATGGATCCCGGCTCTGCGACGCAGCGTTGCACGCTGCGCCGCGTCCGGGACACGCAATTGCCGGCATCCGCACAGCTCCGGCCGTGTCCAAAGAACACTAGCTTTGCGAATCAACATTGATGCTAAGGTTGTGGCGCTTGGGGGAGCGCAAACTGGAACGTGCCTGAGACTTCCGTGTTTTCCCGGGTGAAGACGGTTCGGACCTGAAGGCGTAGCGCGCGACATGATTCGCATTTCGACGATTTTCATCGCCATCTGCATGGTGCTGGTTGCAGCCTCCCTCGGCCTCGTCCTGCATGCGGTGGCGGGCTTCAGCGGCACCGAATCCGCGCTCGTGGCGCTCACCGCGCTGACCTTCCTGATCCTCTACAACGCCATGTCGATGCGGCTGCGCGACCGCTCCGACGTCGGCGGCCAGATCGCCGACCTTTCCCGCGGCACCGCCGACCTTGCTCGCCAAGTCGCCGAATTCGGCCGCCGGCTCGCCGCCGTCGAGAGCCGGGTGGTTTCGGCGAACTCCGCAAGCTCCGATCGCATCCAGGCGGTGGTCGGCGAAATCAACGAGCTCGGTGTCCTGGTCAAACAACTTGCCGTCTCGGTGGCCGGCCATGAGGATTTGCTGGCTTCGGGGGCGGCCGCGGCCTCCGTCCCGGCGGGACGCCCGGATCCCGAACCGCAGAATGAGCCGGCGATTGCAGCGGAGCAAGCGGCGCCCGCCATTGCCAGGCCCCTACCGGCTGCCGCCGCAAAACCGGCAATTGCCGCGGAAGCCGCTTCCCCCCCGCGCAACCAGCCGCAACTGCTTGCCGCGGTGAAGAACGCCGTCGAGGAGAACCGGCTCGACATCTACCTGCAGCCGATGGTGACGCTGCCGCAGCGCAAGGTGCGCTTCTACGAGGCGGTGACGCGGCTGCGCGACGATAGGGATCAGATCCTCGCCGCTGATGATTTTATCGCCACTGCCGAAGCCGGCGGGCTGATCGGCAAAATCGATCATATGGTGATGCTGCGCTGTGTCCAGGTGCTGCGCCGCCTGATGGTGCGCAACAAGGATGTCGGCGTGTTCTGCAACGTCTCGGCGGCGACGCTCGGCAATGCCGCCAATTTCGCGCAATGCCTCGACTTCCTCGAGGCCAATCGGGCGCTGGCGCCCTCCTTCGTGCTCGAATTCAAGCAGGCGACGTTCCGCCACCTGCGCCCGACCGAAATCGAAAATCTCGCCGCGCTCTCGCAGCGTGGTTACCGCTTCTCGATCGACCATGTCACCGACTTGCGGATCGAGCCGCGCGACCTCGCCGATCGCGGCGTCCGTTTTATCAAGGTACCCGCGGCATTGTTGCTCGACCCCAAGCAGAGCTCGACCTCGGACATCCACCCTTCCGATCTTTCCGACCTGCTCGGCCGTTTCGGCATCGACCTGATCGCCGAGAAGATCGAGGGCGAACGCGCGGTGGTGGACTTGCTCGACTACGACGTTCGGTTTGGACAGGGTTTTCTGTTTGCACCGCCGCGGCCGTTGCGGCCCGAGGGGGCATCTGCTACCGGCGGGACGACACCGAACAAGGAATCCGGCAGCCCCAATGGCCCCAGCAACTCCGTCCCCATGGCCAGCCAGGCTGCAGAACCCCCGATGCGCGCGACCGGCAATGCCGCGTTGGCGCGCCGTGCCACGGGACCAGGCTAACAGGCTTCCGACATCATGACCTCATTGCGCTTCGTTGAGCGGCTACGCGACCTCGTGGACGGGGTCGAGGTCATCCTCTCCGATATCTGGGGCGTGGTGCATAACGGGCTCGAGTCCTTCCCCGAAGCCTGCGAGGCGCTGCACACCTATCGCAAGCGCGGTGGCATCGTCATCCTGATCACCAACGCGCCGCGGCCGGCCGATTCCGTGCAGCGGCAATTACGCAAGCTCGGCGTCCCCGACGAAACCTACGACGCCATCGTCAGTTCCGGCGACCTGACCCGGCACTTCGTCGCCGATCACCCCGGCAAGAAGATATTCTGGGTCGGTCCGGAACGTGATTCTTCGATTCACCGCGGGCTCGATGCCGCGCTGGGACCGCTGGAGCAGGCCGACTACATCATCTGCACCGGTCTGTTCGACGACGAAACCGAATCGGCGGAAGACTATCGCGCGATGCTGCTGCAGGCGCGCGAGCGCAAGCTGCCGCTGGTCTGCGCCAACCCCGACATCGTGGTCGAACGCGGCGACCGGCTGATCTATTGCGCGGGCGCCATTGCCGAACTCTATCGCGAACTCGGCGGCGAAGTGGTTTTCTACGGCAAGCCGCACCGGCCGATCTACGAGCGCGCCATGGCGCTCGCCGCTGAGCGGCGCGGCCGGCCGACCTCGCTCGACCGCGTGCTGGCGATAGGAGATTCGGTTCGGACCGACCTCACCGGCGCGCTCGGCTTCGGGATCGACTGCCTGTTCGTGACCCGCGGCATCCATTCCGAAGAATTCGAGGGCATCGACCAGCTCGACCCGGCCTCGGTGAAAGAGCTGTTCGGTCACCCGCCCCGCGCCTTGATGCGGGAGCTGCGCTGGTAGCAGGCGGCACTCTGTCGCTCCCTCGCCCCGCTCTTGCGGGGAGAGGGTTGGGGTGAGGGGCAGCCTCCGCCAATTCGAACGACGAGAATACGCGGTGAGTCCCCTCACCCGCCGCGCAAACGCGCGACGACCTCTCCCCGCAAGAGCGGGGCGAGGTTAGGAAAAGCATATGCTGCGACCTCAAAAACGTGGATGCCCGGGACAAGCCCGGGCATGACGAAAAATCTACAGAATGGTGAAGGACGACCTTACGCCGTCGCCATGTCCGGAAAGACCGCTTCGATCTTGGTCTTCAGCGTCGCCGCGTTGAACGGCTTGACGATGTAGTTGTTCACGCCGGCCTTCTTGGCGGCGATCACGTTCTCGGTCTTGGATTCCGCTGTGATCATGATGAAGGGCGTCGTGGCGAGGTTCGGGTCGGCACGGACTTCCTTGAGCAGGTCGTAGCCGGTCATCGGCTCCATGTTCCAGTCCGAGATCACCAGTCCGTACTTCTTGCCGCGCATCTTGTTCAGCGCGGCCGAGCCGTCGCTGGCATCGTCGATGTTGTCGAAGCCGAGCTGCTTCAAAAGATTTCGGATGATGCGGATCATGGTGCTGTAGTCATCAACCACCAGAACCGGCATGGACAAATCAACCGCCATCTTTTCCCCCACTCAACGCATTACGCCACAAAATACCGACAGGCCTGCGCGACCCGCAGTCCTCCCCCCACCTGTAGCATCAGCCGTTAAACAGCCCGTTAACCGGACGACACCGGATTGCATCCGTTTTGACCCGACCCGCCCGGCTTGACTTCGACGCCAGCGCCGCGTCACCGTCCGGCCGCCTTCACCGAGACCGAATTCCTGAAATGACAACTGGTTTTACCGTTATCCGAGACACCACCCCTGCCACCGACATCCCCCGCGGGGCGGTGGTCGCCATGGGTAATTTCGACGGCGTCCATCTGGGCCACCGGGCCGTGATCGACGCGGCCTTGCGGATGGGTCGCGCCCACGGCAAGCCGGCCCTTGCGGTCACCTTCGAGCCGCATCCGCGCAGCTTTTTTAGCCCAAACAGCCCCCAGTTCCGCCTCTCCGACGAGACCAACAAGCTGCGGCTCTTGGCCGGAACGGGGCTAGACGGCGCGGTCGTGATGACCTTCGACAAGGCCCGCGCCGGAACCTCGGCGCAAGATTTCATTCACCATGACCTGATCGGGCGGCTCGGCGTCAGCGGCATTGCCGTCGGCTACGACTTTCATTTCGGCAAGGGCCGGGCCGGCTCGCCGAGCCTTTTGGTCAGCGAGGGGCCGCGGCTCGGCATAGAGGTCGACGTCCAGGCCCATGTCGATATCGACGAGCGGCCAGTGTCCTCCAGCGCGATCCGCATGGCGCTGGCGGAGGGCCAGATCGACGAAGCCACCGCCATGCTGGGCGGGCCGTGGTTCGTCAGCGGCGCGGTGATCCATGGCGAGAAGCGCGGCCGTGACCTCGGATACCCTACCGCCAACATCCGCCTCGACAAGAATTGCAGCCTCAAGCATGGCATCTACGCCGTGCGGGTCGGCCGCGGGCAAGGAAAGGATCATGAGCGCTTCGACGCGGTCGCAAGCTTCGGCCGCCGCCCGACTTTCGACAACGGCGCACCGCTGCTGGAAGTGTTCCTGTTCGACTTCAAGGGCGACCTCTATGGCACGGTGCTTGATGTCGCCTTCATCGGCTTCATCCGGGACGAACTTAAATTCGACTCGATCGACGCGTTGATCCGGCAGATGGACGACGACAGCGCGCGCGCCCGCGCGCGGCTGGCCGCCGCGCCCGATGCGTTTCCGAGGCTCGGAGTGATCAGTTGAGCAAGACCGAAAAAGAAAAAATGCTGGCCGGCGAGCTCTATCGCCCCGGCGATCCGGAACTGCAGGCGGATGCCGCCGCCAACAAGGCCTGGCTCGCACGCTACAATGCGGCGCTGGCTGCGCCAGTGTCCGAGCGGCATGCACTGTTATCGGCCCATTTCGGCCGCGTCGGGACTGGTGCGGTGATCCGTCCACCATTCTTTTGCGACTATGGCTACAATATCCGGCTCGGCGACGAAGTGTTTCTCAACTTCAACTGCGTCATCCTCGACGTGGTCGAAGTCACGATCGGTGACCGCACCCAGATCGGACCCGCGACACAAATCTACGCCGCCGATCACCCGCGCGACCCCGAGACGCGGCGAACCGGCCTCGAATTCGGCCGCCCGGTGCGGATCGGCAGCGACGTGTGGATCGGCGGCGGCGCCATCATCCTGCCCGGTGTCACGATCGGTGACGGCGCGGTGATCGGCGCCGGCAGCGTAGTCACGCGGGATGTCGCAGCGGGCCAGATCGTGGCCGGCAACCCTGCCCGGCCGCGTCCGGGGTAAACCTGTCCTGCATGCCGCCGCCCTTTGCGTTTCCGCGGTTGGCTGCTATGGAAAGCCCATGTTTGCGCGGCGCACCATCAGCATTAGCGGCCCGGCTTCCGCCTGAGCTTTGGCTCGGCGCAAGACCGGGATTTCCCTGTTCACCCCGCGATATCCGCTTTTCAGCGCCGTCTTCGAGCCAACCAGAGCATTCATGTCCCAACAGCCGCAAAAGTCCGACGTACCAGACTATTCGAAAACCCTGTTCCTGCCGCAGACGGAATTCCCGATGCGCGCCGGCCTGCCGCAGCGCGAGCCGGAGATCCTCAAATACTGGAACGAGATCGACCTCTACGGAAAGCTGCGCGAGAGCGCGGCGGGCCGCGCTAAATTCGTGCTGCACGACGGGCCGCCCTACGCCAACGGCAACATCCATATCGGCCACGCGCTGAATAAGATCCTCAAGGACGTCGTCACCAAGAGCCAGCAGATGCTCGGCTTCGATTCCAACTACGTGCCGGGCTGGGATTGTCACGGCCTGCCGATCGAATGGAAGATCGAGGAAGAGAACTACCGTTCCAAGGGCAAGCCGAAGCCGGACTTCCGCGACTCCACCGCGATGGTGGCGTTCCGCAAGGAGTGCCGCGCCTATGCGACGCATTGGCTCAACGTACAGCGTGAGGAGTTCAAGCGACTCGGCATCATCGGCGATTGGGACCACCCCTACGCCACCATGAGCTATCCGGCCGAAGCGCAGATCGCGCGCGAATTGATGAAGTTCGCCGCCAACGGCACGCTCTATCGCGGCTCCAAGCCCGTGATGTGGAGCGTGGTCGAGAAGACCGCGCTCGCCGAAGCCGAGGTCGAGTACGAGGACTACACCTCGGACATGGTGTGGGTGAAGTTTCCGGTCAGCCACGTACCAATGGAGGATGCCGATCCTGGTAAGCAGCCAACGTTTCATCCGCTCCTGCCGCCTAACACTTCAGTTGTTATTTGGACAACGACACCGTGGACACTTCCGGGTAACCGGGCGATCAGCTTTTCTCCCAAGATCGCCTACGGCCTCTATCGCATCACGGACGCACCTGCCGACAATTGGGCCAAGACTAATGACTTATTGATTCTGGCCGACAAGCTAGCTTCCGACGTCTTTAACCAAGCTCGAGTGACAGCATTTTCAAGGGTTGCCGACGTTTCTGCAGAAACTCTAGCTGCTTACGTTTACCGTCATCCGCTGGAACACTTAGCGGGAGGTTACGGATTTGACGTGCCAATGCTGGCAGGCGAACACGTAACCGACGATACTGGTACTGGCTTTGTCCATACCGCTCCCGGTCATGGCCGCGAGGACTTTGATGTCTGGATGGCGAACGCGCGCGAACTCAACGCGCGCGGCATCAGTACCGCCATTCCTTACACCGTTGATGAGAACGGCGCATTTACCGTGCAGGCGCCTGGCTTCACCGGCAAACGCGTGATCAACGACAAGGGCGAAAAGGGCGACGCCAACGAAGCTGTCATCAAGGCTTTGATCGAGGCCGACAGACTGCTCGCGCGGGGTCGACTGAAGCACCAGTACCCACATTCGTGGCGCTCCAAAAAGCCGGTAATATTCCGCAACACGCCGCAATGGTTTATCGCCATGGACAAAGAGATGCCGGAAGCAGGCATCGACATTGGCAGATTGGCGGCCTTGCAGCGCTATGGCGGCAACACGCTGCGCGGACGTGCCTTGCTTGCGATCGACGAGACGCAATGGGTGCCGCCGTCGGGACAGAATCGCATCTACGGCATGATAAAGAGCCGCCCCGACTGGGTGATCTCGCGCCAGCGCGCCTGGGGCGTGCCGATCGCCGTGTTCGTGCGCGAGAAGGGCGACGGCTCGGCCGAAATCCTGCAGGACGAAATCGTCAACCAGCGCATCGTCGAAGCCTTCATGGAGGAAGGCGCCGACGCCTGGTACATGGACGGCGCACGTGAACGCTTCTTGGGCGAACGCGCCGGCGAAGACTGGAAAAAGATCGACGACATCCTCGACGTCTGGTTCGACTCCGGCTCGACGCACGCCTTTGTGCTGGAGGACCGCCAGAATTTTCCCAATCTCGGCAACATCGTCCGCAAGGTCGATGGCGGCGAGGATGCCGTGATGTATCTCGAAGGCAGCGACCAGCATCGCGGCTGGTTTCATTCCTCGCTGCTGGAAAGCGCGGGCACCCGTGGCCGCGCGCCCTACGACGTCGTGCTCACCCACGGCTTCACGCTGGATGAGAACGGCCGCAAGATGTCGAAATCTCTCGGCAACACCGTCGAGCCGCAAAAGGTGATGAAGGATTCCGGCGCGGATATCCTGCGGCTGTGGGTCTGCGCCACCGACTATGCTGACGACCAGCGCATCGGTCCGGAGATCCTGAAGAACACCATCGAAACCTATCGCAAGCTGCGCAACTCGATCCGCTGGATGCTCGGCACGCTGCATCATTTCAACCCGGCCGACGCGGTCGCCCATGGCGACATGCCCGAGCTGGAACGCTTGATGCTGCACGAACTGGCGAAACGGGCGACAATTGTGCGCCAGGCCTATGCCGAGTTCGACTACAAGACGGTGGTCGCGACGCTCGCGGCGTTCATGAACAGCGAATTGTCGGCGTTCTATTTCGACATCCGCAAGGACACGCTCTATTGCGATCCGCCGTCGTCGGTGGCGCGCAAGGCGGCGCTGACCGCGATCGACATCATCTGCGATGCGATCCTGCGCTGGCTGGCGCCGGTGCTCAGCTTCACGACCGAAGAAGCGTGGCGGATGTACAAGCCGGACGCCGAAGCCTCGGTGCACCTGACACTGTTCCCGGAAGGTTTTGACCAGTTCCGCGACGACGCGCTCGCCGCGAAGTGGGAAACCATTCGCGACGTCCGCCGTGTCGTCACCGGCGCGCTCGAGGTTGAACGCGCGGCCAAGAGTATCGGCTCGTCACTGGAAGCCTCGCCGCTGGTCTATGTGTCGGACAAGAACATCTTCAACACGCTGCTCGACATCGATCTCGCCGAGGTCTGCATCACCTCGAACGCGATGGTGACCAACGACGATGCGCCGGCCAGCGCGTTCACGCTCGCCGACGTGCCCGGCGTCGCTGTCGTGGTCGAAAGGGCCGTGGGCACCAAATGCGCGCGGTCATGGAAGATCCTCCCGACCGTCGGCGAAGACGCCGAGTATCCCGACGTCTCCCCGCGCGACGCGCAGGCCTTGCGGGAATGGAAGGCGCTTGCCGAAGGCTATAAGCCGCCCGATGCAGTTGAACAGGCTGCCAAGCCTCTTGCGTTGGTCGAGGTAGAACAACCGCGACTAGCGGAGGAAGCGCCGGAGCCGGCCGATTCAGGACAGGTGACGGCGGACGCGACGGCCAAGAAGGTCGGAGCCAGGAAGACGTTGGAAGCTGTGGAGGCTGAGCAAGCCAGGAGCGAGGCGAAAGCCAAGACGGTCCCCGAACCCAAGAAGGCCAGAGCCAGGAAAGCCAAGGCCAACCAGACCAACGCCAAGAAAACCAAGGCCGAGAAAGCCAAGGCTAACAAAGCAAAGACCAAGAAAACAAAGGCTAAGAAGACCGAAGCCAAGGCCGGGAAAGCCGCCAGGTCCAAGAAAGCTGCTTCGGCAACGAAGGCAGCCAAGAAGAAGGTAAAGAAGGCGGGAAGAAAGTCGTCTGCGACCGGGCCGAAAAAGAAGAAAAAGAAGGCGAGATAAGTGTCCGGCAAGGAGCGCTTCGTGACCCCTCACCTTCGCGCCGGCGCCATTGCGGCGGTCGCGACGCTGGTGATTGATCAGGCCTCGAAGCTTTGGCTGCTCTACGTGTTCGACCTCGCCCATCGCGGCGCGGTCAGGGTCACGCCGTTCTTCGACCTGGTCCTGGCCTGGAATCTCGGGATCAGCTTTGGCTGGTTCCAGAGCGATAACCAGTTCGCCCAGCTCGCGCTGATGGCGATCAAGGCGATTGCGGTGATCGTGCTGGGGATCTGGATGGCGCGCTCCACCACGCTTCTGGCGACGCTGGCGCTCGGCCTTATCATCGGTGGCGCGGCCGGCAACGGCATCGACCGATTCGTGCACGGCGCGGTGGTCGATTTTGCCCTGTTCCACATCGAGATCGGGGGAAAAACCTTCAATTGGTACGTGTTTAACCTTGCGGATGTGGCCATTGTTGCCGGGGTAGCGGGCCTATTGTATGACTCCTTCTTCGGGGTACCCGCCGCAAAAGCGCCCTGATCCCGGCCGATACGAACCCCCTGCGGTCTGGAGCCGTTAGGCCCCTCAAGCCCGGCCCCCGCGTGTTGCAGAAATGTGAATGGGAACAGCGCGATGCGCGAGACCGAAGCCCGCTTTTGGATGATGCAGACCAGCTCGCTGACCCGGGCGCTGCGGTTCGCCGCCATCGCGCTTGGCATAGGCCTCGTGATGGCCACTGGCCCCGTGCGCGCGGCTGACGACGAGGACGAAGACGACAAGACCTTCGAGGAAAAGATCATCGAAGGCATCATGCGTGGCCTCGGCGGCACCAACATGGAAAATCGCGGCATCGAATACCGCGAGCGCTCCCCGCTGGTGGTTCCACCCAAACTCGATTTGCCGCCGCCGGCCGCGACCGCGGCCGATGCGAAGGCGCCGAACTGGCCCAAGGATCCCGACGAGCAGCGCCGCAAGGCGGCGATTGCCGCACGAAAGAAAGAGAACAAGGACCCGCGTGAAGCGGCTCGCATCCTGACGCCGGCCGAACTTGCGGCGGGCAAGACCGCGGCGCCCGCGCGCAAGGATAACGATCCGGTGCAGCCGGGTACGTCCAACACCAATCCGATCCTGAGCCCGTCGCAGCTCGGCTATAGCGGCGGCTTCAGTGGCCTGTTCGGCGGCAGCAAGACCGAGACGGCCCCGTTCAAGGGCGAGCCGACGCGGGATTCGCTGACCCAGCCTCCGCCCGGCTACCAGACGCCGTCGTCCAACTATGCCTATGGCACCGGACCGAAGGAATCGCTCAACAAGGAATACAATCCAGCCGCCGGCAAGTATGGCGAATAGTTAAGTTCATCTCTCGCCTTCGTGACGATTGTCGGCGCGAGCGCGGTGTACGATACCGCATCTTGATCCCGAACGGATTTGTCGGATTACTTCTAACATTTGCGCGAATTCCTGTCGCAGGACCGGTAAGCAGTTTTGCGGAATGAGCGCGCCAGATAGGTCATGATGTCCTCACACCGTCTTGCCGTTTCTCTCGCGATAGCCCTCATCTCGACGTTTGCTTTCTCCGCCGGCAGCGCATTCGCCCAGACCACGGTCACGTCGGAACGTCCGGCCAGCTTCACCCTCGACAACGGCCTGCAAGTCGTCGTGATCCCGGATCACCGCACGCCCGTCGTCACGCAGATGATCTGGTACAAGGTCGGCTCCGCCGACGAGACGCCGGGCAAATCGGGGCTGGCGCACTTCCTCGAACATCTGATGTTCAAGGGGACGGCCAAACATCCCGCCGGTGAATTCTCCCAGACAGTGCTGCGGATCGGCGGCAACGAGAACGCCTTCACTTCGCTCGACTACACCGGCTATTTCCAGCGCGTGCCGCGCGAGCAGTTGGCGAAAATGATGGAGTTCGAGGCCGACCGCATGACCGGCCTCATCCTCAAGGATGAGAACGTACTTCCCGAGCGCGATGTCGTGCTCGAGGAATTCAACATGCGCGTCGCCAACAATCCGGACGCCCGGCTCACCGAACAGATCATGGCGGCGCTGTATCTCAACCATCCCTATGGCCGGCCGGTAATCGGCTGGCGCCAGGAAATCGAGAAGCTCGACCGCGAGGATGCGCTGGCGTTCTACAAGCGCTTCTACGCGCCGAACAACGCGATCCTGGTGATCGCGGGCGACGTCGATGCCAAGGAAGTCCGCCCGATGGTGGAAAAAGCCTATGGCGGCATCCCGGCGCAGCCGGCCATTGCCGCGCAACGAATCCGCCCACAGGAGCCGGTGCCGGCGGCGCCGCGCACAGTGACGCTGTCCGATCCGCGCGTCGAGCAGACCAGCCTGCGGCGTTATTATCTCGTCCCCTCTTCCGCGACCGCTGCGGCCGGCGAAAGCCCGGCGCTCGACGTGCTCGCGCAACTGATGGGCGGCGGCTCCAACTCCTATCTCTATCGCGCACTGGTAATCGACCGTCAGCTCGCGATCAGTGCCGGCGCCGGTTACCAGGGGACCGCGCTGGATCCCTCGCAGTTCTCGATCTCGGTTTCGCCAAAACCCGGCGTGGAGTTTTCGCAGATCGAGCAGGTGATCGACGGCGTGATCGCGGAGGTCATCCAAAACCCGGCCCGCGCCGAGGATCTCGAGCGGGTCAAGACCCAGTTGATTGCGGAAGCGATCTACGCGCAGGACAACCAGGCCACGCTGGCGCGCTGGTATGGCGGCGCGCTGACCACGGGGCTTTCCATCGACGATATCAGGAGCTGGCCGGACCGGATTCGCGCCGTCACCGCCGAGCAGGTCCGTGACGCCGCGCAGAAATGGCTCGACAAGAAACGCTCGGTGACCGGCTATCTGATCAAGGATACCGCGCAAAAACGCGAGGAGAAGCGCTCGTGATCCGTTTTTCGATTCCCGCGCAGCGCCTCGCATCCGGCCTGATCGCCGGCGCCGTACTGCTGTTGCTGGCGGCGAGCCCGTCGCATGCCGCAGCCAAGATCCAGCGTCTGGTCTCGCCTGGCGGCATCGAGGCCTGGTTCGTGCAGGACGCCACCGTGCCGCTGATAGCGATGGAATACGCCTTCGCCGGCGGCGCCGCCCAGGATCCGGCTGCCAAGTCCGGCGTCGGCAATATGGTCGCCAGCCTGCTCGATGAAGGCTCCGGCGATCTCGATTCCAAAACTTTCCACGAGCGCCTCGAGCGCCGCGCCATCGAGCTGAGCTTCTCGTCGACCCGGGATTATTTCCGCGGCTCGCTCCGCATGCTCAAGGACAACAAGGACGAGGCTTTCGGCCTGCTCCATCTGGCGCTGACCTCGCCGCATTTCGACGCTGTCGATGTCGAGCGCATTCGCGCGCAGGTGCTCTCCGGGCTGCGCCGCGACACCACTAACCCGACTTCGCTGGCGAGCCGCAAATTTCTGGAACTGGCCTTTGGCGATCATCCCTATGGCCGACAGGCCAACGGCACGCTGGACAGCGTGTCGAAAATCGATGTCGCCGACATGAAGGATTACGTCCGCCGCGTGATTGCGAAGGATAATTTGCGGATCGCCGTGGTCGGCGATGTCGATGCCGACACGCTCGGCAAGCTCCTGGACAAGACGTTCGGCGGACTGCCGGCCAAGGCCAGCCTCGCGCCGATCGCCGAGGTCGAGGCTACCAAGCCGCCGCAACGCGCCTTCGTGCCGCTCGACGTGCCGCAGACCGTGGTGACGTTCGGCGGCCCCGGCATTCGCCGCCACGATCCGAATTTCATGGCTGCCTATGTCGTGAACCACATTCTCGGCGGCGGATCGTCGTCGCGGCTCTACAAGGAGGTGCGTGAAAAGCGCGGCCTCGCCTATTCCGTCTATGAATCCCTGCTCTGGATGGATCGCTCCGCGCTGTTCATCGGTAATACCGGCACCCGTGCCGACCGCGCCGGCGAGACGGTGGACGCGATTGAAAAGGAAATCCGCCGCATTGCCGAGGAAGGCCCGACCCAGAAGGAACTGGACGAGGCCAAGTCGTACCTCAAAGGCTCGCAGATGCTGGCGCTCGACACCTCTTCGAAGCTGGCGCAGGCGCTGCTGCAATACCAAATCGACAAACTGCCGATCGATTACATCGAAAAGCGCAATGCCCTTGTCGACGCCGTCACGCTCGACGACGCCAAAAAGGCGGCGCAGAAGCTGTGGGGCCAGGGCCTGCTCACCGTGATCGTCGGCCGCGCCCCGCAGGCTGCCGCGCAGCCGGTGGTGGCGCCGCCGAAGGCGAACTGAGCTTCCACGGTTTAACTGCGCACTCACGACACGGCACCCTGCGCTCCCTCCCCCCTTGCGGGGGAGGGAACGACCGAGCGCGCGGCGAGAGCAGCTTCTATTCAAAACCGCTATGGTGCTGCCGATTCTCACTTGCCCCCCGGTGAACGCCATGCTGCGGGTTTCCCGCGATCTCGCGATCGACGAAAACGACATCGAGATCAGCTTCGTCCGCGCCTCCGGCCCGGGCGGGCAGAATGTCAACAAGCTCGCGACCGCAGCGCAGCTCCGTTTCGACACACGCAAGATCGCGCTGCCGGAGGATGCGGCCGCGCGGCTGGTGCGGCTCGCCGGCCAGCGCATGACCAAGGAGGGCGTGATCGTGATCCACGCCCAGCGCTTCCGCACCCAGGAGCGTAACCGGGCCGACGCGATCGACCGCCTGCTCGAATTGTTGCGCGAGGCTTTGATCCGCCCGACGCCCCGGCGGCCAACCAAGCCGACCTTCGGATCAAAGCAGCGGCGGCTCGAAGGCAAGAAGCGGCGCAGCGACGTCAAGGCGAAACGCACGGCGCGCTTTGACGATTGAACCGCTGATCACGACGTCTCAATCGCGGATCAGATATTCCCGGATCATCAATCGCGCGCGGTGGATGCGCGCCTTGACGCTTTCGCGTGTCAGCCCAAGAACACCCGCGATCTCGTCGATCGACAACTCCTCGATATCGCGCAGCAGGATCACCTCGCGGTAATGATTGGGCAGCGACTGGATGGCGCGCGAAAGGTCGATGCGAATGTCTTCCGGCGCAAGATGCGCCAGGCGTATCCCCGCATCGTCGGCCGGCGTCGCCGGTGTCCCCGTCGCCCTGCGCAGTAGACGAAGGCAGGCGCGGCGCGCGACCGCAAAGAGCCACGCCGAAAACGACGTCACCGCGCGCAACGTGCCGACCCGCCGGTACAGCAGCAACAGCGTTTCCTGAACCGCGTCGTCGATATCGGCCGCGCGGCAATTACGTGCGGCATAGCGGCGAATATCCGGCTGAGCGGCTGCGATCAGCGACACCAGCGCCTCGGTGTCGCCGCCGCGGGCGGCCTCGATCAGCGAGGGGTTGCAGCGCCCCGCTCGGACCAATGCGCTCATGATGAGGGAAGCCTGCGGCCGACCATGGCGCACATCGGACAAAAGCCGAAAAATCCGGTCGCGATTGCGACCGCGCCGGTGGCCGCGATCAGGTAGCCGGCCGTCG
This sequence comes from Bradyrhizobium sp. 157, assembly GCF_023073815.1. Lineage (NCBI taxonomy): Bacteria > Pseudomonadati > Pseudomonadota > Alphaproteobacteria > Hyphomicrobiales > Nitrobacteraceae > Bradyrhizobium > Bradyrhizobium sp. 157. Next base: position 2,853 of record NZ_JADPKF010000074.1, on the reverse strand, counting down.
TGCCGGGCACGCCCAACAGCCCATCGGCGACCATCACAACGCCCCCGATCGTCCGCACCGCCCGCTCCCAGCCCGGCAAATTCTTGCGATAGAACATAACAGCTCCCTTTGATTGCGCGAGAGAACGTCACGCGTTCTCGTCAGATAGAGCCGCCGGGCTGAGCTTTCGGTTCGCGGGTCGCCGGTCGAGGCACAAAAAAACTCCGGCCGCCGCACGGCCGGAGTTCTGTTGGAGAGCAACCCGACGGAGGAGGCGGGTTTCCTCCAGGCACTTAGCGGCTAGTCGCCGGTGGGGTCACCGCCCCGCCCGTGGCCTTGGGCGCTGCGCTACCACCCGCTCCGACGGTGCCTTTCATACCCGTCTTGGCGCCTGTCTTCTGGCCAGCAGCGCCCGCCGGCGTGTCCTCGTCGACGCTACCAGAAGCTCCGCCCTGCATCTGGGTCGTGCCCTTTGCTCCGCCGCGGATTTGCGTGTCGGATGAGGCGCCTTGCGCCAGTACCGGACCGGCAAGCAGAGCCGAGATTGCAACCGCGATCGCCGAGGTTTTCACTAGCTTCATCCATTTCTCCAAGGTTTTGTCGACGACGAACAGTTCGGCTTCTTCAGGCACCGTTCACAACCGAACATGTTCATCGCCGGATCAGTCGTTATCCGCGAACGGTGCGTACGCCATGCAAGCCGCGCGATGTGGTGATCGTGCAGGGATTTCGAGGTCATTTTGCGAATCCTTGGCCACGGACCGACCGCATATGCGGCGCTTCGGCAGCTCCAGAAAAGTTCCGTAAAAATATTTTGACGCATGCATTTGATGCGCTAGCCGCCTAAAATCACGCACCAGCCTCGAATCGATCTGAGACCTCATGCCCGTCCGCCAGCTCCCCGAACAGGTCGTCAATCGCATCGCTGCCGGCGAAGTGGTCGAACGTCCCGCGAGCGTGGTCAAGGAGCTCGTCGAAAACGCCATCGATGCCGGCGCCAGCCGCGTCGACATTTTCACCGATGGCGGCGGCAGGCGGCGGATCGGCATCACCGATGACGGCAGCGGGATGACCCATGGCGATCTCGCGCTTGCCGTCGACCGTCACGCCACCTCCAAGCTCGACGATGAGGATCTGTTACGCATTCGCACGCTGGGCTTTCGCGGCGAGGCTTTGCCCTCGATCGGCGCCGTGGCGAAGCTCGGTATCACCACGCGCCATACGAGTGAGCCGCATGCCTGGTCGTTGTCAGTCGAAGGCGGTCTGAAATCGCAGATCATGCCGGCCGCGCTGTCGCAAGGCACCCGCGTCGAGGTCAGCGATCTCTTTTATGCAACACCCGCCCGGCTGAAATTCCTCAAGACCGACCGCACCGAGGCCGAGGCGATCCGCGAAGTGGTGCGGCGCCTCGCGATGGCGCGGCCCGACATCGCTTTCACCTTGGCCGGCGAGGAACGCGCGCCGGTGATCTGGGCCGCAGCGCTGCCGGGTGCTGCGGGCCGGCTCACGCGGCTCGGCGACATCTTAGGTCATGATTTCCGCTCTTGCGCCATCGAGGTGCGCTCCGAGCGCGAAGGCGTCATGGTCGAGGGCTTTGCCGGCGCTCCCTCGCTGACCCGCGCCAATGCGCTCGGGCAATATCTGTTCGTCAACGGCCGCCCGGTCCGCGACAAGCTTATCCTCGGCGCGGTGCGCGCGGCCTATTCCGACTATTTGCCACGTGACCGCCATCCGGTCGTCGCGCTGTTCGTGACGCTGGCGCCGCAGGAGGTCGATGCCAACGTGCATCCGGCCAAGACTGAGGTACGCTTCCGCAACGCCGGGCTCGTTCGCGCGCTGATCGTGCATGCGCTCAAAGACGGCCTGGCCCGCGAGGGCCGGCGCACTGCTGCCAATACCGACGGCGCGGCGCTATCGGCATTCCGCCCGTCCTTTGCGCCGCGCCCGACCAACTGGGACTGGCGGAGTTCGCCGGCCTATCCGGTCAGGCCTTCGTTCGAAGGCGCGGCGGCAACGGCGCTCGCCGAAGCCGGGCAAGCCGCGTTCGATGTCGGCGCCCCAACCGCCGACGTTCGCTTCGAGGCGCAGCCCTCTGCCGATCTGCTCGACCGGCCGCTCGGCGCGGCGCGGACGCAAATCCACGAGACCTATATCGTCTCGCAAACTCGCGACGGGCTGATTGTCGTGGATCAGCACGCCGCGCATGAGCGCATCGTCTATGAGAAGCTGAAGGCGTCGCTGGCGAAGAACGGCGTGCAGCGGCAGATTCTGCTGATCCCCGAGATCGTCGAACTCGATGAGGCCACCGTCGAGAAGCTGCTGGCGCGCGCCGAGGAACTCGCCTCGTTCGGCCTTGCGATCGAATCCTTCGGTCCCGGCGCGGTGGCGGTGCGCGAGACGCCGTCGCTGCTCGGCAAGACCAACGCCGCGGCGCTGTTGCGCGATCTCGCCGAGCACATGGCCGAATGGGACGAGGCACTGCCGCTGGAGCGCCGCCTGATGCATGTCGCCGCCACCATGGCCTGCCACGGCTCGGTCCGCGCCGGGAGACGCCTCAAGCCGGAAGAGATGAACGCGCTTCTGCGCGAGATGGAAGACACGCCCAATTCCGGCCAGTGCAACCACGGCCGGCCGACCTACGTGGAATTGAAGCTGAGCGATATTGAGAAGCTTTTCGGGCGGAGGTAGTTGGGTCCACACACTCACTCGTCATCACCCGCGAAGTGTTTAGCCCGGACAGATCACTGACAGGTGTTCGGAGACATAGCTGACACGTCAAAATTGGCTGGATTGGTCCGATTCGGGAGCCGTCCATGCCGTGGAACGAGGTGTCAGTAATGGATCAGCGACGCGAGTTCGTGCGACTTGCCTTGC
>NZ_JADPKF010000032.1:0-82325 GCF_023073815.1 Bradyrhizobium sp. 157 | reverse complement strand
GGATGCCATTGGCCGCATCGTCGACACTTACTCGCCCGCAGAATCCACAAACTACTTCGCCGCCGCAGGATATTTGCAACCTGATCGGCTAACGCTCTAATTCGAAGGTCGTCGGTGGTGCTCAACACGGCTGTGGCTCCTGTTTCTAGGAAACCTGCCGGCCAACAAAAAAGCCGCCAGGTTTGGCGGCTGTTCGGACTTCTTGCTTCAATTCGTCAGATTGAGCGCGATCCTCCCACCGCCAGCGAGCTGTCGTAGCTAAAATACCAAAAGTTGCTGGTGGCGATCATGATCATGGCGGGCTCTATAGCGCACCGGCCGGGTCTTGTCATCCCATAATCGGCGGCGTCAGGATTTGCGCGCGGCAAGCGCCATGCCGACCAGTGACGCGCCGCCGAGCACGAGATTGATCCCGACCAGGAGGCCGATCGCCCATTCCGCCGAACCCGGCAGCCCGGCGACAATGATGAACGCGATCAGAAGGTCCATCACGCCTGCGATCAGCAGCCAGGACCAGCGCTCCGACAATTCGCGGCGGTGCTCCAGCGCGTACATGATGGTGACGACGCCCTCGGCAAGAAAATACGCGCCGACCACGATGGTGAGCGTGAGGACGCCCTGCACGGGCCGCGCCAGCAAAATCCCTCCGGCGAGAATGGCCAGCGCCGCCGAAAACAGCGACCACCAGAAGCCCGGCATCTGCCGCGCCCAGTAAGTGACGAACAGCCCGGCAATGCCGCCGATCAGAAACATCCAGCCGAGGAAGATGGTGACGGCGAGGCTTGCGAGCGGCGGCACGATCATCGCAGCCAAGCCGAGCAGGGCGAGCACGATGCCTTCGAACAGGAAGGCCTTCCAGTGCGTCTTCACCGCGGCGTTCATTTCGGACTGCAGCTTGCCGATATCCGGGGGAATATCTTGGGCCATTGGAAACTCCCGATGCTTGCCGCGCCGAGTGTCCAATATAGCCAGTACGCCGCCTCCGGGTAACAATTGTTCGCCGGGCTTTTTGAGTGAGGTCAACGACGGAAGGATGACGCTCAGCTCGGCTCAGGCGCGGACGAAAATCCGTCGGAGGACGTTCTGATGCGATTGCGGCCAAATACATAGACCGCCGACGTGGCCAGCAACAGCGCCAAGCCTATTAGGATGGAGGTCATGCCGAGCGGAACGAGAAGCAGCGACGCATTGCGCTCCGGATTGACGAACCAGTGATGAAGCGAGGTCAGGACGAAAGCCGCGCCCGCGAAGCCCGCACCGCTGCCCACGAGCAGCAGGGCCCACATCCGCCGCAACTGGCTCAGCCGCTCACGCGCGATCTCGGTGCGCGGCGCATGATGGCGGCCGACGCGCCGTACCAGCCGTATAGCAAACCCGATCGAACTGAAGCCGATGAGCAGGCTCGCCGCCCCCAGCAGCATTCGCACATTGGGGCCGAGATCGGGATGTTTCTGCAGCGTCAGCAGCGGAAAATCGAATGCCGCATGCAGCGCGACCGGCGCGAACAGCGCCAGCGCCCAACTCGAGATCCGCGCCCAGTCGCGATGATGGCGATGTGCACCCAGTGCGGTGCCGGCGCGGGCGATCGCGATATAGGCGCCTGCGATGATGCCGAGCGCGCCGTGAAACGGTACCGTCAACACGCTGCGCAAGGCGGCCAGCGACCGCCACATATCGGCGTGTTGCACGAGATAAGCGAGGTTTTCGTAGGCGGCGAAGCCGAGGCCTGCGGCCGCACCGTAGACCACCGTGTCCATTGGATCGGCAAACGCGCGGCGTCGCACCGGCAATGACACTAGAATGATCACGAGGACTTTCACGATCTCTTCAGGCGCGGCGACCCCGAAGATCGAACGCAGGCCTTGCGTCATCCAGGGGTTTCCCGGCACCGCGAGGATCGCGGCAAACGGGGCGCGCGCAATGCCCAACAGAGAAATGCTGGCGGCCCCGAGTACGAAAGCGAGCCATACCCGCGCGGGTGGACCGGGGCGCTCGTCCGCGGCAATGACGAGCCAGAGCACCAGCAACGCCGGCGCGATGGCGGCAACGCCGATCGATGTAGGGAGAGCCTGCAGCAGCAGCATCTGGGGAACTTTACCTCGTGCGAGCGTAAATGGCCGCAAACCTAGCCCGTTTGCAAGAAAGTCAGACGCGACTCCTTGTCACCAAGGAACCCGGCCGAATCCGGCGCCGCTCAGGCCGCTGTCCGTTGGCCGATCTTGCCCTGTACCACCAGCAATCCCGCCAGCGCGACCAGTGCGAAGCCAGCGCCGGCCAGGAACGTGCCCTGCGGCCCCGCGATATCCCAGAGTGCGCCGGCAATGACGCTGGCCGCGAGCATCGCTACGCCGCCGAGCAGGTTGAAGAATCCGTAAGCCGTGCCACGCAACTCGGCCGGCGCGGTATCCGCAACAAGCGCGGCCAGCAGTCCCTGCGTCAATCCCATGTGCAGGCCCCAGAGAATGACGCCAAGCGCAACACCGCCCACCGACGGCAGCAACGCCAATGCGATGTCGGCCGCAACCAGCACCAGTATGCCGCTCGCCAGCACGGCCGTGCGGCCCATGCGATCCGAGATGACGCCGGCAGGGTAGGCCGCGAGGGCATAGACGATATTCATGGCCACCAGCACGGCGGGCACGAGCGCGATCGGCACTCCGACATTTTGGGCGCGCAGAACGAGGAAGGCCTCACTGAAGCGCGCCAGCGTGAACACGCTCGCTACCGCCACCACCCACCAATAGGCTGTTCCGAGGTTTTTGATCTCGGTCAGGCTGATCGGATTGCGCACGGTGCGCAGCGCGTGCGGCCGGTCCGGCTCACGCACGGCGAGAACGATCAGGGCCAGCGCCAGGAAGGCGGGAATTACGGCAACCCAGAACACCGCCGTGAAGTTGTCCGATGTCCACCACATCAGGGCGATGGCGAGCAAGGGACCAACGAAAGCGCCGATCGTATCGAGCGATTGGCGCAGCCCGAAGCTCGCGCCGCGCAGATCGGCCGGCGAGAAATCGGCCACAAGCGCATCACGCGGGGCACCGCGAATGCCTTTGCCGATCCGGTCGACGAAACGCGCGGCCACCAGCCAGCCGACGGTTGGCGCCAGCGGAAACACCGGCTTGGTGAAGGCTGCGAGACCGTAACCGATGGCAGCTAACCATTTGCGTTTGCCGAGCCAGTCCGACAGCGCGCCGGAAAATATCTTTGTGATGGAGGCGGTCGCCTCGGCGATGCCTTCGATGATGCCGACCGTCACCATCGATGCGCCGAGAACCGAGACCAGGTAGATCGGCAGCAGCGCGTGGATCATCTCCGACGAGATGTCCATCAGCATCGAGACGAAGCCCAGTACCCATACGCCGGCCGGAATGTCCCTGATCGAGTAGGCCGGCCTGGTTTCAGCAACCATGTCGCATCTCGCGTCGCCTCATTGCGCCAACAGCCGCCGGCAGGCGTCAACAAAAACCTCTGCGCCAGTGACGATGTCGGCGTCGGCGGTGTTCTCGGTCCAGTGATGCGAAATGCCGCCGATCGAGGGCACGAACAGCATGCCGGCCGGCATCACGGTTGAGAGAATCTGGGCGTCATGGCCGGCGCCGCTCGGCATGCGGAGTGATTTGCCGTCGGCAAAAGCTGTGCTGGCAGCCTCGATGGCCTGCTGGAACGAGGCATCCATCCGCGCGGGGGTCCCGGTGCGGATGCGCTCCACCGCAACAGTGCAGCGGCTCTGGGCGTTGACCTCCGCGGCCATGCTGTTGAGCAGCTCCTCCAGCCGCGCAATCACGGCAGGATCGTCGTCGCGAATCTGGAACAGCATTTCCGCCGCTCCCGGGATGATGCTGGGCGCGCCGGGGTCGAGCGTGATGCGGCCGGTGGTCCACACCGTACGCGGGCCGCAGGCGGCGGGAAAACGATCGTCGATAGCGACGCAAAACCTGGCGAGTGCGAGGCCCGCGTCCCTGCGAATGGCCATCCGCGTGGTGCCGGCGTGATTTTGTTCACCCGTGAAGGTGATGCGGTATTGCCAGATTCCGACGATGGACGTGACGATGCCGATCTTGAGACCGCTGCTTTCGAGTGTCTCGCCCTGTTCGATATGGGCTTCGAGATAACCGATATGCCGCCCTTGTTCGCACTGCGCGCGGGCGCGGCCGGCCAGGCCTGCATCACGTAACGCCTCACGCATGCTCCTGTCATTGTTGCGGTCGCGCGCGGCATCGATATCGGCTTCGGCAACGGCGCCGACATAGGACCGGCTGCCGAGGAAGTGTCCGAAATGGCCTTCCTCGTCGCACCATGAAGCGACTTCGACGGCACCGTTTATATTCGGATCGGGATTGATGACGCGGGCGGCTTCGAGCGCATAGACCACGCCGAGCGGTCCATCGAGCCAGCCCGCGTGGTTCTGGCTTTCCAGATGCGACCCCGCCAGCAGCTTCGGCCCGCTTTTCGTGCTGGTGCCGAGCACGTTGCCGATGCCGTCGATCTCGCCCGCTAGGCCGGCTTCGGGAAGCCGCTGCACCAGCCACGCCAGCGAGGCGAGATGCGGTTCCGAGAAAGTCGGCTTGTGAACGCCGGTCTTATACGGGCCAATTGCACGCAGCGCGTGAAGATCGGCGAGAACACGCGCGCCGTCGACGCGCGAGAGATGGTCAATCATAGGATGTCGTACCTGCTAGCCCGTAGTTCTCCGGGGTAGAACAAAGTTCCTCACGTTTTCGCGATAGTAGAACAAAGTTCCGTGAACGTCGTTAGTCCGCGTTGATTATCCTCCAGACAGCAGCGCCAATGCGATGATTGCAAGCCATGCCACGATGACGAGCGCCGCCACCGCGCCAGCGGTGACCTTCGCCTTCTCCTTCAGCGTGTAGCCGCGCATTGTTTCCGCAAAACGTGTGAGGGCGTTCAGGCCATTGCGCGAGGATAATTCAATTGTGCAATTGCATCAAAGAAATGGTTCGCGTTGTACGAGCACGAGGTGCGGTGCGAGCAGGAAATGATCCCAACGCCGCGGGAGCACGGGCCGCCGTTTCAGCCGGTCGTCGACCGCGGCTTGCGAGCGAACCGAAGGGCCTTGCTTCAGGTGTGATGGAAAGCTGCGCCGGCGGCGCTAGGAGAGTTTGCCTCGTCGCATGCCGTCCATGGCGCGATCTTCGGTCAGGCGGTTTTTCATGGCGGCGACGACCTCATTGGCAAACGCAATTTGAGGATCGATCGACGCCAGACCAATTTGAGGATCGGCCGAAACCAGACAAGGTGGCTGAGATTCCTTCGGTTGGTATCCGACCCGGGCTTCGAATGCATCGAGCTGATGCTCGAAGTTCGCGAGCGCCTCTTTCAGATTAGCCAATTCGTTCGCGGGGGATCTCATCCATTATGATGCTCCCAGGAGGGACGCCCCCGGGGCCGGGGACAGGTGCATCAGCTAGTGTACGCAACGCATCAGAGCTAGTTGACCGCGGAGAGGCCGCCATTGGCGGCCTGCCCACAGCGAGCAATGCGTGCAAGCCTAGGCCACGCGAACGCGGCCCTGTCCCTTGCGTCGGTAGGCGAGGAAGCCCACGCCGGCAAAGCCGAGGATCATCATCGCCCAGGTAGAGGCCTCGGGAACAGCCCCCACACTCGAAAACGCCACGATGTGAGAAGCCTCATGTGGGATCCCTCTGTTATTCACCAATCCGGCAGTGGTCCAGTCGACCGAATTCGTCGGGCTCACCTGGTAAAGCATGAACTGATTGCCTGCCTTAATGGCGATGAAGTCAAAAAGTCCGCCGCCGGGCAATGTGAACGTGCCGCTTGTGCCACCGAGGCTACCTGGGGTTTTAAACAGACCCTGCAGATCGATTGTGGCAGGCAACGGTGGCTCGACATGCTGCGTATTGTACGCTGTCTCAAGCTCCAGCACGCTAGGTGCTTCGTCGGTCACATTACCATTGAATAGGCAGCCCGACGACAGGCTGCAGTCCGTATCGGCCAATACAATCGCCGCTGAAGCCGAAGAAGTGCTGAGCATGGCCGCAGCCGTGGCGATCGAAACTGCAACTAAGGTTGTGCGAAGATTTATCATCGCTTACTCCCTGCCAATAACTGGAATTCACAATAACTTTTATCTGCCGGCTTGATTGCCAATTATTTCCGAACATTAGCATTCATTAAAAGTCAGTAAAGCAATTTAACCCCACCATAATACCGCACAGGAACTTTATTTAATCGATTGTAGGTTGTCTTATTTCCTTCTCGCATCTGGTTTCAGGTGCTCGCGGTGGGTGTGTCGGTGATTTCTGCAGTTCAAAATATTAATTTAATTTGGTGTGCTTTTAATAAATACTGAATAGGTCGGTTTAGAGTTGATGCGCAATCTTCCGATGCGCCGGCGTACCGGAGGTTGGGAGTTACTTGTTTTGCATGGCTTTACCCCGCTCCGCGAGAATGAAGATGAGGCCAGGGCGCGCGCGTCGCAATTGGTCGATGGTCACGCCGTTGAGCTTTGGCAGTGAGAACGCGTCATCGCGACTTTCAGCCGGCTCAACTAGTGTCCCATCGAGCTGATACATTTATCAGCATTGGCGCTTGCAATCTTGATATTCGTTCGTTTCTGGCGTTCCAGAACAATTCCGCTGACGGGACGTTACCTCAACCGAACGGTGGAGGATGTAGCAATGAAACTCGCTTTGATTGCTTTTTGCGTGGCAACAATGGTCAGTCCTGCTCTTGCAGATCCGTGGAAGGATGAGAGCGGCAAAGGGAGATGGGGCGGCGGCGATCGAAATCAGTATCGCAGTTATAACTATGACCGGGACCACAAGCAGGAATTTCACCGTGGCCCTTGCAAGGTTGAACGCAAGTGAGAACGCAGTGGAGAATACAAGGAATAGATGAAGTGCAAGGGCTACCGTTAGCCCTTAACCAAACCGCTGCAATACTCGTGTTCGGTTGCGATGCCGCGTTTGGCTCTATCCTACCGTCCTGACTGGTACTCGATCGAGCTGTTATCCGCTTGTCCGCTAACCGTAAAGGCGGCCGCCGAAGCGGCAGCGAAGGTCGCCATTGCGAATACGATTCGCCGGCGTGATCGAGCCGCCGGCAATAGCGGAAACGTCAGGATATCCCTGCCACGTCGAGAGCCTGTTTTGCGAAGCCGGCTAGTGGGGCAACGAGCTTGGGGGAGGGGCCTGGCAACATTCAGTCCCCGCATATGATAGTCCCCGAGCCTCGTGAGGAGGGTCCGTCAGGTATCCGGTGGAAAGTAGACCCGCAACGTTACGCGGAGTGCGAGGTAAAGCGCGACGCAGGCTGTGATTGCAATAGCGGCCGTATCCATTTTCCCTGTTCCTCATTCTTACGCTCTGATGCCCGTTTGCCGGACTATGCAGCGGATGGAACTTGGGCTGGGAAAATGGTTCCCTTAAGCCTTGAAAATGGTCGCCCTGGGCTTTGAAAGTGTTTGGAACATGATGGCGCTCCCTAGCGGCCCTTTTGGCCGTTCCGCCAAGTCGCTGAAAAACCAGAACAACTGGCGGAGTGTGGCATTTCGTGCGGCGCGTGCCGCCGGAGTTCGCGGGCGTGGATCCGCGGGGCATCGTCAAGCTGTCGACCAAGGTCCGGGTCGCCGACGACCGCGCCGGTGTGAGAGCCTGTGCAAGAAGCTCAGTTGAATGGAATTTTTGGAAGTCCAACGGGCGGGATAGGGCTTGCGAGACCGGGCAGGCTCTTGGGCAAAGGTTGTGGAATTATTGTTTCCAGAGGCATAAGGGGTGCGGACTTCGCGTCAACTTTGCGCGTGATGCGAGGGTTGCTTTGAGGCGTGTAAGTTTTCCTGAACACCTCGGCCTGGAGCCGAACTTCATCAGCGGTAAATCGTCTCTCATATTTGACCCCGTCGTATTCCAGAGAAACCGTAAACGGTACGAAGTCGTGAAGGAATTTTGATAGCGGGATTCCATCTTTACCAGACTCAATGAACGGCTTTTCCGATGAGCTGATTTCAAATTCGGCGAGGGGAGGGATGCCGAAAGTCTGCTCCGCTAGCGTTGGCAGCCACGCATGTGGGAAACAAGCAGCGGCGACGGCCTTCGCCTGGTCTTGCTCTTGAGCTAAAAGATAGAGCGGGACGGTGACATTGGTCTGCTCCGATCTCATCGTTCCGTTAAATTGCAAAATTGGCTTGTCCGAAACGTTTTTGGCGCGCGCTCCGAACGAGATCACACGGATTTCCGGCTGGTCGCTCAATTTTTGCATCGTCAAAAAGTATCCGGCTCCTCTTGCTGTCTGTTCGAAATTCCAGACGATGTGTCCGATGGGGGCTGGAGTCACTGCCTGCCTGCGGCCGACGTACATGCCAATGATGAAGGCCGACGCGACAACCGCGGCGCCAGACAACCCCACGACGGCAAATTTTGCTTTCGACTTGATTGCGATTCCAGCACGAGCCGCGAGCGCTTCTATCCTTGGCCAATAAGCGCCTGCTAAAAGGATTAGCGTGACGAGCGCCGCATAGACCCCGCCCGCAACATGATGCCCATCGGCAAAACTCTCGGATGCCTTTAGCGCGAACGGCGTCAGAAGACCCGTCGTGAGCAGCGCGCGAACGGCTTTGCTAAAGTTCTGAGGATCCTCCGGTGGTTTGTCCGGCATGGTCTTTGACAGTCCTGTTTAAAGTTAACGGAACTCAATTTAGACGCGATTGCGGAGGGTACAAGAGCAGAACAAACCGGGGCGCAGGCGCGTCCACAAACTGTCCAACGCAGTTTAGGTGCGGGCTACAACTAATTGAAAGTGTTTATGGGCTTCTCGCGCCGCGGGCGTAATGGCGCTCCCTAGCGGAATCGAACCGCTCTCTCCACCGTGAAAGGGTGGCGTCCTAACCGATAGACGAAGGGAGCAAGAACAACAGGAAAATCAAGATGTTAATGCTTGATGGGCCATGTTGGCCGCCGGCCTTCCATGTTTGATGGGGGCGGCGACGGGCGAACGTATAGTGGCGTTTGAGCGGGTGGGCAAGCCGCCCGGAAAGACGTTTCTGCAGCCGTTTCGCGCTTCCATCAGCGTCCCGGCCGCACGACGAGACACGCCGTGCCGAGCAACGGATTCTAAAGCCGCATGGTGTAGGGCTGTCTCGGGGAGCTTTTCGACATGGCTTTGCTATCAGGCAAGAAGCGCGACGCGCGCAAATCATTAAGTCAACCCGGGTGGATCACGCTCGAAGGCGGTTTTGCCGCCCGCCAATGCGTGGTGCAGGATATGTCCACGACGGGCGCGAAGGTCACGATCGACGATCCCAACACGCTGCCGGCGAAATTGCGTTTGGCTTTTTCACGCGACGCCAGGACCGGGCGCCGCTGCGAAGTGGTGTGGCGCCGCGGCAAATCGGTCGGCATTAAGTTCATCCGCTAATCTGGCACTGATCCGTAAGGAGCGATAAAAGGCGGAATGCGAAAATTCCTCCTGATAATAATCGCCGTGGCGCTGTCTTCGGTTGCCGCGGTTGCGGAACAACCCCGTCCTCAGAAGCTCGACAAAGCCCCCGCGTCGGGCAAGTCGCTTCCGCTCAAGCGCCCAAGTTCGGCCAATGCATGCGCGGAATACGGCGCGGGCTTCGTCAGAATCGAAGGCACCAACACCTGCATGAAAATTGGCGGCGCGCTGAGCGTTGGAGTGGGGGTGTCCGGCGGCTCGCGTTGAGTAGTTTCGCGCTTACGTCATCGGCGGCGCGACAAATTGTCTGAAGCCGGGGCGGACGGCGAGCTGCGAAAACCAGCGTTCGAGGTTCGGCAGTTTCGGTTTTGTCACGCCGTCGACGCCGAACCAGCGCCGCGCAAAGGCGCCGAGCGCGATGTCGGCGATGGTGAACTGATCGCCCTCGATAAAGCGCCGTGTCGCCAGTTGCGCCTCGACGATCCGCCACACCACGGCCTCGGCATCGACATCCTTCTGGATCGCGACCATGTCGCGCTTTTCGACTGGCGTGCGCACCAACGCCCAGAACACCGGCCGGTCGACCGGCTGCAGCGTCGAGAGTGTCCAATCGAGCCAGCGGTCGACGCCGGCGCGCGCCTTCGGCGGCGAGGGGTAGATCGGCGAGCCCTCACCATAGGCCATGCAGAGATAACGCATTACCGAATTAGATTCCCACAGCACGTAGTCGCCATCGACCAGCGTGGGTACGCGGCCGTTCGGATTCATCGCCAGATAGTCAGGCTCGCTGTTCTTGCCGAACTGCATGCCGGCATCGATACGCTGATAAGCGAGGTCGAGTTCGGCGAGGCACCACAGCACTTTTTGCACGTTGACCGAATTGGCACGGCCCCAGATGGTGAATTGTTGTTTGTTGTTGTCGGCCACGCACGTTGCTCCCGCTGATTTTCCGATTGGCCGTTAATAGCCGAACATCAGAGAAAAAGCGCGCGTTCGCGGGTCCCGACCCATAAAAATTGAGCTTTGTCGCAGTGCGACAGAGCCCGCTTCTCGCATTATTCGTGGCGTCGGCCGGTCAGTGGCCGAAGAACAGCCATAGCAGAATGATCACCGGAATAGGCACGCCCAGCAACCAAAGCAGAATTCCTCGTCCCATCGTCTCCTCCTCAATGTATTCGAGGAGAAAACGCGGCGTGCGAGGGGTGGTTCCTGCCCGGAAAAGAACCCGAGCGCAGGAACGTTCTAAGGTTTTGGGATTTCCGCGAGCGATAGTCCAATCCGAAACAGCGAGTAGCCATCACGGTCGATCGCCTCGCGCACTTCGGCGTTGACGTCGTGCGAATGGCGGCTACGCGTCAGCCGCCATTCGCTTTCGCTTGTCTGGTCAGGAAATGGCGCGTCCGCTCTGGTCACGAGCCGGTAGCTCGAATGACGGACGTGAACGAAGAAGTTGTACAAGGCCTACCAGTGACCGACGTTCGGCATCGAGGTCCACGGCTCAGCCGGCGGCTTCGGTTCGCCCTTCTGCAACAGCTCGATCGAATGCAGATCCGGCGAGCGGACGAAAGCCATGTTGCCGTCGCGCGGCGGCCGGTTGATGGTGATGCCCGCCTTCATCAGGCGGTCGCAGGTCGCGTAGATGTCGTCGACCTCGTAGGCGAGGTGACCGAAATAGCGGTCTTCGCCGTATTTCTCCTCGTCCCAATTATAGGTGAGCTCGACCAGTGGCGCACCGCGGTTCTGGGGAGCGGCCTTGAGCAGGCCTTCGTCCTCCGGCGTGCACAGGAACACCAGCGTGAACCGGCCCTTGTCGTTGTCGACCCGGCGTACTTCCTTCAGCCCCAGCGCGTCCCGGTAGAACTTCATCGCGGTATCGAGATTGCGGACGCGCAGCATGGTGTGGAGATAGCGCATGTTTCTTGTCCTCCTGAGAACGTTCAGACATCTTGTTTGCGTTGGGCGGTTCGGGCGGAAAATAGCAGCAAAGTGCACCAGAGGTCACCGATAACGTGCGGATAAAGTGCGGGTTCGTTCGCAGCCGTTCGCACTGAGCGCTACGTGGTCTCAGAAGGCCATCGATGCAGGCGAGTGCGAGAGATTGGAAGCGCTCGTTGCTCAGCGGTCAGGTTGCGGGACGATGCCCCGCTTGGGCGAAGCTCAAAGGCGGTGCCTTGGAGAGCTCGCCTAACCAACGCGCTCGCGAACCCGTTCCTCTCGTCCTCCTGTCGATAAATTTCGAACCTGGGTTCCGAGGAACGAAACCGCTACGCCGGCTTTGAATCTGCAGAGGTGTCGCATGAAACAAGATCCGGCTGAAGAGAATGCGGCGCGGGAAGATTTGCCTACAAAGTCCGAGCGAAAACTCGGGACTTTGACCGCTGGTGCCATTGCTCTCGTTGTCATTGGAACAGCAATTTATTGGATCGCGTAGCAATGGTGCGCGAAGGTCCCGCTTAACAGGCTCCCTACCCAGCCGAAAAGGCGCGGGGAGGCAATATTGTGCTGAACACTCCCGCTCGCCGGGCGATATTTTTGGCAAGGCTTAACGGCGTTGCCGCGTTGGTGCTTGTTCTGGCTTTCGCTGGCTGATGCGCTGGATGTTGGTAGAGCTCGCCATTCTCACCTTCGGCGTGACATCTTAGTCTTAGTCGCAAACCTAAAGCGTCAACGCGGTAATAAGGCTCTCAAATAGCGTTACGAGCCTTTCGCCCGTCATTCCGACGGCGGCGATGATGGCCAAGGCGATAAACCCGGCAATGAGGCTGTATTCGATTGCGGTGGCGCCGCCCTCGTCGCGCAGAAACTTCCCGAGCATTTCTTTTCTCTCGAATTTCGATCAAACCGGTGTCGCACGCTCACGTTGCGATTAAAACAACCAAAAGCGTAAAATTGCAAGATTGTCGAAATTGCGTCCCACGCGGACGGGTGATTTCGCTGCGTTCGGTCGCCGCTGTGCTTTCAGACGAATGTCGTCGGGCGGCGCCGCGTCACCGGCGTGATCCCCTACACATACGCAACCGGCTCCTTCTGCCCATTGTGGCGCTAACGGAGGGATCGACTATGTACCTGCTTTACGGCGTGCTCACTGTTGCGATGGTTTTCTTTTTCGTACTCCCGATTACCGACGCCAGGACGGCCCGGATGAAATTATCCGTGGTGAGCAGCCTCGGCGCATTGCTGGCGGTATCGGTTATCGTGCCGCGCCTGATGCATTAACGGATGATATGCCTGACTTGACGCGCAACGAGCATGTCGAGCGCTCCCGCGAGGACAACGGCTCGCATGGCGAGCGTGAGAGAGCAGGGACGGACGCAGTCTGGCCCTTGCGTGCAAGATTGGTATTCCCGTCAGGTCAGACTTTGACGTCCACCAGCGACGGTTCGTCGGTCTGTAAGTCAGCCAGGGCCGCTTCGATGGCGGCTGCCTTGGCATGGTCGACGGCCCTTAGATCCTGATTGATCGTATGCGGTGGCGCCTTGGCGGCCTGATCGACGACGAGTTGGATTCTGGCTTGTGTCACTTCAACCGGTATGGGGTAAATGACCATGGGTGCAACCCTCCTGATCAAAACTTGTCAGGCTCGCGTTTACGTCTTGTAAAGAGGTTGGGTTAACGGCAGGGCGCCATGATGCAAAGAGGTAAACAGAAGCTTAAAGCCCCGCGCGTCCGATCAAGCTCACAACGTGTTCGAGTGAAGTGGAAACCGTCTCGTGAAAAGGCGTCGAACAAAAATCTGGAGCCAGTTCTGATTCAGTCGGAACCGCAAAGGTTCTAGTGCATCTGTTCCAGCCGCTCGGCGTAGAGCCGGAATTCCTCGGCCATCTCGATCAGTTTCTTCGAAGCTTCCGGATCCTTGATGGCTTCGGCGAGCTGTCGGGCTCTGTCGGATTGTTCTCGATAGTGGTCGGCCTGGGTCATCGCAGCACCTTTTTAGATAGGTATGGACTGCGCCAAAAAGGTTCGACCGCCGACAGGGCGAGGTAACGGTATCTTAAGAAGGCAACCGTGCCCGAAACGCACCCCCTGTTCGTTCTAGGAGAACAAAGGGAGTCTTGCTCCGCTGCTGCGCGATGGATGAAGGCCGAACTGTAAGCGCCCGTGCGGGCCGCGAGCATGGCTGTTTCGAAAGCGGAGATAACCCTATTCAGTTGGTTAAAACCCAAATCGCGTTGTGTGCATCCAGCGTTGCGATAGGGATGGCCTTCAGGAAAGCAGGCCATGGTCCCTTCGTTTCACAATGCGGACAAACCGACCCATCGGCGCGTCATGGTGGTCGGCCTGCTGTTTTGCCTCGCCTTCGTCGTCATCAGCTTTTCATTACGGCCGCAAACTGAAAGCGGCCAACCGCTGGTCAAGGCCGATCGGCTCGTTCGCACTGCGGGTGAACCACACAGGGCGAACTAGCGCAGCCCAGAAGGCACTCAACGGTCCGGCAATTTTTCACCCGGCGATTTGTGATAGGTCGCGATGGCGATGAAGCCGGCATAACCGATCAAATTGATCAGAATTTCCATCCACACAGGCATGATGCACCTTCCGGTAGTGAAACACCGAACGGATCGTACTCGTTCCGCGCAATTCGATGGTCAGGTCAGCGGGATCGCATAGCTCGCAATGCCGTCCTCCTAACCAGCACACGAAAACCCCGCCTACATCCGAAGATCTAGACGGGGCTTTCGTGCTTTCACCTCTCGCAAGGTTGCTGCACTTATCAGCAAAACGTCGAGGCATCGGCTTCGTTCCGGCCGCAGCAAATTCTATTGCGGGTTCCGCGCGCGAAATTCCATCGGCGACAACGCGGAGGTCGAACAGTGCTCTTGCGCTCTTGCCGGTTCCACCTCAGCGCCAGAATGATGGCCGGCTGGATCCATTCAGCGCGTTGGCCAAGGTCGTTTCGTAATATTCTTTGCGCTCGCGTTCGAACTTCTGCTGGGTTTGCCTGAAGCTCGCGACGCGTGCTGCGATTTCGGCACGGTCGCGCGCGAGTCTTTCTTCCTTCTCCGTCATCACCCATCCGATTTTTGTTTGATTCGCGCCCCGCCATCATTGGCGCGCGCGAATGGGGCGTGAATGGGGAGGCATTGTAATCACGTGCCGTCTGAAGCGACGGTGGTGGATAAGGTGTGGCGCATTCTTGTCGCTCATGCGGGTTCCCGTTAGCGAAAGACAAACGGGAGGTTCCAATGGCAAAGATCGATCTGGACTCATTGAGCATCGAAGAGCTCACAGCCCTGCGCGAGCACGCCACCGACAAGTTGTTTGAGAAAGTCGCTGCGCGCCGAACTCGAAGCGGAACTGGAAAACTAGCCCAATACGGCAAGCCACCGGTGAAGAAGACGGAAAGCGCACCCGCGCCCAAAGCGAAGAAGTCGGAAGAGGCCAGGGAGCCGAAGGAATCGGTAGCCAAGGCAGCATGACGGTGTGACATAAGGCGGCTTAATAAGGCCGCCTTGCCAACGTGTGGCGGCGCTGCCGGCAGCGCCCATCGGACTGGCAATCCGAACGACCGTGCTATAATCCGCGCGGTCCAACAAATCGGAAAATATCAGCGGTGATCGCCAAGGATTTGCGCAGCGGCGTCGAGCAGCTCGGCAACATGATCGCCGAAGCCGCATGTATCGTTCCCTTTACCGGCGCCGGCATTTCCACCGAATGCGGCATCCCGGATTTCCGTTCCCCCGGCGGCCTGTGGACCCGCAACCGCCCGATCGCGTTCGACGAATTCGTTGCAAGTGCTGACGCGCGGGCCGAGGCCTGGCGGCGACGCTTTGCGATGGAGGCAACCTTTGCCGCGGCCAAGCCCGGCCGCGGGCATCGCGCGCTGGCCTCGCTCTACAAGGCCGGCAAGACGCCGGCGATCATCACTCAGAACATCGACAATTTGCATCAGGCGTCAGGCTTCAGGGCGGATGACGTGATCGAACTGCACGGCAACACCACCTATGCCCGCTGCATCGGCTGCGGACATGCCTATGATCTGCCTTGGGTAAAACAGCGTTTCGAGCAAGCCGGCAGCGCTCCCGACTGCACCATCTGCAACGAGCCGGTAAAGACGGCCACGATTTCGTTCGGACAGGCGATGCCGGAAGACGCGATGCGCCGCGCCACCGAACTGGCGCAGCATTGTGACCTGTTCCTGGCAGTCGGATCGTCGCTAGTTGTTTGGCCCGCCGCAGGTTTTCCGCTGATGGCCAAGAACTGCGGCGCGAAGCTCGTGATCATCAATAACGAGGCCACGGAACAGGACGACGTTGCCGATCTTGTCATACGTCACGACATCGGAGAAACGCTCGGACCGTTTGTAGGCAATTGATCGCCAATTGATTCGCGGCTGTGCAAGCCTGTTCATAGCCCCCACAATTTTGTTTTTTTTAGTATGCGGCACAATCGAGAGTGTTATCTTTTGATTCGAGAGATTCGCGCTGCGTTATCATGATGGTCATGGTAGGGCGCGTGTTCCGGTCCGCTACGGCGACAGTGGACCGCTTTTTGAAGTGTGAGGTCCGGGGTCATGGGGTCGGACGAATTTGGGTCCAAGAAGCTCGGGGGGCCGCCGACAGGCGGGACAGGGCAGAACAGGCTTGGACCAGGTGAATACGCAGCCGGCGCACAGCGCGATCCGGCGGTGGACGCGCTGTCGGGGCTCGGCGATGCCGCAGCTAACCTTGTCGAAATATCGGGCGTCATCAAATGGTTCGATGCTTCGAAGGGCTACGGTTTCATCGTGCCGGATAATGGCTGGCCCGATGTGCTGCTGCACGTCACCGTGCTCAGGCGCGACGGTTACCAGACGGCCTATGAAGGCGCGCGGCTAGTGGTCGAATGTGTGCAGCGTGCCAAGGGCTATCAGGCGTTCCGGATTGTCTCGATGGACGAGTCCACCGCGATCCATCCGGCGCAGATGCTGCCGCCTCGGACTCATGTCAGCGTTACGCCGACCAGCGGTCTGGAGCGGGCCCAGGTCAAATGGTTCAACCGGCTGCGCGGTTTTGGCTTCCTGACCTGCGGCGAGGGCACGCCGGACATTTTCGTTCACATGGAAACGCTGCGCCGCTTCGGCATGACCGAACTGCGGCCGGGCCAGTACGTGCTGGTGCGCTATGGGCCCGGGTCCAAGGGCATGATGGCGGCCGAAATTCATCCGGAGACCGGCCCGTCGGCGCTGTCGTCGCATTGATCCTGCCGTACCACTGACGCAAACGTGAGCCGGACGTCGCGCACCAGCGCGGCGGCCTCTGGCATTTGCCGCAATCCTCAGGTTAGGGTTCCCGGCGATTTCTCCTGAGATACCCGGCGTGAGTGCTTTGATGAATTTCGCTTTGACGGTTGCGCGGCTTCGCATCCCAGGCCGCCTGGTGACGTCGCTGGCCGCTATGTTTGCTGTGGTCCTCATCCTCTGCGCCAATCCTGCCGCGCGGGCTGCGAGCGTTCAGCCGCTCGAGATCGCCACCAAGTCAGGCGTACGCGTTTTCCTGGTCGAGATGGCGACGACTGAGGAAGAGAAGACCCAGGGGCTGATGTACCGGAAAGAACTCCCCGACGGCAAAGGCATGCTGTTCGATTTCTCGCCGGAGCAGCAGATCTCGATGTGGATGAAGAACACTTACGTTCCGCTCGACATGATCTTCATCCGCGCCGACGGCCGCATCCTGCGGATTGCCGAAAACACCGAGCCGCTCTCCACGAAGATCGTCTCTTCGGGTGGGCCCGCCAGGGCGGTGCTGGAAGTGATTGCCGGCACGGCGCAGAAATACGGCATTCAGCCCGGCGACCGGGTGGCGCACCCGCTGTTCAACAAGCGCTGACGGGGTTTCCATCGCCTTGATGACTGCGGGTTTAGCGTGTATCGAGCATTTCCAGCGTCAGATCGGGGTATAGCGCAGCCTGGTAGCGCGGCAGTTTTGGGTACTGCAGGTCGTTGGTTCGAATCCAGCTGCCCCGACCAATAAAATCAATGACTTGCAACGTCTTTTTCGGATTGAATCTTCCCAGCACAATTGGGAGAGGTAGGGGAACAATTGTGGCTGGCAGGAAGACAGTCATTCTGGCACGGCAGGCCCTTCTGCTGGGGCTGGTGATTTGCTTTGCCGCCGCAGGGAGCCAGCCGGCGGCAGCCAATCCCGCGCAGATGATTTCTGATTTTCGGCTAAAGCACGGGCAGAAGCGCGTAACCCTGGATGCGACTCTCACACGGATTGCACACGATCAAGCCCAGGCAATGGCCGCAAAGGACAAACTGGATCACGATGTCCTTGGCCGGTTCAATGCGCGTGTCGGCCCGGCAGGCGCAGGCCGCGCCGCAGAGAACATTGCGTACGGCTACGATGGTTTTCCAAAAACGCTCGACCAGTGGATCAATTCGTCGGGGCACCGAAAGAATCTCCTGCTGCCCGGCGCGACGCGCGTGGGCGTTGCCAGCGTGAAAAGCGCGAAGACCGGTCGCACGTATTGGGCCATGGTGATCGCAGGCGACTATGAGCGTCCCAAGACGCCGAAGAGTTCGCCAAAAGATTCGCCGAAGGCTTCAAAGCAGGCCAGCGCTGCGAAATCCAAGCCGCGCGCAGCCGAGGCTTGCCGACTGAAGATTCTCAGTCTCTGCTTTTAGGCTTGAACCCGGACCTCAGGCGTAGCTGCCTTCGCGGCGCGCCGTTACTGACGCTGGCAACAATAGCGCCGTGCGTGCCTGTGACCACTCGAATACTGCAACTTCGCTTCCGTGAGATACCGCCGGCGAATTCGCGGCTTGCAATATCGTTCCTGTTATGTTCTCTTTGGTCGTTCTTCGGAGGTGACCAATGGATGTCGAGAAGCAACGGGAAATCATCCGGCTCTGGAATCGCATGCGTCGGGTCGAAGGCCCGCTCGCGGAGGAAATCCGCATTCAGATCCTTGAGTGCTTTGCGCGGCCGGATTCACCGAGCACGCGCATGAACGAGCGGCGCGCGGTGCTGGGTCGCGTGCCGGTTCGGACCGCGCAACTGTATCGCATCGGCGAACGCAACGACAACGCCACGCTCTGATGGCTTTCGTATTCCGGCGAGGTCGATTCGGCAGCCGTCAAGATTGACGAAATCGATCCGCGGTGCATGCTGCACGCATGTTGTCGCGCGTGCGCAATTATTTTCAGGATGCGAAGTTCGCCCGCATGAGCAGCGGGACGTACTGCATCATTCGCGATCTCGGGCTGGTCAAGGGCGGCAAGGGGATGCGGCACCATGAGGTGCTCGTCACCTTCAGTCTCCGGGCGTTGTGGCGCTCAATCGGTCGGGGGTGGCGGCGCCTTGTGACGGCGCCGAAGAAGCCGGAGGTTTCGGCTCGGCCTGTCGCAGATACGTAGCCGCAACTGCCCGGCTGCCGGCGATCACCGTTGCGCCGCTTGCCACGCCAATAGCCGATGCTCCGCAAGCGACATCGCAACCGATGTCACGTAGCCGGTCAACCCAAGCAGGATGACACCGGCAAACAGGTCGGCCGAGCGAAACGCACGGGCCGACAGCAGAACCCAGTGGCCGAGCCCATCGAGGCCGGCCAGGATTTCGCAAACCACCGACAGGATCAACGCCACCGTCAGGCTGAGGCGCATGCCGGCGAGGATGTCGGGACTGGCGGAGGGCAGCGCGATCTTGAAGATGACCGCGAGCCGCGACATCTGCAGCGAGCGCGCGACCTCGTAGAGCCGCGGCTCGACAGCCGCAAAACCGTGGATGGTCGCCAGCATGATCGGCCAGATCGCACCAAAGGCGATCACGAACAGCGCCATCGCCTGCGTCAGCCCGAGCATCGCGATTGCCACCGGAATGATCGCCGAGACCGGCAGCGGCCGCAAAAACTCAAGCGACGGCGCGACATAGGTTCGCATCATCAGCGAGGATCCGATGATCGCGCCGATCGCGATGCCGGCAATGGAGGCGGCGAGCCAGCCATAGGCCATGTGTTCGAGCGTGCCGGCGAGCTTGCTCCAGAGATCGCCGGAGGAAAACCCGCGCACCAGCGCAGCCCAGGCCCGGTCCGGCCCCGGCAGGAACACCGGCGAGACCAGTTTCAAATTGGCGATCAGTTGCCATATCGCGACGAAGCCGGCCGCAACCGCAAAGCTCGCCACGCGCCAGAGGATGACGGAGCGGTTCATTGGCCGTCTCCGCTCAACGCGGCGCGTCCGAACAGGTGGTTCTGGGCGACGGTCAAAAGGACGTTCAGCGCGTAGCCGATCATGCCGATCCAGACCAGATAGGCCAGCATCAGGTCGGGACGCAGCGCCTGCTGCGCCAGCATGATACCGGCGCCGAGGCCGAGCGGGTTGATGGCAATTTCAACGGTGACGGCGACGATCAGCGCGATGCCGGCCGACAGGCGGAAGGCGACAAAGATCCGCGGCAGCGCGGCCGGGATGATGATCTTCCAGACCCGCTGCGCCGGCGGCAGGCGCAGTGCCCGTGCTACTTCCATCAGCCGCGGCTCGATGCTGCGCACGGCTGCACGCGACAGGATCAGAATCGGCCAGACGCAGGCGAACGCCACGATCACGATTTCCACGCGATATCCGAAGCCGAGCGCGATCAGCGCAATCGGCAACAGCGCGATCGAGGGGATCGGCCTGATGGCCTCGACCGTCACTTCCATCAGGCGGTTGAGGATATCCGAAATTCCGAATGCAATGCCGAGCGCAAGGCCGATGATCGTTCCGATCGCGAGCCCGGCGAACGCTGAAAACAGGGTATCGCGCGTCGCTGACAGGATCGAGAGATCGGCGAAGGCGCCGAACAGCGCCATGACAATCTCGCTCGGCGGCGCGAGGCTGTCGCTTTGCAGATGGGTGGCGCGCGCCCACACTTCGAATGCCACCAGAACGGCGAGCGGCAGCACCATTGCCTTGGCGGAATTTGCCGTCACTGCTCGGTCGCCTTGATGAAGTCGAACAATTGACGCCGCAGCCGCAGGAACTCCGGATGCTCGCGCGTCGACAATTGATCGCGCGGGCGCGGCAGGTTGACCGAAAGCTCGATGCCGATCCGTCCCGGATGCGGCAGCAGGCCAATGACGCGGTCGCCGAGATAGATGGCTTCGTCGAGGTCATGGGTCACGAAGATCACGGTGGCGCCGCTCGCCGCTACCAACGATAGCACTTCGTCCTGCAATCCCTGCCGCGTCATGGCGTCCAGCGCGCCGAACGGCTCGTCCATCAGAAGCGTCTTCGGCTCCTGCGCCAGGCAGCGGGCGATCTGCAGGCGCTGCTGCATGCCACCTGACATTTCGGACGGATATTTGCCGGCGTGGCCGGGCAGGCCGACGGTGTGCAGCAACTCCTCGATGCGGGCAGGGCGCTCGGCCGACGGCATGCCGCCCGCTTCCAGCGCCAGCGAGACGTTGCCTGCCGCAGTGCGCCACGGCAGCAGCGCCTTGCCGTAATCCTGGAACACGATCGCGATCTCGCGGCGCGGCTCGCGCATCGGCTGGCCGTCGAAATTCACCCTGCCGCTGGTCGGCTGGTAGAGACCGGCCGCCAAACGCAGAGCCGTGGTCTTGCCGCAGCCGGAGGCGCCGACGATGCAGAGGAATTCGCCGGGACGGACGCCGAGGCTCAGATTCTCGATGATGGTCTTGCCGCCGAGAACAAGCGTCACTCCGTCAAATGCGATCTGCGGCGCAGGGATGCCGGGTACGGCTTCGAGGCGTTTTGCGGCGTTGGCCATGGTTCAACTCTCGCTGCCGGGAGGATAGACGAAGTTGAGGGTGGAGCGCAGATGTGCCTCCAGCATCGTCTGCGAGCCGGGAATATCGCGCGCGATCGCCCGCTCGGCCAGCAATTGATGCGCGCGCACGAATTTCTTGCCGCTGTCGACGGAACGCATCATCACGCGGCGGTAGCGGTAGGCCTGGTCGTAGAGATCGGAATGGGCTGCAAGCAAACGCTTCGAGCCGCACGCCGCCAGCAGGGCAGTGTGAAAGCCCTTGTGCAGCCGGTCGAAATCCTCCGCGCCCTCGCGGAATTCATCGCCGGTTCGCTCGATATGGCGGCGCATCTGGTGCAGCGCGCTGACGATGCCGGCTTCCCAGGCATCGTCGCCATGGGTGATCGCCAGCCTGATGGCCTCGATCTCGATCGCCGTGCGCATCGTGGTGATGTCGAGCAGATCCTCGCGGCTGACGTCGGCGACGCGGAAGCCGCGCTGCCCGGTGCCCACGATCAGCCCGCGCGACATCAGCCGCGACAATCCCTCGCGTAGCGGCGTCGCGCCGATCTCGTAGCGCTGGACCAGATCGACGATGCCGAGTCGCGATCCCGGCGCCAGACGACCCGCAAGAATGTCCTGCTCGACCAGCGCGGCCGCGCGCTCGCTCAAGGTGGCGGCCTCGGTCAC
This sequence comes from Bradyrhizobium sp. 157, assembly GCF_023073815.1. NCBI lineage: Bacteria > Pseudomonadati > Pseudomonadota > Alphaproteobacteria > Hyphomicrobiales > Nitrobacteraceae > Bradyrhizobium > Bradyrhizobium sp. 157. The sequence goes on along the minus strand of NZ_JADPKF010000032.1, from coordinate 60,552 downwards.
CGGTCGGTTCAGTTGGCGCTCGAAGGCTGGCATCGCGCAATCCGTTACTTCAGGACGAGCTTCGATGTGTCGAGCTTGGATTGCAGCATTTTTTGCGACGACATCACCTCGATCCACCAGGAGAGTTGCTCGGGCTTCAACGACGGTTCGGATCGGTTCGGCGGCGTCGCCTTGACCAGCTCGATCGGCTGCTTGGTAAACTTGGAAATCGAGTTCGATGCCTTTTCGCGGTCGTTGTTGACGATGACGGCGGACTCGGCGATCGCGTCACGGAATTTCTTGATCGCCGCGGCGTTCTTGTCGGCCCATTCGCGCGAGGCCGCGTAGAAAATGATCGGATCGGTGCGGGCCAGTTCGACCGCGTAGCGTGCGCCGACCGACCCGAGGCCGGCATTGGTCATGCGCGTCACGAACGGTTCGGCGGTCAGCACGGCATCGACGCCGCCGGATTTGATGATGTCGGCCATGGTCGGGAAGGTGACCTCGACGAAATTGACGCTCTTGGGGTCGACGCCTTTCTCCACCAGCCACTTCACGAACAATACATGCAGGAAGGCATTCAGCCCGGGCGCGCCGACTTTCTTGCCTGCGAAATCCTTCGGCTCCCTGATGGTGATGCCGTTGCGGATGAAGGCGGTGATGTTGCCGTTCGACACCGGGTTCATCACGGTGGCTCCGGCAATGGCGACGAGATCGAGTTCACCGTCGGCGGCCTGCAAAAACACCGTCGAGGTCGGCCCGCCGATCTGGATCGAGTTCGACAGGATCGCTGCCGGGATGTTCGAGTTGATGCCGATCGGCGTCATCTCGACCTCAAGGCCGTGCTTTTTGAAAATGCCTTCGTCGATCGCCACCATCGCGGAGGCGCAGTCCGAGGTTGCCGTGCAGCCGACCTGGATCTTGGCTTGCGCAAAGGCGGTACCGGTCAGCGCCACACTGACCGCAAGGGCGGCAAGGACCTTTTTCACGACGTTCTCCCCATCAAACATTTTTCAGGCTTGTTTATCGATATTTTTTTTGATCATATATTTCATCGGAACACAAGAGGGCGTCAGGTGAAACTCGCAACAATCAAGTCGGGCGGTATGGAAAAGGTCGCCATCGTGCATAGCGGCGACAGGCTGCTCTTTGATCTCGCGGCGGCGGCCAGCCGCAACGGAGGTGCCAATCCTGCCTTCGCTTCGATGCTGGCGCTGATCGATGCCGGTGACGCCGCGCTCGAACAGGCTGCGAAGGTGTTCGACAAACACGGCGAGGACGAGAGCCTTTCCGTATCGGTGGATGCCACTGAGATTCTCGCGCCGGTCCCCGAGCCGCGGCAGATGCGGGACGGCATGTCGTTCCCGCTGCATATCCTGCAGGCCCCGCGCGGGCAGCTCAAGCTCGCCGCACGCGCCAAGGGCGATATGGCCGAGCTGGCGCGGATCGAGGCGGAGCCGCTCGGCGAGTTGCCGGAGGTCTATCGCAAGCAGCCGATCTATTACATCACCAACCGTTTCAGCGTGCGCGGCACCAACACCAACGTGAAGTGGCCGCGCTATAGCCAGGTGATGGATTACGAATTGGAATTCGGCATCATTACCAAAAGCAAGGGCGCCAATATCTCCGCGGCGAAGGCAAAAGATCACATCTTCGGCTACACGATCTTCAACGACTTTTCCGCGCGCGATGCCCAGCGCATCGAGATGGAAGGGCGGCTTGGCCCGGCGAAGGGAAAGAGTTTCGATGGCGGCAACGTGATAGGGCCGTGGATCGTCACCCCGGACGAGATCGGCGATCCCTACAAATTGAAGATGGAAGCGCGCGTCAACGGCAAGATGCGCTCGCAGGGCGTGACCGAAGGCATGCTATTCTCGTTCGAAGAGATCATCGCCCACATCAGCCAGGACGAGACCCTGATGCCCGGCGAATTCATCGGATCCGGCACTGTCGGTAATGGATGCGGGCTCGAGCTCGGCTGGTATCTCGAGCACGGCGACACGATCGAACTCGAAGTCGAAAAGATCGGTATTTTGAAGAACCGGGTCGAGCGGCAATAGCCGTTGGACCACGCTACATAAAAAAACATCCAGCGAGGAAACGCCATGGCGCGCAAACTGGTCGACATTTCCGTCCCCCTGCAAAATGACGTGCCGGCCGATCCGCCCGGCAACCACCCGACCATCCAGTACATCGATCATCAGCAAGGCCTGCCCCGCATGCTGCAGTTCTTCGAAGGGTTGAAGGCGGAAGATCTGCCTGATGGTCAGGGCTGGGCGGTGGAGCAGGTATCGCTCTCCACCCACAACGGCACGCATCTGGATGCGCCCTGGCATTTCCATCCCACCATGAACCGCGGCGAGCGTTCATGGACCATCGATGAGGTGCCGCTGGAATGGTGTTTTCAGCCGGGCGTGAAGCTCGACTTCCGGCATCTGCCGGACGGCTATGTCGCCACCGCCAAGGATGTCGAGGCAGAGTTGAAACGCATCGGCCATACGCTGTCACCCCTTGAGATCGTCGTGGTCAATACCAGTGCCGGCGCCAAATACGGAAGGCCTGATTACGTCATCTCCGGCTGCGGCATGGGCTACGAGGCGACGATGTATCTGTTGGAGCGCGGTGTGCGCCTGACCGGCATCGATGGCTGGAGCTGGGATGCGCCGTTCGTCTACACCGCGAAGAAGTACGCCGAGACTGGGGATGCCAGCCTGATCTGGGAAGGCCACAAGGCCGGCCGCCACATCGGCTATTGTCATCTCGAGAAGCTGCACAATCTCGAGCAATTGCCGTCGACCGGCTTCATGGTGTCGTGCTTCCCGGTGAAGATCGAGCGCGCATCCGCCGGCTGGACCCGCGCGGTCGCCATTCTCGACGGCTGAAGACCGCACAAACAACAACAAGATCGGGGAGAAAACGAATGACGGATTTGCGCACGGCCCCGCTGCGGGGATGCTTCTGCTGTGGTCAATCAAATCAGTCATTCGCCGCACCAAGCCGGCGCGGCTTCATGCTCGGCGCCGGCGCGCTGGCGATGACGACGGCGATCGGCAGTGGCCGGGCAGGGGCACAAATCGCCGACGCAAAACCGTTCCGGATTGACGTTCACCATCATCTCTCGGCGCCAACTTACGTGACCGCGTCGAACGACAGCGGCTTCGGCGATCCCTTGATGAAGAACTGGACCATCGAGAAATCCCTCGCAGATATGGACAAGGCCGGCATCGCCACTTCGATGCTGTCCGTCACCACGCCCGCGGTCAATTTCACCAAGGGCGATACCGCACGAAGGCTCTGCCGCGAGTCGAACGAATATGCCGCAAAGCTGGTCGCGGATTATCCGGGGCGGTTCGGCAATTTCGCAATGCTGCCGCTCACCGACGCCGAAGGCAGCCTGCGCGAGCTCGCCTATGCGCTCGATACGCTCAAGGCCGACGGCATCGCCTTGATGACGAGCTACGGCGACAAGTGGCTCGGCGATCCGGTGTTCCTGCCGGTCATGGAGGAGCTCAATCGCCGCAAGGCGCTGGTCTACACCCATCCCACCGCGGCCAATTGCTGCGTGAACCTGGCGCCGACGCAACCGCCCGTGATGATCGAGTTCGGCACCGACACGACGCGTACCATCGCCGACATCGTCTTCTCCGGCAACGCAAGGCGCTTTCCCGATATCCGATGGATATTCTCGCATGCGGGCGGGACGATGCCGTTTCTGATCGAGCGCTTTGTCCGGCATCCGCTGCTGGTGCCGAAAGCCAAGGAGACGGTGCCCAATGGCACGCTCGCCGAGTTGAAGCGATTCTTCTACGACACCGCACAGACGTCCAACCGCGCCGCGATGTCGGCGCTGGCGTCGCTCATTCCGCCGTCGCAGATCGTGTTCGGGACGGATTTCCCATACCGGACCGGCAGCGATCACGTAAAGGGATTGCGCGAGGCGGGCGTTTTCACGGACGAACAGATCACGTCGATCGAACGCGGCAATGCGCTCAAGCTGATCCCGCGGCTTGCAAGCTAGGCCAAGCGCGGCCGGCGCTCACTGTGCGCGGAAGCATCGGCCAAAGAAAAAAGGCGTGCCATTGGCACGCCTGATTCCATCTATGATCTTGTCTGACCCGACAGCGATCGGAGCTATATCACCACCTGCAGACGCGGACGCCGTAGGGATTCCACCAGCAGCGCGGGCCAGGGCGTACAAAAACAGGCCCACCATAGAAGCCTCGGCCTCGGCCGCGATAGTAGCCACGGCCACCGCCGCGATAGAAGCCACGGCCGCCGCGATAGCCTCGGCCTCGTTGGGCCTGCGCGGACGTGGTTGTCCCGCCCACCAGAATGGCAGAGGTGCTGGCCACGTAGACGAACAACAAAGCCAGCGCTGCAAGGCAGCGGGTCAGGATATTGTAGCGTTTAGCCATTCGAGAATCTCCCGGTCACTTCCAAACATCTGGACTTCGGCACTATCTCACTTAGACGCGCGAGACAGTTCTCAGTTCAGATGCGCTAACACAATATTTTCACAAGGTTCTTTCGAGCTCTTGGGACTTTATTAAGAAGGACAGGTAAGGTCAAGTTACGGCCGGTCTGTCGAGGACTCTTGCGCCATTCATCTATCTGAATGCTGGATGAACACTTAAGATGGTGCACCGCAGAAGTTAGAATTGAAAAAAATCCGCAAGGCCACGCCAGCAACTTGATGTCGACACGATTTCCATTTCTCAGCGCAAGACGATCCCGCCTTCACGAGTACCCATGCCCAAAAAACACACTTATGTCCTTGGTCTGAATACCTACGACCATGATGTCAGCGCCTGCCTGTTGCGCGACGGCGCCATTGCGTTTGCGATCGCCAAGGAGCGGATCACGCGGGCCAAGCACGCCTCGGGCTTCTACAAAGAAGTGATCGATTATTGCCTCGAAGCCGAAGGCATTACGCTCGACGACGTCGATCTGGTGGTGCGCAATTGCTACATCCTGCCGGTCCCGGAAATGGAAGAGCGACTGGTCTATTTCGACGCGCCGGGCTTCCTGCCGGAGTTCGAGCGCGACGAGGCGGCCAAGCATCCGCTGTATCTGAAGCATTCGGACAAGGTGGTCACGATCTCCCATCACCTCGCGCACGCCTACAGCGCGTTCGCGGTGTCGCCGTTCGAGGATGGCGTCGTGATGATCGTCGACGGCGTCGGCAGCTACCGCGCCGACGTCATGGAATCGTTTCCGGCGAGCGATGTCGCCACGCCGCTCGCGCGCGAATCGGAGAGTTACTACAAGTTCAGCGGCACGACACTGGAATGCGTGAAAAAGGTCTGGATGGAGCCGGACCGCGGCTTCCTCAGCGACGAATTCTACACCATGCCCGGGCTCGGCGCGCTCTACAGCCGCGCCTCGACCTACATCTTCGGCGATTGGAATAAGTGCGGCGAGCTGATGGGACTGGCGCCTTATGGCCGCCGCGATCAGGTCAAGCATCTGCTCGAACTCACCGACGACGGCAAGCTGCAGGTGCCGCACTGGACCGCTGCCGACTTCAAGCAACCTTATGTCTTCGACGTCGCTAGCAACTGGGAAAAACACCCGGCGATGCGGCACTGGGAAGACCTGGCCTGGCGCACGCAGGACGACACCGAGAACGTGCTGCTGGCCCGCGCCCGCTGGTTGCGCGAAACCACCGGCGCGAAGAACCTCTGTATGGCCGGCGGCGTTGCACTGAACTGCGTGGCGAACGGCCGGCTTGCCCGCGAAGCCGGCTTCGAGAACGTCTGGATCCAGCCGGCGGCCGGCGATGACGGCATTGCAATCGGCTGCGCCTATTACGGCTGGCTCGAAATCCTGAAGCAACGCCGCAGCTTCGTCATGGATCACGCCTATGTCGGCAGGCGCTACAGCGACCAGGATGCCGCCAAGGAGTTGCAGAAATTTCTGGTGCGGATCCAGGTCGACGCCGTCAGGAGCGACAATGTCTGCCGCGACACCGCCAAACTGCTCGCCGACCAGAAGGTGATCGGCTGGTTTCAGGACCGCTCCGAATTCGGGCCGCGCGCGCTCGGCAACCGCAGCCTGCTGGCCGATCCACGCAAGCCCGAGATGAAGGACATCCTCAACAGCCGCGTGAAGCACCGGCAGGCGTTCCGGCCGTTCGCGCCGATCGTGCTGGCCGAGCGCATGAAGGAAATTTTTGAAGGCGAGGAGGACTCGCCCTTCATGCTGATCGCCAAGCCGGTTCGCCCTGAATGGCGCGACAAGATCCCTGCGATCGTGCATGTCGATGGCACCGCACGCGTCCAGACCGTGCGCGAAGAAACCAATCCGATGCTCTACCGCCTGCTGAAGGAATTCGAGGCCTTGACCGGCGTTCCTGTGCTGATCAACACCTCATTCAACATCAAGGGCGAGCCCATCGTGGAAACGCCGCAGGATGCCGTGAACTGCTTTCTGACCACCGGCGTCGATCATCTCGTCATTCACGACACCATCGTATCGAAGAACGCGATGCACAAGGTGGTCGCGCCGGCGGTCAATATCTACACCGACGTGCGGATGCTGGTGGCATCGACCGCGCAACCGGCCTGAACCGGTGCCGCGGTTCAGCCGAAAGCCGCTCAGGCGGCTTTCGGCGCTGCCGGCTTGAGCGGCTTGTCCTGCCGCTTCGACCAGGAAATGTAATAGGCTACGATGGTCATGATCGCGATGCCGGTCACGCTGACGAAGATCTGCGCGAACAGCGAGCCTGAGCTCATCGACAGTTCGAAGTGCCCGACGAATGACAGGAACACGCCGACGCAGAAAACCGCCAACGACTGCTGACCACAGACGACGAGCGGATCGAAAATCTTCCACTCCAGCCCCGGCCATTCCTTCGGCACGAAGCGGATCACCAGGATCACGATCGCCACGAAGTGCAGGAAGCGGTAGGGCGCGAGGTTGGTCTTGTCGTTGGGATTGAAGGTCGAATACAGCCACTGCGGGAACATGTCGCCGAAAGCCGGAAACTTGCCGGCCATGGTCATGACCAGCGCCAGGATCAGATAGGCCACGCACACATACAGCGTGATCGGCGAGTTGATGATGTGCATGTTCTTGCGGGCGCCACCGAGTGCGCACCACGCGCCGAACACGAACAGCACCTGCCAGGCGAACGGATTGAAGTACCAGGTGCCGACCGGATAGGCGGACAGGTTCCATCCTGTCTGCCGCGACACCAGCCACAGCACGATGGCGGCCGCCAAGGTCCAATTGGGCTGCCGCAGCATGATCCACAAAACCGGCGGGAACAGCCCCATCAGCACGATGTAGAGCGGCAGCACGTCGAGATTGACCGGCTTGAACTTCAGGAACAAGCCCTGTCGCAGCGTTTCGGTCGCATTGTCGACCAGGACGGCGACGTTGAAATCGTTGACCAGCTCCGAGTCGCCAAAGCGCAAGGCGAGGTAGCTGATCGAGGCGATATAGATCACGAACAGGATGATATGGGCGACATAGAGCTGCCAGACCCGCTTGGTCAGCCGCGTAGCGCCGACAATGAATCCGCGTTCGAGCATCATCCGCGCATAGACAAACGAGGCGGTATAGCCGGAAATGAAGACGAACAGGTCGGCGGCGTCGCTAAACCCGTAATTGCGGACGGTGATCCAGTTTACGACGTTATCCGGGATATGATCCAGATAGATCCACCAGTTCGCGACCCCGCGAAACAGGTCGAGCCGGAGGTCGCGTCCTTTGTCTGGCAGCGTAGCGTTGATTTTCATGGGTGCCGCTTCGTGATGCTTTCGGGAAGATCGCGCCGCAAGACCGGGTCCCGGGCGCCGGATAGCCCTGGATTGTCACAGTACGGCATAATGACTATACCGGCACGGAAATGGTACATCCGGGGGTCCGGAATCACCGATCAAATTCCTGAAAGGTGTCTCTATACTATCCCGGCCGTTTCCACCAAACGCTTCCATACCGCTTGAGGACCCGACCATCCAATGACCGCCCGCATTTTCAAGCCTGCCAAGAACGCGATGCAATCGGGAAGGGCCAAGCCCCAGGAATGGCAGCTCGATTACGAGCCCGAGCAGCCGCGGGCGATCGAGCCGCTGATGGGCTGGACCTCGTCCTCCGACATGAAGCAGCAGCTCACCTTGCGCTTCGACACCAAGGAAGACGCGATCGCCTATTGCGAGCGCAAGGGCATCGCCTACCAGGTGATCGAGCCCAAGGATTCGGTTCGCCGGCCCGCCGCTTACGCCGACAATTTCGCCTTCAAGCGCGTCGAGCCCTGGACCCACTAGCGGTCTGGTAGGCCCGCTTTGCAGCCCCCGCGTCGCGAGGCGTTGCCGGCGAGGGCTATTGTGCCGGGTCAGATGCTACCGGATTTGGGAATATGGGCAGTGGCGCATCCTTGGCGACGCCAAGCACCGGGAAGGTTCTGATGTTGCGGACCTCGGGCATCGCTGAAAATTGCAGAAGCTGCTGGTGCATGCCCTCGACGTTTCGCGCCACGCATTTGAGCAGATAATCGGCGTCGCCCGAAATGCGCCAGCTCTGCTGGACCAGCGGTATTGCCGCGATCGATTTTTCGAACGCCTGCAACGTCGCCTGAGCCTGGCTCTGCAACTGAATCAATACGTAGGAAATAACCTCGTAACCAAGGAGCTTTTCGTCAAGCGTGGCTCTGATGGCACTGACATAGCCGCGCTCGCGCAAGGACCGAACGCGCCGCCGGCATGGAGGCTCCGAGAGGCCGACCCTCTCAGCCAACTCATTGTTGCGGATGCGTCCGTCCTTCTGCAACTCGGACAGGATTTTCAGGTCGAATTCGTCGAGGGGCTGACGTTCGGGCATCGGCACCTCGTCAGCTCTCCGGCCTGCCGCGAGCCGTGACATCAGGGGAGGGTGCGCGATTGGTTCGCGCCCGCTCGGACGTCGCGCTGGGAGAGACGCCCGATAGCACCAGCTTCTCATGGGCGGCGACGATCGCCTCCTTGGTGAGCCGGCCGCCGGGCCGGTACCAGGCAGTGAGGCCGGTCAGGAGCGACAGGATCGCAAACGTCGCCACCTGGATGTCAACGACCTCGAACTCGCCTTCCGCGACACCCTCGGTGAGAATTTCTGCAAGCCGCCGCTCATAGGCACCGCGCAGCGCCACGATCTCCTCGTAGTTCTTCGGTTCCAGGCTGCGCAGCTCGGAATTGGCGATGAAGACCTCGCGCTTCCTGGTCATGTGATAGCTGACATGGAACGCGACGAAGGCGCGGAGCTTGTCGATCGGCTGTTGCTTCCCCTGCAGGGCTCGATCGAGCTGGCGCAGCAGCTCGTTGATGTGGTCCCGTACCAGCACGAACAGCAATTCCTGCTTGGTCGAGATGTGATTGTAGAGCGAGCCCGACTGGATCCCGACTTCGGCCGCAAGCTGGCGCAGGCTCATGGCGGCGTAGCCGTGCTCGAAGATCAGGCGCAGCCCGGCTTTGCGGATCGCCTCCATCGTCCTGGGGCCGTGTGAGCCGATCGTCCGCGCCATTGAGCCTCTGAGGGTGGAGAGCGTTCGCCGCCTGGAAACGAGCAAGCAGCCGTATAATACTGGCACGAAAAGATAGTAATTTCAATTGGCTGCAGGGTTCGCTTGAGCCTAAGCAGGCCTCACTTGCGAGGATAGTAAAAAAACGTATGATCGTTTAATTCTAGGACATTCGGGGGAAACCAATGGCCTCAAACAGGGCACTGCTTCTCAACTTCGACCTCGGCGAGACCGCGGACGCGATCCGCGAGACCGTGCATGCGTTTTCGCAGAACGAAATCGCCCCGCGCGCCGCCGAGATCGACCGCAGCAATCAGTTCCCGCGCGATCTTTGGCCCAAGATCGGCGCGCTCGGCCTGCACGGCATCACGGTGGAGGAGGAATATGGCGGCGCCGGCCTCGGTTATCTCGAGCACTGCATCGCGGTGGAGGAGATATCGCGCGCGTCAGCCTCCGTCGGGCTGTCCTACGGCGCGCATTCCAACCTCTGCGTCAACCAGATCCGCCGCAACGGCAACGAGGCGCAGAAACGGAAGTATCTGCCGAAATTGATCTCGGGCGAACATGTCGGCTCGCTCGCGATGTCGGAGCCGGGCGCGGGCTCGGACGTGGTCTCGATGAAGACCCGCGCCGAAAAAAAGGGCGACCGCTTTGTGCTGAACGGCAACAAGATGTGGATCACCAACGGCCCCGTCGCCGATACGCTCGTGGTCTATGCCAAGACCGACGCTACTGCCGGGCCCCGTGGCATCACCGCCTTCCTCATCGAAAAGGGCATGAAGGGATTTTCCACCGCGCAAAAGCTCGACAAGCTCGGCATGCGCGGCTCCGATACCTGCGAGCTGCTGTTCGAGGATTGCGAAGTGCCCGAGGAGAACGTGCTGAGCGAAGTCGGCCGCGGCGTCAACGTGTTGATGTCCGGCCTCGACTATGAGCGCGCGGTGCTGGCGGCCGGCCCGATCGGCATCATGCAGGCCTGCATGGACGTGGTGCTGCCTTACGTGCACGAACGCAAGCAGTTCGGCGAGCCGATCGGCAGCTTCCAGCTCGTGCAGGGCAAGATCGCCGACATGTACACCACGATGAATGCCTCGCGCGCCTATGTCTACGCGGTGGCCAAAGCCTGCGACCGCGGCGAGACCACGCGCGAGGACGCGGCCGGCGCCATCCTCTACGCCGCCGAGAAGGCGACGCAATGCGCGCTCGACGCCATCCAGCTCCTCGGCGGCAACGGCTACATCAACGACTACCCGACCGGACGGCTGTTGCGCGACGCCAAACTCTACGAGATCGGCGCCGGCACCAGCGAAATCCGCCGCATGCTGATCGGACGGGAGCTGTTCGAGAAGACGGCTTGAACTTCACATCGAGGCAAAGATGATACAGGCTGTTATATCTTCCTCGAACGTTACGGTCCGACTGTCCTGAAGCCATTCCAACGGCTCCCTCGCATCCAAAGAAAACGCCGACCATGCCGCTTCATTCCACCATCGATCCGACATCCCAAGAGTTTGCCCGCAATGCCGACGTGATGCGGGGTCTCGTGGCCGAACTGCGCGAGAAGCTCAAGGTAGTCGCCGGCGGGGGCGGCGAGGTGTCGCGCAAGCGGCATACCGCGCGCGGCAAGATGCTGGCACGCGAGCGCGTCGACCTGCTGGTTGATCCCGGCACTGCCTTTCTGGAACTATCGCCGCTCGCCGCGCATGGGCTCTATGGCGGCGATGTCCATTCCGCCAGCATCATCACCGGGGTGGGGCGCATTTCGGGCCGCGAATGCGTGATCGTCGCCAACGACGCCACTATCAAGGGCGGCACCTATTATCCGATGACGGTGAAGAAGCATCTGCGCGCGCAGGATATCGCGCGCCAGAACAATCTGCCCTGCGTCTACATGGTCGATTCCGGCGGCGCCTTCCTGCCGATGCAGGACGAGATCTTTCCGGACGAGCGGCATTTCGGCCGCATCTTCTACAACCAGGCGCAGATGTCCTCGCAGAGCATTCCGCAGATCGCGATCGTAATGGGCTCCTGCACGGCCGGCGGCGCCTATGTGCCGGCGATGTCGGACGAGAGCATCATCGTGCGCAACCAGGGCACCATCTTCCTCGGCGGCCCGCCGCTGGTGAAGGCCGCAACCGGCGAGGTGGTTTCCGCCGAAGAGCTCGGCGGCGCCGATGTGCATTCCCGCCACTCCGGTGTCACCGATCACTACGCCCAGAACGATGCGCATGCGATCGGGATTGCTCGGCGTATCGTCGCCACGCTAAAGCCGCCGACGCGCGCAGTGCTGAACATGCGCGAGCCGCGGGAGCCGCTGTTTTCCGCCGAGGAAATCTATGGCGTGGTCTCCGCCGACGGCAGAAAGCCGTTCGACGTGCACGATATCATTGCGCGGATCGTCGACGGCTCGGAGTTCGACGAATTCAAGAAGCTATACGGCGCGACGCTGATTTGCGGCTTTGCCCATATCTGGGGCTATCCGGTCGGCATCATTGCCAACAATGGCATCCTGTTCAGCGAGAGTTCGCTGAAGGGCGCGCACTTCATCGAATTGTGCTGCCAGCGCAATATTCCGCTGGTGTTTTTGCAGAACATCACCGGCTTCATGGTCGGCAAGAAATACGAGGCCGGTGGCATCGCGCGCGACGGCGCCAAGCTGGTGACGGCGGTGGCGACCGCCGGCGTGCCGAAATTCACTGTCGTGATCGGCGGCTCCTATGGTGCCGGAAATTACGGCATGTCTGGCCGCGCCTACTCTCCGCGCTTCCTCTGGATGTGGCCAAATGCTCGCATCTCCGTCATGGGCGGCGAGCAGGCCTCCATGGTGCTGAGCCAGGTTCGCCGCGACAATATCGAGGCGAAGGGCGAAAGCTGGTCGGCCGACGAAGAGGATAAGTTCCGCGCGCCGATCCGCGCGCAGTATGAAAGCCAGGGCAATCCGTATTACGCCACCGCCCGGCTGTGGGATGACGGCGTGATCGATCCCGCCGACACCCGTCTGGTGTTGGGCCTTGGTCTATCAGCCGCGGCCAACGCGCCGATTGAACCCACGAAGTTTGGCTTGTTCAGGATGTGATGATGGACCGCTCGAAACTTTACCGGCGTTTTCGTACCCTCGTGATCGCCAACCGCGGCGAGATTGCCTGCCGTGTGATCCGCTCCGCGCGTGCCATGGGTCTGCGCACCGTCGCCGTCTATTCCGAGGCCGATCGTGATGCCATGCATGTCGCCATGGCCGACGAGGCCGTGCTGCTGGGGCCGGCGCGGGCGCGCGACAGCTATCTCAGCATGGAACGCGTGATCGAAGCCGCGCGCCAGACCGGCGCCGAGGCGGTGCATCCCGGCTACGGTTTTCTGTCTGAAAATGCCGAATTCGCGCAGGCGTGTCTGAACGCCGGGCTGGTGTTCGTCGGTCCTACCGCCGAGATGATGACGGCGATGGGCTCGAAGTCCGGCTCGAAAGCGCTGATGGAGAAGGCCGGCGTGCCATTGGTGCCCGGCTATCACGGCGAGGCGCAGGACGAGGCGACGCTCACGAAGGCTGCCGAGAAGATCGGCTTCCCGGTGCTGGTGAAGGCTTCGGCCGGCGGCGGCGGGCGCGGCATGCGCGTCGTCAATTCGGCCGGCGAGCTTGCGGCGGCGATCGTCAGCGCCAAGCGCGAAGCCAAGGCGGCGTTCGGCGACGATCGCATGCTGATCGAAAAGTTCGTGCAGAACCCGAGGCATATCGAGGTGCAGATCATCGGCGACAGCCATGGCAATCTGCTCTCGCTCTGGGAGCGCGAATGCACGCTGCAGCGGCGGCACCAGAAGGTGATCGAGGAGGCGCCGTCGCCGACGCTGGACACCAAGCAACGCGAAGCGGTCTGCGCGGCTGCGCGCAAGGCGGCTGCCGCGGTCAATTATGTCGGCGCCGGCACCATCGAATTCGTCTCCGACGGCAAGGAGGTGTTCTTCATCGAAATGAACACCCGCCTGCAGGTCGAGCATCCCGTGACCGAGCTCATCACCGGCGTCGATCTCGTCGAATGGCAGTTGCGGGTGGCGTTCGGCGAAAAGCTGCCGTTGGCGCAGGATGAGATTAAGCTGAAGGGCCACGCCATCGAGGCGCGGGTTTATGCCGAAAATCCGCAGAAGAATTTTATGCCATCAGTCGGTCGGATCAGGACCTGGCGCACGCCCGACGCGGTCGATGGTTTGCGCATCGACGCCGGTTATCGCAGCGGTGATGCAGTGTCGCCTTACTACGACGCCATGCTTGCCAAGGTCATTGCATGGGCTCCGACGCGCCAAGCCGCCATCGAGCGGCTGAACCGCGGGCTGGAAGAGACCGACGTCCGCGGCATCGTCACCAATATTCCGTTCCTGTCCGCGCTGGTGACGCACCCGCAGGTGCGCGCCAATACCATCGACACCGGCTTCATCGAGCGCGAGTTGAAGAAGCTGACGGACTCGACGGGGACGGCAGGGGACCTCGAGCTTTGTGCCGCGGTAGCGGCAATCACTGTCGATGAGCAAAACGCCGCGCGCAAGGAAGCGCGTTCGCCCTGGCAGACGTTTGGCTGGATGCCGGTCGGCCAGCGCAAGCGGGTGTTCTCGTTCCGTCAGGGGCAGGGCGCCGAACACAAGGTGACGCTGCACTATGGCAATAGTCCGTCGAAGCTGACCATCGGCAAGCACGAGTTCGTATTCGCGACCTCGTCTGCTGATGGCGGCAGTTTTGACCTGACGATCGAGGGCATGAAATCGCGTGTCACGGCCGTGATCGAAGGCCACGAGCTTTACCTCCGCACCCGGAACGGCCGCTTCGACCTGCACTGGGTCGATCCGTTCGGCGGCGAGACCGAGGAGTTGGTCGGCGAGGACAAGATCGTGGCGCCGCTGCCGGGGACCGTGGTGGCGCTGCTGGCCGAGGAAGGCGCGACGCTGGAGAAGGGCGCGGCGATCCTGACGCTGGAAGTCATGAAAATGGAGCAGACCCTACGTGCGCCCTTTGCGGGCGTGTTGAAGAAAATCAGGTGCAAGGTCGGCGATATCGTCGGCGAAGGCGTCGAACTCGCCGAAGTCGAACCGGCGGTGGCGTCATGAGCGATGGCGTTCACATTGTCGAGGTCGGCCCGCGCGACGGGCTGCAGAACGAGAAGACCCCGATCAGCGTCGCCGACCGGATCGCCTTCATTGAGGCGTTGATCGGCGCCGGGCTCAAGGCGGTGGAAGTCGGCGCGTTCGTATCATCCAAGGCGATCCCGCAGATGGTCGGCTCGGCCGAGGTGTTGCGCGGCGTCAGCCATCACACGAATTGCGAACTGCCGGTACTGGTGCCGAACGAGAAGGGCTACGAGGCTTCTCAGGCCGGCGGCGCCAAGCTGATCGCGGTATTCGCTGCAGCGTCGGAAAGCTTTTCCCACGCAAATATCAATTGTTCGATCGCGGAGTCGATCGAGCGCTTCAAGCCGGTGCTGGCCCGCGCCAAGGCTGACGGCGTCCGGGTTCGCGGCTATATCTCCACCGTGCTCGGTTGCCCCTACGAGGGCGAGATCAAGCCGCAGGCGGTGGTCGATCTCGCAAAAGTATTGTGGGATCTCGGCTGCTACGAAGTCTCACTCGGCGATACCATCGGCGTCGGCACGCCGCTGAAAGCGCGACAGCTATTGCGGGCGGTCGCCGGCCATGTTCCGATAGCCAATCTGGCGATGCATTTCCACGACACCTACGGCCAGGCACTTGCCAATCTCTACGCCGGGATGGAAGAGGGCTGCCGCGTGATCGATTCCGCCGCCGGCGGGCTCGGCGGCTGTCCCTATGCCCCCGGCGCGACGGGTAACGTCGCGACGGAGGATGTGGTCTACATGCTCGAAGGCATGGGGATTGCGACCGGCGTCGACATGGAAAAGCTGGTGGCGGCAACCAATGTTGTGAGCGGGCTGATCGGCCGGCCGCCGGTCAGCCGCGTCGCGGCGGCGTTGAATGCGAAGAGGCAGGCCGCGAAGTAGCCCGCTTACGCGGCCTTCAGCCCGACATTAGGCAGCACCGGCCGGTTCTTCAGCGCTTTCGCCATCATCGCTTCGACCTCGGCTTTCTCGTGCGGCAGCAGCGCCAGCCGCGGCGGACGGGTCAGCGCGGTGCCGCGGCCCATGATGTGCTCGCAAAGCTTGATGCACTGGACAAGGTCCGGACGGGCATCGAGGTGCAAGAGCGGCATGAACCATTCGTAGAGCGGCATCGCCTCGGCATAACGTCCCGCCTTGGCGAGGCGGAACAAAGTCTCGCCCTCACGCGGGAAGGCGTTCGACATGCCGGAGACCCAGCCAACCGCGCCCATGGCCACGCTCTCGACGATGACGTCGTCGAGGCCGGCAAACAGGACGAAACGGTCACCAACCATGTTGCGGGTGTCGATGAAGCGCCGTGTGTCGCCGGAAGAGTCCTTGAAGCAGACGACGGTCTCGACGTCGGCAAGCGAGGCCAGAATGTCCGGCGTGACGTCGTTCTTGTAGATCGGCGGATTGTTGTAGAGCATGACCGGTAGATCGGTCGCGCTGGCGACCGCGCGGAAATGTGCGGCAGTCTCGTGCGGCTTGGACGAATAGACCAGCGCGGGCATCACCATCACGCCATCGATGCCGACGCGTGCGGCTTCCTTGGCGGTTTCGACCGCAAAGGCCGTCGTGAACTCAGCGATGCCGCACAGCACGGGGACACGGCCGGCGGCGACGGATTTTGCTGCCTCCATGATCGCGACCTTCTCCTTGCGCTCCAGCGAGGTGTTCTCGCCGACGGAACCGCAAACGATCAATCCGGAAACGCCGTCGCGGATGAGGCCGTCCATGACCTTGGCCGTCGCGTCGATATTGAGCGACAGATCATCATTGAATTGCGTGGTGACGGCCGGGAAGACGCCTTCCCAGGAAATGCGTGGGCTCATTGTTTGGCTCCATTGGGGAATTGTGCCGGCGGATTCTTTCGATCCGCCGGGCTTTGGCTTGAACGATGTGTGGGATCAGAGCGTCGCGCCGACTTTGCGCAGCTCGGCAAGGATAGGTGCTTTGGGCAGCCAGATCTTGTCGAACTCGGCAATGACGGCTTCGGTATCGCCCGCCGGGACCTGCCGGATCGGGATCGGCGCGTTCTTGAAGTTCTCGATCAGCTTTGGCTCATTGCCGGCCAATTCATCGATCTGCGCGTCGAGCGTGGACTTGACGGTCTTTGTGATCAGCTCCCGGTCGGCTGCCGGCAGCGATTGCCAGACGCGGCCGGAGACGACCGCTGCCATCGGCATGAAGACAGCATTCATCTGCAGGATGACTTTTGATACCTTGTCGAAGCGCTGGTTCCAGGAGAACTCCAGGTCCGCCTCGAGGCCGTCGACCTGACCGTTCGCCATGGCATCGAACACCTGGGGCGTCGGTATCGGCGTCGGCGCCGCGCCGAGCGACGAATAGAAATCGCGATATACCGGCGTCGGGTTGATGCGCAGCTTCATGCCCTTGATATCGGCGAGCGAGGTCAGGTCCTTCGACGAGAAGATGGCGCGCATGCCGGTGATGCCCCAGCCGAGGCCGATCGTTCCGGTTTCCTGCGGCAGCACTTCGAACAGCTTGATCGCGGCCGGATGACGGACGAATTTGGCGACCGACGGCGTCGAGCGGACGATGTAGGGCGCGTTGATCGCTGCAATATGCGGCACGCGCGAGCCGAGCTCGGCGGCCTGGATGAAGCCCATGTCGAGCGCGCCGGACTGCAATTGCTGCATCATCGCCGGCTCGTTGCCGAGCTGGCCGGAGTGAAACACCGTCATCGTCAGGCGGCCGTTGGTGGCCGCCTTGAGGTCGTCGCCGAGTTTTAGCGCCGCCTTGTTCCAGGAATGGCCATTGGGCGTGATCAGGCCGAGGCGGAATTCCTTGGCTTGCGCCAGCGCCAACGACGGCGCGAACAGCGGCACGGCCGCGCTGGCGGCAAGGAAGCGGCGACGGGAAAGCGACATGACAATGCTCCTGAGGGGTTTGAACCTACTTGATGAGGACGAGGGAGAGGGAGGGATAGAGCGAGAGCAGCACCAGCAGGATGCAGGAGATGCCGAACAGCGGCAGCGTCACCATGAACATCTTGCCGGGCTTGGCGCCGGTGACGGCGGCGGCAACGAAAAAGCAAAGACCGACCGGGGGCGATAGCAATCCAAGCACCAGGTTGATCACCACGACGACGCCGAACTGGCGCGGATCGATGTGATAGATCTCGGTCGCGACCGGCAGCAGGATCGGCACCGTCATGATCAGGCCGGGAATGCCGTCGATGACCGTACCGATCACCAGCAGGATCACGTTGCAAAGCAGCATGAAGCTGACGGGATCCTTGGCGACCGATTGGATCCATGCGGCGGTCTCCTGCGGCACCTTGCCGAACACCAGCACCCAGGAGAACACGGCCGCTGCCGCGACCAGGAACAGCACGATGGCCGAGTAGATCCCCGCGCGCAGCATCATCTGCGGAAGCTGCGAAAACCTGAACTCCTTGGTCAAGAATCTTCCGACGAGAGCGGCGGCTACCGCGCCGACGGCCGCGGACTCCGTTGCGTTGGCGAGTCCGCCGAGAATGCTGCCGACGATGACGACAGGAATTAGCAGCGTCGGCGATGTCCGCAGGATCGTCGCGATCCGCTGCCTCGGCGTCTGATAATCGGCCTTGGGATAGTTGTAGACGTATCCCATCAGTGCGATGACGATGCAGAACATCGCCGTCAGGATCACGCCCGGCACGATGCCGGCAATCAGCATGTCGCTGACCGAGACCTGCGCTAGCACGCTGTAGACGACGAACATCACCGAGGGCGGAATGATCGGCCCGAGCATGCCGCCATAGGCGGTCAACCCGGCCGCGAAGGTCTTGTCATAGCCCTTCTTTTCCATCTCCGGCACCATGATCTGCGCCATGATCGCGACCTGCGCCGTCGCAGATCCCAGGATGGAGGAGATGAACATGTTGGCGAGGATGTTGACGTAGGCGAGCCCGCCCTTCAGCGAGCCGACAAAAGCCATCGCCATGTCGACGATACGCCGTGTAATGCCGCCGCCATTCATGATTTCGCCGATCAGGATGAAGAGCGGGATGGCGATCAGGCCGTAGCTGTCGACGCCGCCGAAGAGCTGCAGCGGGTACGACTGAAACAGAACCGGATTGCCTGACGCGATGATGTAGACGAACCCGGCCAGGCAGAGGCAAAGGCCGATCGGTACCCCGACCAGCATGATCGCGATGAAGGCGGCTGACGTGATCACTAGTTGACCCCGTCGAGTTCGGAGAGCTGAAAGCCTTTTGGTGGCGTCCGTGGCACCAGTTCGAGATCTTCGAGCAGGTTTGCCAGGCCATGAATGGTCATGGAGAGCGCGAAGATCGGCAGCGTCAGATAGAGTACCCAGGTCGGCCAGTTCAGCGTCTGCGTCCGCTCGGTGTAGAGGAAGTTGAATGTCTCGGCGGCGAGCTTTCGCGCGTCGAAGCCGGCGCGGGCAAGCCCGATCGGATCCATCCAGAGGAAGCAGGTGATGATCAGCGCCAAGCCGAACACGACGACCATGCCCGTGGCGATGACCTTTGCGAACTTCTGATGTCGCGACGACAGGCGCTCGGTCATCATGGTGACTGCGAAGTCCAGCCGCAGTCGGGTCATGGCGGAGGCGCCGATGAAGGTCAGCCAAACCACGCAATAGACCGCCGATTCATCGATCCAGTAGATCGGGAAGTGCGAATAGCGGGTGACGACGTTCACCAGGATCAGAGCCGTCAGCAGATACATCAGCCCCATCAAGGCGATGCGCTCGAAAGCGAGCAGGAGACTCGAAGCCCTGACAACGATTGCCCGGGCGCTGAACGCTGGCATATCCGCAATCGCCTGCTCGATCATAAGGAGCCCCGCTGCCCGTCAAGATTTCTCGTGCCATTCGAAGTTGTATAATTTATACAATCTTGTCAAACGGAGATTGTGGGCGCCTCACCTCGCTGTGGCGGGACCATTTCAACGTGCGAAACCGGGCCGCCTCGATCGGAAAGGCCAGCGATGACGACGGAAGATCAAATGAAGGTCCCTCTGAAGCACCGGACGCTGTCGGCTGCGATCGTCGACCAGCTCAGGCAGTCCATTCTCGACGGGACTTATCCGGCCGGCTCCCAACTGCGGCAGGATGCCCTGGGCGAGGCATACGGCGTCAGCCGCATTCCCGTGCGGGAAGCGCTGTTTCAGCTCGAGGCGGAGGGGCTGGTGCGCATCGTCCCGCAAAAAGGCGCGATCGTCTCGGAACTGTCGCTGGACGAAATCAACGATGTGTTCGATCTTCGCGGAATCATGGAGCCGCGGCTTTTGGCGCAGTCGGCGCCGCACTTTGCGGAACAAGACTTTGCCGCGCTGGACGACATCCAGAAACGCTTCGAGAAAGCGATCAAGGCACGCAATGTCAGCGAATGGGGGCAGCTCAACGCTGACTTCCATATGGCGCTATACGTTCACGCCCGGCAGCCGCGTACCAAGGCGATCGTCGTGGCGCTGTTGCAGACCAGCGACCGCTACACGCGTCTGCAGCTCTCCAATACCAAGGCGATGGGCACGGCCGAAAAGGAGCACGCTCACCTGATCGAGCTGTGCCGGGCGAAACAAATCGACCAGGCCTGTCGGTTTCTGGAGCAGCATATCGAGGCGGTGCGAACCGACCTGTTGCAGGTGTTGCGCGGCGGCTCGATCGCAGCTCGCGCGGGGCGTTGATCCGGAAGCGGACCATGCATCATGCGGGGACGTCGCTGGCGAGCTTCAGCAGATTAGCCGACATCGCCGACTTGGCGCTGTAGTCCTTCCAGGCGGTATCGCGCGCGATGTCGCGCCACTTGCTGACGGTCGCCACATCGAGCATGCTGACCTTGGCGCCGGCCTTCTCATAGACGTTGGCGACCTCGATATCGTCGTCCTGTGCGCCCTTGCGGCCGAACGCTTCCAGCTCGCTGCCGACCGCCAGGATGATGTCCTGTTGCTTCTTGGGCAATTTGTCGAAGATTGCCTTCGACATCATCAATGGCTCCAGCATGAACCAATAGGAGGCGCCGGCGCCCGAGGTCAGCGACTTCGCGACCTGCTCGAGGCGAAACGAGATCAGGCTGGTCGAGGAGGTGATGCCGGCGTCACAGGCGCCGGTCTGCATCGCGGCGTAGATTTCGTTCGACGGCATCGACAGCACAGCGGCTCCGGCTGTCTGCAGCACCATGTCCATTTCGCGCGAGCCGCCGCGCACTTTCAGGCCCTTGGCGTCTTCAGGCGCGACGATCGGTCGGGAGCGGCTGGCGACACCGCCGGCCTGCCAGACCCATGTGAGAAGGATAATGCCCCTTTCGGCGAGGAAGTCGGTCAGCGCCTTGCCGACCGGAGCCTTCTTCCAGCGCAGACCCTGGTCGTAGGTTGCGACCAGGCCCGGCATCAGGCCGATATTGGTCTCCGGCAGTTCGCCGCCGGCGTACGGCATCGGATAAAGGCTGATATCGAGCGCGCCCCTGCGCATTGCAGAGAATTGCGCGTTGGTATTGATCAGCGAGGAGTTCGGATAGACTTCGGCTGCGATCTCGCCGCCGCTGCGTTTGGCAACTTCGGCGGCGAAGATGCGGCACAGCCGGTCGCGGAAGTCGCCCTTGTCGATGGTGCCGCCCGGGAACTGATGCGAGATCTTCAGCGTGGTCGCCGCATGGACGGTACCGGTGCCGAAACGAAGCACGGCGGGCCCGGCGAGTGCAGATGCGATGACATGGCGGCGCGTGAGCATGGTTTCTCCCTGCAAAACGGTAGGCTCCGTCAACAAGTCCGGCACTCGCGGAACGCGTTAGCTGCCTTGAGTTTATCCGCTTCAACTAACCGTGAGAATTGCAGAACCTTGGGGCGTGGCCGGTAACAAAACCGGTCGCGCCATCGTCGTTGGGGAAGCGGCAGACGTCGCTTTCGAGAAGCCAACCCAAACCAAGGACGACCATCCCATGAGCACCACCACGACCCGTATCGGTCTCAGCCTTTCTGCCGCGCTTGTTTCGCTCGGCCTCGCGTTCGCGCCGGCCGCCTTCGCTCAGGACAAAATGGGCAAGGGCGACGGCATGAAGAAGGAGTCCATGTCCAAGGACGGCATGAAGAAAGAGGACGGTATGATGAAGAAGGAAGGCATGAAGCACGAAGGCATGAAAAAAGACGACGGCATGAAGAAGAACTGAGTCTTAGACCAAGTCATTCCGGTATGGTGCGCTAGCACCATACCTCAGATGCGCAATTGCGCATCTGGGAATCTCGAGATTCTCCGATGTGGCACATCGTAGTTCGATGCTTGCGCATCGCCCGGAATGACGGGCAGGGCTGCATCCATCGCTCGGCGGGTCGCGGCCAGCAGCCTGCCTACTTCTTCTTGCCCTTGGTCTTGCGCGCGGCGTAACGCGCGTCGCGCTTGGCCTTTTGCTCGGCCTCCAGCGCCGCCAGCCTGGCGGCCTCTTCTTCCTTCTCGCGGGCGATTCTGGCGGCCTCGGCCGCGGCGGCCTCGGCCTCGCGACGTTTCTGTTCGGCCTTTTCGGCTTCCTTGGCCTCTTTCGCCTTGGCGCGAGCGGCGGCGATGGCCTCGCGCTCGGCCTGACGGCGCTTCACCTCGGGATCGTCGGGTCCCGGCTGGGTGCGAAACTTGTTCACGATGTTTTGCCGCGCCTGTTGCGCAGCCTTCTGACGGTCCGCGAAGCTCGGTTCCTTGAATCCACTCATAAAAGAGGCCTTGTCGCTTTCACTCTTGGGGTTGGGGGCGCGCCACGGGCACGGAATGGCGCTTAGGTAAGTGAACCCGGCGCAAAATACCAGCGTCGAAATGGGGCGGCAGAGCAGGGGAGACTTGCGTGAGCCGCAAATGGCCCAAACTGAGCGCTGATGGGCGGAATTACGTCAGCTTGGCTGCTTACGAGATGGCAACGGCGACCGAAGCCCCAGGCCGGGCGCTGGCGATCCCTTCAATATGGTCTTCTCGCCTGTGCGCTGATCGGCGCGCTGGCGATGCTCGCGTCGGAGAAGTGATCGCTCTGCTGGATGTTATCGCGACGGGCGCCGGGTCCAAGGACGCGTGCAACCGTCATCGCGGTCATAGCAACGCGGTCCGCGATCCGCTGCGCCTCCAGCCTGTCGCGGGCCTTTTCCCTGATCATAATCTCGATCAGCTTGAGCCGTTTGGCCTCGTCGACCGCTTCCGCCAGCAATTGCTTGTAGCGATGGTAGTCGTAGCTCGTTTCCTGCTTGCCGGACTCCTGTTTGCCCGCTTCCTGCTCGTCCATCGCACGCCCCGCACACGCGCTCGCCCCAAGCAGGCAGTGTCGATCAAGCGTTGCGCGCGCGCAACGGATTCGCGCGAGTTATACCCATTTCCTCGGCCATCGGGCTTGCGCACAAACCCGTGTAGTGTGAAGTCGTTCACAGGCGTCGCGGCGGGGGGATCCTATGCTCCGGGCTTTCGAAACAGGAGCGACCGCCATGCCGCACAATTGGTGGACCCGCAAGAACGTCGTTCTCGCCGTCGCTATCGTCTCGCTGGTCTGCGCCATCGTTTTCTTTGCGCCCGGCCTGTCCAGGCCGGAGCCGGTCTTGAGCGCAGCGCTTGGTCCGGACTGGCAGTGCAGCCGGCTCGCGTTCGTTTTCACGACCTGCAGCCGGGTCAAGCATAGCCGATCCACGCCCGTTCGCCTCGCCAAAATCCCGGTGTGCGGGCGGTTGCGGACGTAATAGGATCAGGCTGGAAACGGAGCAGGCCGGAACTGGAGTTTTTCCATGCAAAAGCCGTGTCGCCTTGTGCTGGCCGTGTCGGCGGCGGCTCTCGTGCTCCTGCCGGCCGTCGCGCTGGCGCAGGGCGCGCCGGGTGGCAGCACCGCCGCAACGGCAACGTCGTCCCCCGCCGCGCCGGAAGCTGCCGCGGCCGAAAAGGAGAAGGCGGCGCCGAAGAAAAAGAAACCGGCCAAGATGACCCGGCAGCAGGAGATCGATCGTTCGATCGACCGCGGCACGGTGCCCGCCCGTTACCGGAGCTCGGTGCCGAAAGAGTATCACCAGTATATTCCGTTCGATAAGCGGTAGAGGCAGGCGACTGCCTGCGCTTGTCGTAGCCCGCCACAGAATTACGGGACTGCTTTGCAGAGCCTGTCATCGGGCGCGCATTCGCGCGGCCCGCAATGACGGACGGAATGCGGTGATTGCCAGCCCGGATATCGTTCGCGATCCGCGCTACCGCGTCTGCTGATCAATTTGTCACACAGAACCGCGCGGCGCGCGCTCACCGTACTCGTACGGATTGGCTGAGTATGTAACCGCGATCTATAACGCCGTCGCTTGCAGCGGGGGCAGGGCGTTCGTCCATCACGACGAGCGCTACCACTGGAGGCCACGAGGCCCGGACTCCTAGGCACTCCGGGCCTCGTCTACTCCTGACCGCGAGCACTCGAGCCGCCGCTTACCTCGCACAGTGGCTCACTGACGCATCCGGACCTCCTAACCCAGCAGCCGGTAGATGATGCTGGTCGACGCACCGGCCAGGCAGAACGCCAGCGCCATACACACCAGCGCCTCCTCGCGATTGAATTCGGGTGGTGGCGGACTCAAGGGGTCCTCGCGCTCGGCCGTTCATCCACAAGCTAGGAGAAAACGTGTCGAGGACGTTACGTTTCCTCACGTCAGGCTATTCACGTCCCGTTTGCGGTCGTTTCGGTTCCACGGCAGGCCCGGTGTTGATACGTGCGATTTGCGTCCCCTACAAAATCCTTACAATTCAACGGCTTTTTAAAGTTCCCTTAAGTCATGAATGAGTTCCTGTTCAAGCTGCATCGCCGCGCGGCCCGAATAGCCGGGTGCCGCTCCATCACTTACCCCAGGGAGACGAGCGCTCGGCTATAATGGGCACCCGTCCAGCAGTTCAGGCCGACACGCAGAATGCCGTCGGTGATGTGCGACTTGTAATGACTGGTCAGAGAGCCGCCGCTCAATCCCGTACAGGCGTGACGAATGCACGCGATAGGTCACCGAGATCGACGAAGATATTTGAGCTTGGCGGTCCAGTTGCCGCTGACGACGCCCTCGACGCCGGCTCGATCGTCCGCAAAGCAATCGGTCGGAAGCAGTTGCGATTAGGGAACCGTCAACGAGTGACGGTTAGCTTCAAACCGCTACGGGCTCTGCGTCTGAATCAATCAAAAGTTGCAAAGTTCCAAAAGCAAACTTGGTGCAGCTTCTTAGTGCACCTTCAAGTGGATTCCCTTATGGTTGCGTTGCGTCACTATGCCAAAGGGGCGGAACTTTTCTGCCCGAAGGAGGTTCTGAATCGGCCTTATTCTACTCATGTTTTGCAACCAACGATGACAACCATCGAATCATGATTGGGGACGGTCGTGAACCGGAAAGACTTCAAATCAATGTCCACGGATGAGCTGTGGGCACTCCACGAGGAAGTAGCCGCCAGGCTTGCAACGACTCTGCTTGCAGAGAAACGCCTCCTCGAAGATCGCCTGAAGCAACTCAAGGGCGTCGTCGAAGCTGAGCGCACGAAATCATCGACAGGGCGGCGTTCATATCCGACAGTCGTTCCGAAATTCCGGAATCCTGATCGGCCGTCCGAGACGTGGGCAGGCCGAGGCAAGACACCTCGCTGGCTCCTTGCAAAATTGAAGTCCGGCAAGCGGATCGATGACTTCCGAATTAGGAACATAGCATAGGCAGGCTACAGCCATTCGGCGGCGGCGCATTGCACCTCGATCAATCCAAGAGTTGGTTTCTTGAGGGCTGCGGACGTCGTTCCGATCTACGCGTCGCCTGCGAGCGAGTTCTCGTTAGATTTGGAAATGCCCGGCTTGAAGCCTCTTCATGCTCTCCGGCACCATCTGCGTGACGCCGACCTGGGCTTAGACGCCGGCGTCACGGTATCCCTTCAGCTTTGCTTTCTTTCAGCTTGCCTTGGCGCGGATCCTGAGGCTCCGCATCGAGCGTCGTTTCAATACTCGTCTCCAAGGCTCTGACAATTCCGATGCGCGCGAACAGCATGGGTCCACGATCTTCGGCGGCATCAATAAGCATCTGGATGGCAAGCCGCCATTCCTGACGGTCGCGTTCGGGCTGAGGAAGGGTCCTGATGTAGTCGGCGGCGTCTCGAAGGGTTTGCGCTGGCGGCCCCTTCGGGAGCGGCACAGGCTGAGCGAACGGACGATCCCAGGACATGTTCGAACTCCTGTCACAAACTCCAAACGACCCGAGCGCAAACGATATGCGATGGCGGCTCGCCCGTCATTAATTTGCGTGCCGGTAGTTTTCGTGCCGATGGAACCGCAGCAGGGGGTCGACGCGGAGCCCCGCCGTTAGTTTCATTCTCCAAGACTGTTTTGTAAGACTGTTTTGTCTCCAAGGAGGCTGTTTTGCCCGCTGCGGTCCTGCCGACCGGGTTTCCGGGCTTTGCAGGATGCGCATCGATGGCGGCTTCGAGCGAGTTGGCGCTTGAGCCGCCCGCGTCGGCGACTGCGAGATGGCGCCTGGTCCAGATCGATCAGTTTTGAAACGCAACGCCGACGAAATCGCCTTGCCGCCAGATCACGCGGCATTCGCGAACGTTGTGAAAATTATCGAAGGTCAACTCGAAATTCAGGGGCAGCAGGTTGAGGTCGTGGAGCTCAATTCCGGCCCCGGAATTCGTGACATCCTGAACGCGGCAGGTGAAGACCCCGCGCTGCGCGTCAAAGAACAGCAGCGCGTTTTTCGAAATCGTCGTCCTTGCGACAGATCGGCGTTCGAATTCCATTCTCGGCCACCAACGGTTCACGCCAGGCCCTGGCAAGCAGAGGCTACCGGATTGTCCTTGGGCGGCAATCAGGTTCGGTCCTTTTCGTAAACAATCAATTTTAATGATCGCATAAAGTCGCGATCTACCAGCGGAATTGTCGTGCGTCAGGACTGCTGCAGTTGCGACTTCAACACAGTGCCGGCTGTTCCTCTTGCGGAACTCGCTATCGGGCTTGATGCGTCGGCAAAAGCCATGCCCACTCTCATGTGCAGAGGGGAATCACATGAGCTTACGTTGGATTTGCGTGCTGGCGCTGTGTCTGGGAACACCAAGCGCCGGATTTGCGGGTGACCAGTCCGGCGTTTTGCGTCGAATTTCGTGCCCGGTCGTACGCTACTACGTGGCGAAATACAGTGCGCCCGCCGCAGAGCACTGGGCACGGAGCAAGGGCGCAAGCGACGCCGAGATCGCGGCAGCGCGGCGCTGCCTGCAGTCCGACACGACGCGAACGGCCAAGGCACCATCAAGGCCGCTGGCGCTCGGCACTTACGGCTGGTGAGAAGCGAGGCGGGGCGGCGAGGTGGGCAGCCACCCCGAAGCCATGCTGTCGTCGAAGCGAACCGATTCTCAATAGGTCTGGTACCGCTTCTGGCGCTTGCCGCGCCCGGCATTCGGCCCGCCGTAGTATGGGTTAACGACGCATTGCGCGAAGCGGCCCGATGCCGACGCCTGGCACTGCGCCATCGTTCGATAGTGGCACTCGAAATAGTAGTCCACGAAGCCTTGGTAGACTTGCAGGCAAACGGGGTACCTGGGATCGTAGGTCTGGGCGCGCGCAGGTGTGGGCAGGGCGATTATCGTGGCCAAAATCGTCAGAGCTAGTGCCGTGGCAGATACGTGCGGCAGTTTCATTCCGAGTCCTCCCAGACTTCCCCGCAGAATTGTCTGTGGTCCTCTCCCCACGACAGAACACCAGCGCTCCGAGCTTGTTCCAACGCGGGTAGCAAGTTGCAAGCAGCCCGCACGAGCCAAGAGGTCGCGCGAATGTGCGCGCGCCCGATGACAGGCTCTGCGACATGCGGGGCAGAAATTCCAGCTTTCGCGGAGCCTATTATCAGGCGCGCATTGGCGCGACGGTTGCCTCAACGTCTGCCCTGCCGTTCAGACTTCCCAGTCCTGGAATCCGTACTCGCGATAGATGACGGCGCGATCGGCATGGGGGTTCAGCCGGCACTTGGCCTGGGCGAGATGCAGGTTGATGGTCCCAGGCTGGCAATTGGCCGCCAAGATTTTGCGGATGTCGTCCATCTGCTGGCGCGACTGCTGGGTCGGCTCGAGCTGCTCAAGCGCGACCAGCGCCGTCGCCAGCGCTTCCGTGACGACCCACTCGTCGTGGCCGGTGATTCCTTTTTTTGGCATGACGTCCGCATCCTTTGTCAGGGCAACGGAAGCAGTCCCAGGTTGGCATCGTAAGCCGCGAATCCAACCGAGACGAGAATGAAGTCGAAATTGCGGAAAAGCCCGAAATGGTAGTGGCGATCCCAGCAGGATTCGAACCTGCAACCCACGGAGTAGAAATCCGTTACTCTATCCAGTTGAGCTATGGGACCGTCCGGGCGGTATCCGCCTTGAGCCTTTCTAGCACTGCCAATATGAAAAATCCGCCTTCCCGCCAAGACGGTCGAACCGATTTCCTCAAGTTCGCGACAAAGGCAGACGGCGGGCTATCTCATATGGTCCGCCCCTGACACAATATACCTGATACCTGCTCACCGGCCGTCCGCCGCCGGGGCGGGTGGGACCGTTTGGACTGCCAACGCCATGCATGCGACCCTTTCGCAAGCCTTTGCCGCCGCCATCAGTCCGTCACCTTTTCGCGCATTTTTCGACGTTTCGCGGCTGATGTCCGCGGCAAGGAGCCCATCATGATCGGTTTGGTTCGCGCCACAGTGATTTGCGCCACGCTGGCGCTTGGCCTGACGACGGCGGGGGCCGCGGACAAGGCGTTCAAGCGCGACGAACTGGCCGATTCCGCCGTGAAGCTGGCGGCCCAGATCAAGAGCGAGGCGGGGCCGGTGGCGAAATCCTCCGCGACGCTGCGCAATGACGCCGACGCCGCCTTCAAGCGTTCTGACTTCCGCGTGGGTCTGCAGATCCTCGGCCAGATCGCTGCCACCTCGCCGGAAGACAGCGCCAACTGGCTGCGGCTTGCCAAGACCATCTTCCAGATCCGCGCCGCCAGTTCCAGCGAACAGACCTTCCTCTATGAGCGCGCCTCGACCGCGGCCTACATCGCCTATCAGCGCGCCGGCAACCAGGCCGAGGAGGCCGATGCGCTGGCCGTGCTCGGCCGTGCGATGTCCGAGCGCAAGCTGTGGCGCCCGGCGCTGGATGCGTTGCGGCTGTCGCTCGACATGCGGGAGGTCGCCGAGGTTCGCGGCCAGTATGAGAAGATGCGCGACCAGCACGGCTTCCGGCTGCTCGACTATACCGTGGATTCCGACGGCGCCTCGCCGCGGGCCTGTTTCCAGTTCTCCGAAGACCTCGCCAAGCGGGTCGATTTCGCGCCGTTTGTGGCGCTGGCCGGCACCGACAAGCCGGCGCTGACCAGTGAGGGCAAGCAGCTCTGCGTCGACGGGCTGAAGCATGGCGAGCGCTACAACATCAACTTGCGCGCCGGCCTGCCGTCCACGGTGAAGGAGAGTCTGCCCAAATCGGCCGAATTCAACATCTACGTCCGCGACCGCAAGCCGTTCGTGCGCTTTACCGGCCGCGCCTATGTGCTGCCGCGCACCGGCCAGCGCGGCATTCCGCTGGTCAGCGTCAATACGCCTTCGGTGAACGTCAACGTGTTCCGGATCGGCGACCGCAACCTGATCAACACCGTGGTCGACAGCGACTTCCAGAAGACGCTTTCCAGCTACCAGCTCTCCGAGCTCGGCAATGAGCGCGGCGTCAAGGTCTGGTCCGGCGAGCTCGCCACCTCCTCCACGCTGAACCAGGACGTGGTGACGGCTTTCCCGGTCGACCAGGCGCTCGGCGATTTGCAACCCGGCGTGTATGTGATGACGGCGGCGGCCAAGGGCCCTGGCAGCGGCGGCGACGATGACGGCTCGCTGGCGACGCAATGGTTCATCGTCTCCGACATGGGGCTAACAGCGTTTTCCGGCAATGACGGCATCCATGTCTTCGTCAATTCGCTGGCTTCGACCGAAGCCGTATCGAAGGCCGAGGTGCGCCTGGTCGCGCGCAACAACGAGATCCTGGCCACGCGCAAAACCGACGACGCCGGCCACGTGCTGTTCGAGGCAGGGCTTGCGCGCGGCGAGGGCGGGCTCTCGCCGGCGTTGCTGACTGTCATGAGCGAGAAGGCGGACTACGCTTTCCTGAGCCTGAAGACCAATGCCTTCGACCTCACCGACCGCGGCGTGTCAGGACGGATCGTGCCTCCTGGCGCCGACGCCTTCGTCTATGCCGAGCGCGGCGTCTACCGGTCGAACGAGACCGTCTATTTGACCGCTCTGCTGCGCGACGGGCAGGGTAACGCCATGACAGGCGGGCCGCTGACGCTGGTGATCGAGCGGCCCGACGGCGTCGAATTCCGCCGCGCCCAGCTCCCCGACCAGGGTGCGGGCGGCCGCTCTCTTGTCCTGCCGCTCAATTCTGCGGTCCCGACCGGGACCTGGCGGGTGCGCGCCTTTACCGATCCCAAGGGCGCGTCTGTGGGCGAGACCACCTTCATGGTCGAGGACTACATCCCCGAACGGATCGAATTCGATGTCTCCGCCAGGGAGAAGGTGATCAAGGCTGAGACTCCGGTAGAACTTAAGGTCGCCGGCAAATTCCTCTACGGCGCGCCCGCCTCGGGCCTGCAGCTCGAAGGCGACATGCTGGTCGCCCCCGCAGCCTCCGGTCGGCCGGGCTATCCCGGCTATCAGTTTGGCGTAGCGGACGAGGAAACCGCCTCCAACGAGCGGACCCCGATCGAGAACCTGCCTGAGGCCGACGCCAATGGCGTGGCGACTTTCCCGGTGTCGCTGGCGAAGGCGCCGACATCGACCCAGCCGCAGGAGGCGCAGATCTTCATCCGCATGGTGGAGACCGGCGGACGCGCGGTCGAGCGCAAGCTGGTGCTCCCCGTGGCGCCGACCGCGGCCCTGATCGGCATCAAGCCGCTGTTCGGCGACAAGAGCGTCGCCGAGGGCGACAAGGCCGAATTCGACGTCGTGTTCGTCAGCCCGGACGGCAAGCAATTGGCTCGCGACGGCCTGCGCTACGAACTGCTCAAGATGGAGTCGCGCTATCAGTGGTATCGCCAGAACTCGTCCTGGGAATATGAGCCGGTCAAATCCACCAAACGCGTTGCCGATGGCGACCTGACACTGCCATCAGACAAGGCGGCGCGGGTGTCGCTAGCGCCCGAGCCCGGCCGCTATCGCCTGGACGTCAAATCGAACGAGGCGGATGGCCCGGTCACCTCGGTGCAGTTCGACGTCGGCTGGTATTCCGACGGCAGCGCCGATACGCCTGATTTGCTGGAGACCTCGATCGACAAGCCGGAATACGCCTCCGGCGCCACCATGGTGGTGTCGGTCAATGCCCGCACCGCAGGTAAGCTGACCGTCAACGTGCTCGGCGACCGCCTGCTGACCACGCAAACCGTCGACGTCAAGGAAGGTACCCAGCAGGTCAAATTGACGGTCGGCAAGGATTGGGGCACCGGCGCCTATGTGCTGGCGACGCTGCGGCGACCGCTGGACGCGGCGGGGTTGCGGATGCCTGGACGGGCGATCGGCCTGAAGTGGTTTGGCATCGACAAGAAGGCCCGCACGCTGCAGGTCGCACTGTCGCCGCCGCCGCTGGTTCGGCCCGGCACCAGCTTAAAGATTCCCGTCAAACTGGGCGGCCTGAATCCGGGCGAGGACGCCAAGGTCGTGGTTGCCGCCGTCGATGTCGGCATTCTCAACCTGACCAATTACAAGCCGCCGGCACCCGATGACTATTATCTCGGCCAGCGCCGCCTGACGGCCGAAATCCGCGACCTCTATGGCCAGTTGATCGACGGCATGCAGGGCACGCGCGGCCAGATCAGGACCGGTGGCGATTCCGCCGGCGCCGAGCTGCAGGGCTCGCCGCCCACGCAAAAACCGCTGGCGCTCTATTCCGGCATCGTCACGGTCGGTGCCGACGGCATAGCCGAAATCAGTTTCGACATTCCGGAATTCGCCGGCACCGCGCGGGTAATGGCGGTGGCGTGGAATGCGACCAAGCTCGGCCGTGCCACCATCGATGTCACGGTGCGCGATCCGGTGGTGCTGACGGCGACGCTGCCGCGCTTCCTGCTCAATGGCGACAAGGGCACGATGAGCTTCGACCTCGACAATGTCGAGGGTGCTCCCGGTGACTACAGCATTAGTGTGAAGGCGTCGGGACCCGTTAAGGTGACGGGTAATCCGACCACGACGGTCAAACTCGCGGCCAAGCAGCGGACCTCGATGTCGCTCGCGCTCGACGCCGGCGGCGCGGGAACCGCCAATCTCGACGTCGACATCAAGGGCCCGAACGGCCTGACGCTGGCGCGGCATTACGCGCTAGATGTCAAGGCGGCGACGCAGGTGCTGGCGCGGCGCTCGATCCGGACGCTGGCCAAAGGCGAAAGCCTGACACTGACCCCGGACATGTTCTCCGACCTCGTGTCCGGCACTGGCAGCGTGTCGTTGTCGGTCAGCCTGTCCACCGCACTCGATGCGGCGACCATTTTGAAGGCGCTGGATCGTTATCCGCACGGCTGCTCCGAGCAGATCACCAGCCGCGCGATGCCGCTGCTCTATGTCAATGATCTCGCTGCCGGCGCGCATCTGGCGATGGATACCGCCGTCGATCAGCGCATCAAGGATGCCATCGAGCGGCTGTTGGCCCGTCAGGGCTCGAATGGTTCGTTCGGTCTGTGGTCGGCCGGCGGCGAAGACGCATGGCTAGATGCCTATGTGACGGACTTCCTGACGCGGGCCCGCGAAAAGGGCTTTGCGGTGCCGGATGTGCTGTTCAAGAACGCGCTCGACCGGATCAGGAACTCCGTGGTCAATGCCAACGAGCCGGAAAAGGACGGCGGCCGCGATCTGGCCTACGGCCTCTACGTGCTCGCCCGCAACGGCGCAGCGCCGATCGGCGATCTCCGCTATCTCGCCGACACCAAGCTGAGCAATCTCGCGACGCCAATTGCGAAATCGCAGCTCGCGGCGGCGCTGGCGCTGGTCGGCGACAAGACCCGGGCGGAGCGGGTCTATGCGGCAGCACTCGATGCGCTGGCGCCAAAACCGGTGCTCGAGTTCGGCCGCGTCGATTACGGTTCGGCGCTGCGCGATGCGGCAGCGCTGGTCTCGCTCGCCAGCGAAGGCAACGCGCCGCGGGCGACACTGACACAGGCCGTCCAGCGGGTCGAAGCGGCGCGGGGGCTTACGCCCTACACGTCCAC
The DNA here is from genome assembly GCF_023073815.1 of Bradyrhizobium sp. 157. Classification (NCBI taxonomy): domain Bacteria; kingdom Pseudomonadati; phylum Pseudomonadota; class Alphaproteobacteria; order Hyphomicrobiales; family Nitrobacteraceae; genus Bradyrhizobium; species Bradyrhizobium sp. 157. The sequence goes on along the minus strand of NZ_JADPKF010000032.1, from coordinate 27,809 downwards.
GCAGGAGAATGCGTGGATGGTGCTGGCCGCGCGAGCGCTGTCGAAGGAAACGCTGGCGCTTGATATCGACGGATCGCCGGTCAAGGCCGCCGTCTTTCGCAGCTACAAGGCTGACGCGGTGGCCGGCAAGCCGGTCAAGATCACCAATACCGGCGATGCGCCGGTGCAGGCGGTGGTCTCGGTTTCGGGTTCGCCGGTTACGCCGGAGCCCGCGGCGTCCAACGGCTTCAAGATCGAGCGCAACTATTTCACGCTCGACGGCAAGCCCGCCGACGTCACCAAGGCCAAGCAGAACGATCGCTTCGCAGTGGTGCTGAAGATCACCGAGGCCAAGCCGGAACATGGGCACATCATGGTGGCCGACTATCTGCCGGCCGGCCTCGAGATCGACAACCCGCGGCTGGTGTCATCCGGTGACTCCGGCACGCTGGACTGGATCGAGGACGGGGAGGAGCCGGAGCATACCGAGTTCCGCGACGACCGCTTCACCGCGGCGATCGACCGCGCCAGCGACGACCAGTCGGTGTTCACGGTGGCCTACATCGTGCGCGCGGTCTCGCCCGGCAAATACGTGCTGCCACAGGCCTATGTCGAGGACATGTACAACCCCTCGCGCTACGGCCGCACCGGCACCGGATCGGTTGAGGTGCGTCCGGCGAAATGAGCGAGGATCCGCGCCAGCAACAGCCGCCGTCATGGTCGGGCAGAAGGCGCGAAGCGCCGTCTTCGCGCCAGATGTCCCGGCCATCCACGTCCTTTGCTTCGGCACAGGAAGACGTGGATGCCCGGGACCCGTCTACGCCAAGGCTTCGCCGAGCGCGCAAGCCCGGGCATGACGGTGGTGGTCGTGGTCAGTGGCGCTTTTTCCGAATCGCGGTGTCTCTCGCCTTCGCCCTCATCGTAGTCACCACCGCCTTCTCAGCGTGGGTCTTCTCACTCGGGCCGTTGCCGCTGGAAGAGGCGCGCAAAGCCTCCACCACCATCATCGACCGCAACGGCAAGCTATTGCGCGCCTATGCAATGGCTGACGGTCGCTGGCGGCTGACGGTCGATGCAAAGACCGCGGTCGATCCCGGCTATCTGAAGGTGCTACTCGCGTATGAAGACCGCCGGTTCTGGTCGCATGGCGGCGTCGATCCCTTGGCGCTGGGGCGGGCGGCGCTGCAGCTCGTCACGCGCGGCCACATCGTTTCCGGCGGCTCGACGATTACGATGCAGCTGGCGCGGCTGATGGAGCCCCGGCGCGAGCGCTCGGTTTATGCAAAGTTGCGCCAGATGGTGCGCGCGGTTCAGCTCGAACGTCAATTGAGCAAGGACGAAATTCTCGATCTCTATCTGGCGCTGGCGCCGTTCGGCGGCAATCTCGAAGGCATCCGCGCCGCTTCCATCGCCTATTTCGGCAAGGAGCCAAAGCGGCTCTCGCTCGCGGAAGCCGCACTGCTGGTCGCGCTGCCGCAATCGCCGGAACGCCGCCGGCTCGACCGTCATCCGGAACCCGCCCACGCCGCGCGGGACCGCGTGCTGGCGCGGATGGTCGAGGATGGCGTCGTTTCGCAAGAGGACGCGGCGCAGGCCAAGGCAGTGGCGGTGCCGCGGCTGCGCAAGCCGATGCCGATCCTGGCGCCGCATTCCTCCGATGCCGCGATGGCGACGGTGAAGGATACGCCGCTGATCAAGCTCACGCTGGATTCCAGCCTGCAAAAAACGCTGGAAGCCTTGGCGCGCGACCGTGCCGTGGCGCAGGGGCCGAATATTTCAGTCGCCATCATCGCGGTCGACAATGAAACGGGCGACGTGCTGGCCCGCGTCGGCTCATCGGATTATTTCGACGAACGCCGCGCCGGGCAGGTCGACATGACACGCGCGGTGCGCTCGCCGGGATCGACGCTGAAACCGTTCATCTACGGCCTCGCTTTCGAGGATGGCGTTGTGCATCCCGAGAGCCTGATCGACGATCGTCCGACCCGCTTCGGCTCCTATGCGCCGGAAAATTTCGACATGACGTTCCAGGGCACGGTGCCAGTGCGCAAGGCGCTGCAACTGTCGCTGAACGTGCCGGCAATCGCGCTGCTCGACCGCGTCGGCTCCAGCCGGCTATCGTCACGGCTGAAGCAGGCCGGCAGCAATCTCGTGCTGCCGAAGGACGAGACGCCGGGCCTGGCGATGGGTCTGGGCGGCGTCGGCGTCACCTTGCAGGATCTGGCGCAGCTCTATGCCGGATTGGCGCGGTTGGGCGCGGCACGGCCATTGCGCGAGATCATGCTCACCAAGGACGAGCGCGAGCCGCTGCGGCTGATGGACCAGGCAGCCGCCTGGCAGGTCGGCAACGTGCTGCTCGGAACGCCGCCGCCGGAGAACGGCGCGCACAACAGAATCGCGTTCAAGACCGGCACCAGCTACGGCTATCGCGATGCGTGGTCGGTCGGCTTCGACGGCCGCATTACCATCGGCGTGTGGGTCGGGCGTCCCGACGGTGCGCCGGTGCCGGGCCTGGTCGGCCGCACCACCGCCGCGCCGATCCTGTTCGACGCCTTTGCGCGCACCGGAAAAATCCCGGCGGCGCTGCCGAAGTCGCCGAAGGGGGTACTGATCGCCAGCAACGCCAAACTTCCACTACCGCTGCGGCGCTTCCGTCCGGTCGGCGAATTGATTCGAACCGGCAGCGATTCTGCGCCGCGCATCCAGTTTCCCCTGAACGGCTCGCGCATCGACGTTGACCGTTCGGGTGGTGGGCAGGCCGCCGCGATGCCGGTCAAGGTTGCCGGCGGCGTGCTGCCGCTCACCGTCATGATGAACGGCGCCTCGGTCGGCGAGATCGATAGTCGGCGCCAGCGCCTGGTCGACCCGCCGGGACCGGGGTTTGCACGGCTGACGGTGATAGATGCGACCGGCGCGGCCGATACCGTGGTCATCCGGGTACAGTAAGGAAAAACGCTCTGTTGACCGCGACTTAGGGGTTTTGCGGTGTTGTTTGCAGTGCAGTTTCATCGTATGCGAACAGCATGGTGGAAACCTTGCACCCCCCACGCTTTGGAGCGGGCCAACAGCCTGTAAAACCTGCGCATTCCGGCCGCAGGCTGGCCGTTGTGTTCGACTTCGCCACCGCGAACCATTTTCGCGCCGTCGTGTTCCTGGTGCTCTGCGGCATCGTGCTTTTCCTGCCCGGATTCTTCAACATTCCACCGATCGACCGCGACGAGGCGCGCTTTGCGCAGGCGACCAAGCAGATGGTCGAAAGCGGCGATTTCGTCGACATCCGCTTCCAGGATGACGTCCGCTACAAGAAGCCGGTCGGCATCTATTGGCTACAGGCGGCCGTGGTCGAAACCGCCTCATCGCTCGGCCTGCCGCGCGCGCAATTGCGCATCTGGCTTTACCGGATTCCCTCCCTGATCGGAGCTATCGGCGCGGTTCTCCTGACCTACTGGGCGGCGCTCGCCTTTGTCACGCGGCGCGGGGCCGCGCTGGCGGCACTGATGATGTGCAGTTCCGTCCTGCTCGGCGCCGAAGCCCGGCTGGCCAAAACGGATGCGATGCTGCTGTTGACCGTTGTCGCTGCGATGGGGGCAATGGCGCGGGTGTATCTGTCCTGGCAGCGTGGCGAGGATCCGGCGCGTCCGCCCTGGGCGCCGCCGGCGATCTTCTGGACGGCGCTGGCCGGCGGCATCCTGCTCAAAGGACCGCTGATCCTGATGTTCATCGGGCTGACCATCCTGGCGCTCGCGATCCTCGACCGCTCGGCGGCATGGCTTTGGCGGCTGCGCCCGGTCTGGGGGCTGATGTGGACGCTGGTGCTGGTATTGCCATGGTTCGTTGCGATCTTCTGGCGCGCGGGCGAGGCCTTCTTCTCCAATTCGCTCGGCGGCGACATGCTGAGCAAGCTCGGCGCGCAGGAATCCCACGGCGCGCCGCCTGGCCTCTATCTGCTGCTGTTCTGGGTCACGTTCTGGCCGGGCGCGGCGCTGGCGGGAATGGCGGCGCCAGCGGTATGGCGCGCGCGGCGCGAGCCTGGCGCGCAATATCTTTTGGCGTGGCTGGTTCCGTCATGGATCGCGTTCGAACTGGTGCTGACCAAGCTGCCGCATTACGTGCTGCCGCTCTATCCGGCGATTGCGATTCTCACCGCCGGCGCGCTGGAGCGCCGCGTGCTGTCGCGGTCCTGGCTGATGCGCGGTGCGGCCTGGTGGTTTGTCATTCCGGCCGGGGCGTCCGTGATCGCGGTCATCGGCGCCATCAAGCTGACGCATTACCCGGCATTTCCGGCCTGGCCCTTTCTGGCGGCGGCGATGATCTTCGGCCTGATCGCGTGGTGGATGTTCGAGGACAGCCGCGCCGAGCGCTCGCTGTTGAATGCCGTGGTCGCGGCGATGTTTCTGGCGGTCGGAATCTACGGCATTGTCATGCCGTCGCTGACTGCCATGTTTCCAAGCGCCGAGATCGCGCGGGCGCTTCGCAACGTGGTCTGCGTCGGGCCAAAGGCGGCTGCTGCGGGCTTTCACGAGCCGAGCCTCGTATTCATGACCGGCACCGGCACGCTGCTGACCGACGGATCGGGCGCGGCCGATTTCCTCGGGCAGGGCAGTTGTCGCTTCGCGCTGGTTGAATCGCGCACGGAGCGCGCCTTCGTGCAGCGCGCTGAAGCGATCGGGCTGCGCTACAATGTAGCGAAGCGGATCGAGGGCTATAACATTTCGCAGGGCAAGGCGATCTCGATCGCCATCTTCCGCTCGGAAGGCACGGAGTAAGATGGCTGCGAGCCCTGCTGTCGACGATTCCAAAAGCTATCTTGCGCGTTTCGCCATGCTGGCGTGGTTGTCATTGGCGCAGCTCGTGCGGTCGCCGTCGCATTCGCGGCGGGCGGAAGCCGCTCGCCGCGCGGCGCGGCACGTCTTGTGGCTGTCGGCAGGTTTCGGCGCCGCGATCATCGTGCTGATGTACGCGATCGACGCGTGGGAAATCGCCCAGATGCCAAAGCGCGGTACGCCCTCGCTGTGGTGGGTCCGCATTCTCACCGACTTCGGCAAGGACGAATATGTGTTGGCGGTGCTGGGAGGATTGCTGATCGCGGTCGCGATTGCCGCACCGGCCCTGCATGGCATCAGGCGCTCATTGCTGCTCGGTATCGGAACGCGGCTGCAGTTCATATTCTGCGCCGTTGCCGTGTCCAGTCTGGTCACCGAAGTGCTTAAATTTAGCATCGGGCGCGGACGGCCATTTGTCGGCGGCGAGCCCAATGCTTTCAACTTTTCGCACTTCGCAGGCAATCCGGCCTATTACAGCTTTCCTTCCGGCCACGCCACGACCGCCTTTGCGCTCGCGTTCGCCGTGTCAGTCGTTTGGCCCAAGGCTCGCCTTGCCATGGCCGTCTACGCGCTGATTATTGCGGCGACCCGCCTGGTGCTGCTGGCCCATCATCCGAGCGACGTCGTGGCCGGCGCCCTGGTCGGCATCATCGGCGCAATGTTCGTGCGATACTGGTTTGCGGCCCGCCGGCTCGGATTTGCGATCCAGCGCGACGGCAGCATCGTGTCCCTTGTCGGACCCTCGTCCGGGCGCCTCAAAAGGGTTGCCCGGGGCGCTTTCGCCCCATAAAAGCGGACGCCGCCAGACGGCCCGATACGCCCGGTTCCGGGTCCTTCCAAACCAACCAGACGAGTGCCGATTTGATACCTGCCGACAGAGATGCGGTCGCCGTTTCAATCGTTGTGCCGGTGCGCAACGAGGCGGACAACGTCGCGCCGCTGATTGCAGAAATCGTCAGCGCGCTCGGCAGCCGCTGGGCCTACGAGATCATCTATGTCAATGACGGTTCGACCGATGCGACCGCCGAGCGGCTGGCGGCGATGAGGAAACAGTATCCGCAGCTTCGGCACCTGAAGCACGCCGCGTCTTCCGGGCAATCGGCAGCGGTACGCAGCGGCGTGCGGGCCGCCCGCGGCGCCATCGTGGCGACTCTCGACGGCGACGGACAAAACAATCCGGTGTTCCTGCCGGATCTGATCGCGGCCGTCGAAAAAGGCGGCGGCCGCGTCGGCCTCGCGGCCGGTCAGCGGGTCGGGCGCAAGGACACCGGCTTCAAGAAACTGCAGTCGCGGATCGCCAACGGCGTGCGCAATGCGATCCTGCGCGACGGTACCCGCGACACCGGCTGCGGGCTGAAGGCGTTCCCACGCGAGGTGTTCCTCTCGATGCCCTATTTCGACGGGCTGCATCGGTTCCTGCCGGCGCTGGTACGCCGCGAAGGTTTCGACATCGCTTACGTCGACGTGATCGACCGCCCGCGCCATTCCGGCGTGTCCAATTACGGCTTCTTTGACCGGTTATGGATCGGGATCATGGATCTCGCCGGAGTGTGGTGGTTGATCCGACGCAAGAAGTCGACGCCCGTTGCGATCGAGGTTCGCTGATGCTGATTCAATACGGCCAGGCGCTCGGCGACTATCTCTACGACGTCTTCGTCGCCAAGTTCGATTTCTGGCTGGCGTTCGGGCTGATCGCACAATTGCTGTTCACCGCGCGTTTCCTGGTGCAGTGGATCTCGAGCGAGCGGGCGGGACAGAGCGTGGTGCCGATGGCGTTCTGGTTCTTCTCGATGGGAGGCGGCATGATGACGCTGATCTACGGCATCGCCAAGCGCGAGCCCGTGATCATCATCGGCCAGTCGCTGGCCACGATCATCTACATCAGAAACATCATGCTGATCGTGAAGAACCGTGCCACCGCCTCGAAGACGCTCGATCGCTGACGGTCATCGGCTCGGCGCCACCGTGGGCAGTGCGGGCAATTCGCTTTCGGTGCTGCGATAGGCGGCGAGTTCGCCGGCGGCATCGAGCACGGGGTAGGCGACCGAGCAGATGTGCGAGTGAATGCGCCGGAGGTCGCGCAACACGTCGAGATGAAGCGAGGTGGTCTCGATGGTTTCGGGCCGGCCTTCACGCAGGCGGTCGAGGTGCCGCTCGGTGGCAGCGAGCTCGGCATTGCGCAGTGCGGCCTTCTCGGCCAGCAATTTTCGCGCTTCGTTGAGGTCACCCGACATGAAGACCCCGAACGCGATCCGGAGCGAATCCATCGTGCGCTTGTGGAAAGCCGAAAGCTCCTCCGCACCCTCGGCCGAGAACTGGAAGCGGCGCTTGATCTTCTTGGTTGCCAGTTCGCTCAAATTCTTGTCGATGATGTCGCCGATATGCTCGAGGTTGATGGCGAAGGAGACGATCTCCATCGCCCGGTGTCCCTCGCGCTCGTCGAGACTGCCGCGGGTGAGTTTCGTGACATAGAGCTTGATTGCCTCGTCGAGGCTGTCGACGCTGTTGTCCATCCGCGAGACTTCGTCAACCAGCGCGCGGTCGTTGGTCATCATCGCCGCCATCACCTTGCGCAGCATGATCTCGACCTGATCGCCCATACGCAGGGTCTCGCGGGCGGCATCCGCCAGCGCGAGGGAAGGGGTCTCAAGTGCGCTCTCGTCGAGATAGCGAGGACCTTTCGGGTCGGCCTCCTTGACGCGCTCGGGCAGCAATCTCTTCAACAGCCGCGCCATGCCGTCGAGCAGGCCAATGAACAGAGCTGCGGTCGCAACGTTGAAGGCGATGTGGAACAGAGCGGTTGCCTTGGCTACATCCGGTTGCCACGCAATCAGAAGCTCGGCGATCGGTTGCAGGAACGGCGCCACCAGCAGGACGCCGACAAGCCGGTTGACGAGGTTGCCGAGCGGAAGCCGATAGCTCGCGGGATTGCCGCGGCGCGCACCCTCGAGGATCGGATTGATGGCGCTGCCGAGATTGGCGCCGAGCACGAGCGCCAGCGCCGCATAGGGGGTGATGAAATGCGCATAGGCCAGCGACATCACCAGCAGCACGCTGGCAACAGAGGAATGCACAAGCCAGGTCACGAGCGCAGCGAACAGGATGCAGAGCACGGGATCGCCGGTGATAGCGTTCATGAATACGCGCACGCCCGGCGCGTTCTCCGCCGGCGCCAGCGTGTTGAGCAGGATGTGCAGCGCCAGCAGCATCAGGCCGAGCCCGATGAATACGCGGCCGATGTCCTTGATGCGCGAGCGCGGCCCGGTGCGGAAGGCGACCAGGCCAATTAGGAACAGCACGGGCGAGACGGCGGCGATGTTGAACGACAGGATCTGCACGATCAGCGTGGTGCCGACATTGGCGCCGAGCATGATGGCGAGTGCAGGCACCAGGCTGACGAGCCCGTCCGACGTAAACGAACTCGTGATCAGCGCCGTCGCGGTGCTGCTTTGCAGCAGCGCGGTCAGACCGAGGCCGGCAGCGAAGGAAGAGAAGCGGTTGCTCAGGGCCTTTGCCAGCAACTGGCGCAGGTTCGGCCCGAACGCGCGCAGGATCCCGCTGTGGACCATGTGCAGGCCCCACAGCAGCAATGCCACGCCGCCCATCAGGTCGAGAAGGACGAGGCTTCCCATGCGCGTCAGTTTCCGCCAAATCAAGTCGAGGGGTCAGGCTATCGCCTAACGAGGGGCGATCAACCCTTTAATTCGCCGAAAACGGGCGAGCTCGAGCGTGGCCTGCCGGTGTTCGAAGGTGTTGCCGGCTCCGGGTTCGGTAAACGGAATTCGAACGTAACCGTTACATTGCGAGCCGTCGCGCTAGGTCAATTCCAACAATTCTTCGGTAAAAGCTGAGGGCACCTTCGGGTGAATCACTCCAGCAGGGCCAGGGTAGACATGTTAGCGAATCGCCGCAGAAGCGAACGACGTGCGTGCAGAAACTTTGCGAAAATACAGTTTGCGACCGGCGGATTGCCGCGCGACTGCATGATTACAGACATGTCGGATGGCGGCGTGAAGATCATAGCCGAATATCCCGAAATTCCTCCCGAGTTCACGGTGATCTTTTCGGAGGGAAGGCCGCGTCAGTGCAAGCTGGCTTGGCGGATCGGCTGCGAACTCGGCGCGCAATTCCTCGACTAGGCCGCCCAGCAGCGGCGGCACGGCCGGTTCGGGGCAGGGCGCCATGCCGCGGCTGGCCACGAGGACCCGCGAAGGTCGCCAACTACCGTAAAGGCGGGCGAGCTTAACCTGAATTTAGGGTTAAGCTGTGAACACTTCTGGACAGGTGCCGCAGTGAGTCCCGCTAGATGTTCCAGAAGTTATCCCACCCGCCCCGCGTCGCGCGGCTTGTTGCGTGCACATCGGCCCTGATTCTGGCGATGGGGCTTGGCGGCTGCCAGACCTCGGGACTAGCAGACGTTACCGGTTCGATCGACGAGAAGGCCGACACCGGCCGCGCCACTGATCCGCGCCGCGATGTCCAACTTCACCAGGAACGCTATCGCGCCAATCCGAAGGATGCCGACGCGGCGCTGAAATACGGTAGGGCGCTTCGCGCGGCGGGGCAGCGGCCGCAGGCGGTTGCGGTGCTTGAACAGGCCTCCATCGCCCATCCGGGCAATAAGCTGCTGCTCGCAGCCTACGGCCGCGCGCTGGCGGATAACGGCAATTTCCAGCAGGCCTTCGACGTGCTCGGCCGCGCCCACAGCCCCGATGATCCCGATTGGCGGCTGCTGTCGGCGCAGGGAGCAACACTGGATCAACTCGGCCGATACGAGGAGGCGCGGCAATACTATGCGAGCGCGCTGAAAATCGTGCCCGACCATCCGTCGGTGCTGTCCAATCTCGGACTGTCCTATGTGCTTTCGAAGGATCTGCCCAGGGCGGAGGAGACGCTGCGCCGCGCCCACAGCCTGGCCGGAACCGATCCGCGCGTGCGCGCCAATCTTGCACTGGCGGTCGGCCTGCAGGGCCATTTTGCCGAGGCAGAAAAGATCGTGAAGGCCGACCTGCCACCCGCCGAGGCGGCAGCCAACGTCGCGCAATTGAAGCGGATGCTGGCGCGAAAGGACAAGGAGAACGCGCGGGCCGAGGTCGACAAGATGCCGATCGCCGCGGCCCGACGCGCCGACTAGGCTTAATCCACTTCGCTCGACAATGCGATCAGCGTCAGCGGCCAACGCCGCTGCACTGTTATGCCTTGCTCAAGCCCTGCGGGCCGTGGTGCCCTGCAGCTTCTTGATGAGCGGCATCAGGAACGAAGTCCGCGACCGCTTAGTCACGGCATGGCCTGTCAGGCGCTGCGCCATCTGCAGGAACATCTGGGTGGTGCGATGCTTGGCGGCGATCTGCGCGATCATCTGGCCGTTGTTGGCGGCGGTGCCGAACATCTTCGAATCGAACGGAATGGCCGCGATCGGCTGGCTCTCGATTGCCTTGGCGAATTCGCGCGTGGAGATCTCCGGGCGCTTGTGCATGCCGACCTGGTTGAGGCAATAAAGCGGCGGGCGGTCATTGGGCCGCGCCGCCTTCAGCACGTTCAGCATGTTCTTGGTGTTGCGCATATTGGCGAGGTCGGGCTCGGCGACGATCAGAATGTCGTCTGCGCCGACCAGCGTGCGCTTGGTCCATGCCGACCATTGGTGGGGAACGTCGAGCACGATGCAGGGGGTCGTCATGCGCATCGTATCGAAGATCGCGTCGAATGCGTCGGCGCCGAAATCGTAGACCTGGTCCAATGTCGCCGGCGCCGCCAAGAGGTTGAGGCGGTCGGTGCATTTCGCCAGCAGACGCTCCATGAATGCAGAGTCCGGCCGTTCCTGCTGGAAGACGGCATTGGCAATGCCCTGAACCGGATCCTGATTGTAATCGAGGCCGGCGGTACCGAAGGCAAGGTCGAGATCGATCACGACGGAATCGAGCGCAAGATCGCGCGCAATCGTCCAGGCCACGTTATGTGCGACGGTGGATGCACCGACGCCGCCCTTGGCGCCGACGACGGCGACGATGCGGCCGACGGCCACGGCCTCGGATGCCGCATAGAGACCGCATATCGCGCGCACGACGTCGATGGGTTCGATCGGTCCGGTAACGTAGTCGCTGACGCCGCGCCGCACCAGTTCGCGATAGGGCGTGACATCATTGGCACTGCCGATCACGACGACGCGCGTTCCCGCGTCGCAGACGGTCGCGAGTTCATCGAGCCCTTCGAGGATATCGCTGCCGGGTTCGGTCTCCAGCAAGATGACGTTCGGCGTCGGCGCCGTGTGGTAGGCCTCGATGGCGGCCGCAATGCCGCCCATGTGAACCGAAAGATGGGCTTTGCCGAGACGTCGGTCTTCGCTCGCCGCGCGCACCGCGGTTGCGATCGCCACGCTCGCGCAAAAGGCCTGTACCGATACACGGGGCGCCGGCGAGATGTATTCCTCGGGCGCCGGCGTGTCGTCCAGTTGATCGTCGGAGTTTTGAAAGACGCGGCTGATCATTTGCCTGTATCGCTGAGTTTGGCCTTGTCGGCTTCGGGGTAGGTGGTCTCGGTCGCAACGCCCTTGCGATATTTGTCAAAGGCGATACTGCGCCGCGGCGTGTAGGCGGCCGTCTCTGGACGCGGCTGCACGAGGTCCGCCGGATTGTCGACCACCGCCGCGAGGTTGCGTTGGGTCGCGCAGCCAAAATTATGGTACTGGCGGTTTTCGTTGTAGCCGCTGTTGTCGATGTTCGGGCCGAGGTCTTCCGGCCACAGGCCGCAGGGACCGGCCACCGCCGAGATCTTCGGATAGCTCAGCCTTATCGTCGGCAAGGTGCGAGGATCGTCCGGATGATAGTGTCGCATCGTAATGGCGCGAGAGGGCACGCCGCCCGCCATCAGCAGGGATCGGATTTCCCGGAACGAGGCTGCGGCCGCGCGTGCATTTGGCGTGTCGACCGGCACGTCGGCGACGATCGCTCCGGTGCCTTCGCGAACCCAGGTATGCGCCAGACCCATGATATCGGTGCGCTGTGGGGCGGAAAGACCGCCGCGGGCCTGGCCGACGAACACGACGATCGAGCGGTTGGCTTCTGTCACGGCGATCGGGTGACGCTGGCGGTAATCATTGGAAGGTACGCTCGCCGTCACGATCTCGGTGGTCTGCGTACAGGCTCCAAGCGCAGCCGAAAGGCCGACGAGGGCGCCGACGAGGCGCAGCGTGCGTGGGCGATCCAGCGGTGTTCTATTCGTCATCTTGTTGTCCCCGTCCCCGATCAATGGAGCGCTTCCATCTCAGTCAATGATGAAACCAAAATTGCCCTGATCGGCCCCGACCGTATCGGTGCGGGCGGCAACGCCGTAAGTCCGGTTGATGCGAGCGAGCAGCGACGACTGTGAATCGGATGCAGGCGAAAATCCGTCGTCGGGACGCGACAGCTCTTTCTGGGAAACCGCCCGGACGATGACGGGCGTCACAATCACCATGAGTTCGGTCTCGTTGTTGACGAAGTCCTGGCTCCTGAAGAGCTGGCCCAAAATGGGGATTTGGTCCACGCCAGGCATCCCGTTGATCGCCTGCTTGGTCCGCTCCTGGATCAGGCCGGCCATCGCCATCGAGCCGCCGGATGGGATTTCCAGCGTCGTCTCGGCACGCCGCGTCTTGATCGAGGGAATCGTCGTTCCACCGGCACCACCCGTCAGAGAGTTCTCGGTCGAGACTTCCGACACCTCCGTCATCACCCGCAGGCTGATCCTTCCCTCGGACAATACGACCGGCGTGAAGTTGAGCGAGATGCCAAACTTCTTGAAGGTGACTGTCTGCACGCACCCTCCGATGACACCAGTCGCTGATGTTTGGCAGGTCACGCCGGTCGGAATGGGAAATTCGCCGCCGGAGATAAAGGTCGCGGACTCGCCGGAGATGGCTGTCAGATTGGGTTCGGCGAGCGTGCGCACAACGCCGGCGCTTTCCATCGCGCGAAGCACCGCCTGGACCGACGGCGCTGAGCCGAATTGCGTGAGAAGGCCATTGCCGGGGACGAGCGCCGCGTTGTTCGCAGTGAAGGGATTGGTATTGTTGAATCTCACGATCGTGTTGCCAACGTTCATGCTGGCGCTGAGATCGATGCCCATCTGTTTGACGATGTCCCGCCGGACTTCCGCGACGGAGACCTTAAGCATCACCTGGTCGCGGCCGCGAACGACGATCGAGTTGACGACCCGCTCGGGACCGCCCACCAGCCGCGCGGCGATCTCGCCGGCCTGCTGGGCTTCGACCGGGCTCGATACCGTGCCGGTCAGCAGCACGCTGTCGCCGACGCCCTCGATATGAATTCCCGGTATCGACTGGCGCAGCGCGGTGCGCACGCCGTTGAGATCACGCTTGACTGCGATGTCGTAGGAGGCGATCTGCTGGCCGTCGCCGTCGAAAAACACCACGTTGGTCTGGCCGACGGCGCCGCCGATGATATAGGCGCGTTGCGGGGAGCGAATGACGGCATTTGCGATCTTCGGGTCGGCGACCAGCACGTCCTTTACGTCACGCGGCAGGTCGACCACCACCGACTTGCCGATGCCCAGCGACAGGAAGCGCATCTTGACCGGGCCGATGGCAGACGTCGTCACCGGCTCCTTCTCGGACTCGGCTGCGACCACGGGCAGCAGCGGCCCGAGCGTCAGCGCGGCAACGGCCGACAATAACAGGGTGCGCACCGCCACGGTTCGCATCGCTGACTGATTTTCCCCAAACTTCATATCGGGCGTCCTTTCGGTCACTTCTGTGCCGTCGTTTGATTGGCGACCCCGTAGCGAACCACGTTGACGCTCTCGTTTCGTTTTTGAGCCTGTTCCTCGGAACGGCCTTCGGCCGCGTTGACGTCGGTGATGCTGCGCAGCGCGAGCGATAGCGAGCCGCTCTGGCGCGCGCGCGCCAGCGTCTCGGCCTGCTCGGGCTTCAGTTCGAGCGTGGCGGTGCGGCCGACGAGGGCGTTGCTGCCCTCTTTTTCTTTCGGCGCCTGATCGATCGCCAACACGCGGATGTTGGAGAGAATGATTTCCGACTGAACGATGTCGGGCCCCTTGCCGTCCGGATTCTTTTCACGCTTGGAGAGGATGACGTCGACACGGTCGTTGGGCAGGATGAAGCCGCCGGCCCCGGTTTCGGGCGAGATCTCGGTCGAGAGCGCCCGCAAGCCGGTCGGCAGGATGGCTGCCATGAAGCCGGAGCCATTGGCCTTGACCAGTTTCTGTTCGCGGATCGGCTCGCCAGCGAAGAACGGGCTGCGCGCGATCGAGCCGGCGATTTCCTTGATGGCCTCGGCCTGGCTGGCGCGATTGATCAGATTGCTGCCGGCGGTCGCGGCCGGCCAGGCCTGCCATTGCAGGTCCTCGGGCTTGACCGGCTGGCCGAGCCCGATGTCGGACTTCGCAACCAGGATCTCCACCGTCGGCAACTGTGCGACCGGTTCGGCCGCCGGGCGGGATTGCTCTTCGGTACCACGGGCGAGATAGGCGGCAACACCGCCGGCACTCAATGCGATGGTCAGAACGACGACACGTGCGATGTTCATACGCTTTACTACTCTTACGCAGGGACACCCATTGCACGGCAATGACAGCCATCCCCGGAGGTATGACTAGGCATCAAAGGTATAAGGGAACTTGAGGGTTGAATTATTTGGTCGATCGCACGGCGGCATTCGCCGTCATGGTGAACGGGTGGTTATCGTGTTGGCAAAACCGCTCCGCAAAAACCCGGAGTCGTCTCGGCATGGCATAGCAACGGCCGAATGCGGGTAGAGATGGACGGGCGCTTCGGATGCGAATCAGCGTCAGGCTAGACGCTGCTATGATGCGCGAGCCTCATCTTGCGGCTCGGTCTCCGCGAAGCCGGCCTGCAAGACTTCCTCGCGCTTGTGGCGCAGATGCGCGCGCAGGATGTGCGACAACCCCACGCCGTCGCGGCGTTGGAGCGCATTGAGGATCGCTTCGTGCTCTTGCACCGCCAGCGCCCAGCGCCGTGGTGTCATCGGCGTGACGTAGCGCGCCCGCCGAATGCGGGCCGTGACGGATTCATAGAGGCCTGACAGCACCGGGTTGCCGGCTGCCGCGATGATCGCCTCGTGGATGGTGCGGTTGCAGCGGTAGTACTGGAGAAGGTCGCGATCGCCGTAGTGCCGCACCATCGCGGCGTGGGCGGCGGCGACCTCGGCGATCTCGGCATCCGTGATGCGTTCGCAGGCGAGCTCGCCGGCCAGCGCTTCGAGTCCCTGGCACACCTCGAACAGGTCGCGCATGTCCTTGTCGGTCAGCCTGGCCGCGCGCGAGCCGCGGTTCGGCAGCAATTGAACCAGGCCCTCGGCGGCGAGCACCTTGAGGGCTTCGCGCAGCGGCGTGCGCGAGATCTGCAGCTTTTCACAGAGGTCGCGCTCGGGAATCCGCGCGCCCGGCGGGATCTCGCCATCGAGCAACATGGCGCGGACGCGGCCTACGACTTCCTCATGAAGCATCGCCGTAAAGATCCAATTTGAATGCAAAAATGGCTATATCATTGGATCGCTGGTAGTTCCAGCTTGATAAATCGTGTTTTTGCATTCAGAATTGATTAACAACGATTAAGAAAGGCCGGCGGGATGGATCAGGACGCAGCGGTACGGGAGGATGACCTCCTGTTTGCCCTCGATGACGGTATCGGCCGGATAACCTTCAACCGGCCGCAGGCGCGCAACGCCTTCACCTTCGCGATGTACGAACGGCTGGCTGCGATCTGCGAGCGCGCCAACCGCGACCATGCGATCAAGGTGCTGCTGCTGCGGGGCGCCGGCGACAAAGCGTTTGCCGCGGGCACCGACATCAATCAGTTCCGGGCCTTCAAGACGCCGCAGGACGGGCTCGACTACGAGAACCGCATCGACCGCGTGCTCGGCATTCTCGAAACATGCCGGGTGCCGACCATTGCCGCCATCAATGGCGCCTGCACCGGCGGCGGGGCGGGCATCGCGGCCTGCTGCGACCTCCGCATCGGCACCCGGAGCACGCGGATGGGTTTTCCGATCGCGCGCACGCTCGGCAATTGCCTGTCGATGTCTAATGTCAGCCGCATCACCGCGTTGATCGGCCCGGCGCGCGTCAAGGATCTGATCTTTACGGCACGGCTTGTCGAAGCCGAGGAGGCGGCCTCGGTGGGTCTGCTCACGGAAGTCGTCGATGATCTCGCCGCGCTCGACAGGCGCGCCGACGAGATCGCAAGGCTCGTTGCCGGCCACGCGCCGCTGACGCTGAGCGCGACCAAGCAGGCGGTCGCTCGGCTGCAGCAACGGCTGACGCGCGAGGAGGGCGAGGACCTCATCCTGATGTGTTACACCAGCCAGGATTTCCGTGAAGGGCTCGACGCGTTTCTTACCAAGCGCGCGCCGCAATGGCGCGGCCAATAGGAGCCCGCATGTCCCTTCAAAACGACACGACGCCGCGCTCGGGGCCGCTTGCCGGCCTCAAAGTCATCGATCTCACCCATGTGATGGCGGGACCGACCTGCACGCTCATGCTCGCCGACATGGGCGCTGACGTCATCAAGATCGAGAAATGGCCAAATGGCGACGACACGCGGCACTCGGTGCCACCGAAGATCGGTGACGAGGCGGCCTCCTTCCTGATGATGAACCGCAATAAGCGGGGCATTGTGCTCGACCTCAAGACCGCAGGCGGCAAGCAAGTGCTGCGGCGGTTGATCGCCGGCGCCGACGTGCTGGTCGAGAATTTTGCGCCGGGCGCGATGGAGCGACTCGGTTTCGGTTATGAGGAGCTGCATAGGGATTTTCCGGCGCTGATCTATTGCTCGCTCTCCGGTTTCGGCCGAACCGGCCCGTACAAGCATCGCCGCGGCTTCGATCTGGTCGCCCAGGCGATGAGCGGCATCATGAGTTTCACGGGCGAACGGCCGGATGGCCCGCCGGTGAAATGCGGTCCGCCGCTGTCCGACATCACGGCCGGACTCCTCGCCAGCATGGGGATCCTTGCGGCCTATTCGCACCGGCTCAAGACCGGTGAAGGGCAATGGGTAGAGACCTCGCTCTACGAGGCGGCGCTGGTTCAGACCTATTGGCAGTCGACCATTGCGCTCGCCAGCAACGTGGCGCCGCGCGCCATGGGCTCGGCCCATCCGCTCAACGCGCCATATCAGGCGTTCGAGGCATCCGATGGCTGGCTCGTGGTAGGCGGCGCCAACAAGAAGCACTGGTTATTGATGCTGGAAGCGCTTGGCGCGCTGGAACTGGCTTCCGACCCGCGCTTCGTCAACGGCTCCGACCGCATGGCGAATCTGAAGGAGCTTGAAGCCGAATTGAGCGGGCGTTTCCGCAAACAGACGCGGGCGCATTGGCTGGCGGCACTTGACGAGAAGGGCGTGCCCTGCGGCCCCGTGCACGACATGCTGGAAGCGTTGAGCGATCCGCAGACGCTCGCGCGCGAGATGGTGGTTGAGGTCGAACATTCGACGCTCGGACCGGTGAAGACGATCGGGCTCCCGGTCAAATTCTCGGCGACGCCCGGGAAGGTACGTTCGGGCGCGCCTGTTTATGGCGAGCATACGCGCCAGGTGCTGCGCGAACATGGCTTTGATCAGGCGCAGATCGACGCGCTCGAGCGGGAGGGTGCGATCGTTGCCGCCTCGGCCGGCCGCAAGGAGCAGGTCGCCTGACGAGAAAACGAAAATACGACGCTACAAAAAATGCCTACGGGGAGGAAACCATGAAGATCACGTCAAAACTGCTGCTGTTCACGACGGCTTTCATGCTCGCGGGCGCGCTTTCGGCCAATGCGGCCTGGCAGCCGCAGAAGCCGATCGAGTTCGTCGCCACGGCGGGGCCGGGCGGCGGCACCGACAATCTCGCGCGCGCCGTCCAGAGCATCGTCACCAAATACAAGCTGACCGACCAGCCGATCGTGGTCGTCAACAAGGGCGGCGGCAGCGGGGCGGAAGGCTATGTCTACGGCAAGGCGTCCGCCAGCGATCCCCACAAGGTGATCTTCGGTACCTCGAACGCATGGCAGCAACCGCTCGTCTCCAAGGTCGCCTTCAACTACACCGATCTCACCCCGATCGCCGCCGTGGCGCAGGACGAGTTCCTGCTGTGGGTGAAACAGGACGCGCCCTACAAGACTGTGGGCGACTTTCTCAAGGCCGCGGCCGCGACCGAGTTCAAGATGGGCGGCGCACAGTCCAAGGACACCGATGAGGTGCTGACGCGGATGATCGAGAAGGCGGCGAAGGTCAAGTTCACCTACATACCCTTCAAGAGCGGCGCCGAGGCTGCCGTGCAACTGGCCGGCGGCCATATCGACGCGCACGTCAACAATCCCTCCGAGAGCCTTGGACAATGGCGCGGCAGCACCCAGCGTCCGCTCTGCGCATTCAGCCCGAAGCGGTTGCCGCAGGGGCCGAAGGTCACGGCGTCAGAAGGCTGGAGCGACGTGCCGACCTGTGTCGAGCAGGGGCTGGCGATATCGCAATACGAGCAACCGCGGACGGTGTGGCTGCCCGGCAAGGTCAGCCCGGAGCAGGCGGCGTTCTACGTCGATCTATTGAAGAAGGTGCAGGCGACGCCCGAGTGGAAAGATTACATCGAGAAGACCTCGCAGGTTGATACCTTCCTGACCGGCGCTGCGTTCGACAATTTCATCAAGCAGGATCTCGAACACGTAAAGCAGGTCGCGGGCGAACAGGGCTGGCTGGTGAAGTAGGGCCGGACCGATGATATCACGACGCGCGCTCGAGATAGCCGCCGCGGCGCTGACCGGAATCTTTGGCGTCGTTGTCATTGTTTCTAGCATCGACAACGGCATCGGCTGGTCGAGCGCCGGCGTCGACGCCGGCACGTTTCCATTCCTTACCGGCATCATCATCGTGCTCGGCAGCCTTTACAACATGGGGCAGGGCGCCATGGGGCGCGGCACCCTGGCAATTGTCAGGGTAGCCGTCACGCCGTCCGAGTTGCGCCGCCTGGCGGGGTTGTTCGTTCCAGCCGCGATTTTCGTCGCCGTCATTCCAACGGTTGGAATGTATCTCGCCTCGGCGGGCTATATTTTTGCGGTCCTGGCGTTGCCGAAACGGCAATCGGTCTTGCGCGCGCTTGTTATCGCCGCGGTTACGCCGCTGGCGCTTTACGTCGTGTTCGAGCGCATGTTCCAGGTCTCGCTGCCGCACGGCGCGCTCGCCACCGCGTTCGGTTTCTGAAGGGACGGGCGATGGAAAACCTTCAATCGCTGCTGCACGGTTTCACCATCGCGCTCACCGTTCCGCATCTGACGCTGATGGTGATCGGCGTTCTGCTCGGCATTCTCGTCGGCGTTCTGCCCGGCCTTGGTGCGCCAAACGGCGTGTCGCTATTGCTGCCGCTGACCTTCGGCATGCAGCCGGTATCGGCGATTATCCTGCTTTCGAGCATGTATTGGGGCGCGCTGTTTGGCGGCTCGGTGACGTCGATCCTGTTCAATATCCCGGGCGAACCTTCGTCGGTCGCCACCACGTTCGACGGCTATCCGATGGCGCGCGACGGCAGGCCGACGACGGCGCTGGCCACCGCCTTCGGCTCGGCGGCGTTCGGCGCGCTTGTCGGCGTGATCCTGATTACGTTTCTGGCTTCCTGGGTGGCACAGGTGGCGCTCGCCTTCGGACCGCCCGAATACTTCGCGGTCTATTTCCTCGCCTTCGCCAGTTTCGTCGGCATGGGCGGTGCGGCGCCGATCAAGACGGTGGTGGCACTCGCAATCGGTTTTGCCATCGCCGCGATCGGCATCGATACGGTCTCGGGCAGCGTGCGGCTCACCATGGGTATCGACGAACTGGTGAAGGGCGTCAGCTTCGTCGTTGCCGTGATGGGGTTGTTCGGCATCGGCGAGTTGCTGATTGCGGTGGAGGAGGAGTTTCAGGCCCGCGCGGTATCGTCAAGGGTGGATTGGAAGGAAGTCTTCCGGGCGCTGGGCCGTCTGCCGCTGCATGGCATTGCGTTGCTGCGCAGCGCCGCCATCGGCTGCTGGATGGGCATTACGCCGGGTGGTCCGACCGCGGCTTCCTTCATGAGCTATGGCATCGCCAAGCGCTTCT
This sequence comes from Bradyrhizobium sp. 157, assembly GCF_023073815.1. Taxonomy (NCBI): domain Bacteria; kingdom Pseudomonadati; phylum Pseudomonadota; class Alphaproteobacteria; order Hyphomicrobiales; family Nitrobacteraceae; genus Bradyrhizobium; species Bradyrhizobium sp. 157. The sequence continues at coordinate 7,940 of NZ_JADPKF010000032.1, read as the reverse complement.
CGCGCAACGGCGCGCGTTTCGGCACCGGCGAGGCCGAGGGCGTCGTCGCGCCGGAAACCGCCGACCATGCCGCCGGCACCAGCGCGCTATTGCCGATGCTTTCGCTCGGCATTCCCGGCTCGGCCACGGCTGCTGTCATGATGGGCGGGCTGATGATCTGGGGATTGAATCCCGGACCGATGCTCTTCGTCGACCAGAAGGATTTCGTCTGGGGGCTGATCGCATCGATGTATGTCGGCAACATCGTCGCGGTTGCGCTCGTCCTGCTCACCGTTCCCGTGTTCGCCGCCTTGATGCGGATTCCGTTCGCCGTCATCGCACCCCTGATCGTCATCATCTGCGTCGTCGGCGCCTATTCCGTCTCGAATTCCTATCTCGATGTCGTCCTGATGCTTGGCTTCGGTGTCGTCGGCTATCTCTTCAAGAAGCTGCACTATCCGTTGGCCCCGTTGGTGCTTGCGATCGTGATCGGCGACAAGGCCGAGGACGCGTTCCGGCAGGCCATGCTGATGTCGAAGGGATCGCTCGGGATATTCTTTGCGAACCGGCTGGTGACGACCCTCGTTCTGGCCGGGATGGCGCTGTTGCTGCTTCCGCTTGCTCTGCAGATGGTGCGTCTGCTGCGAAAACCGGACGAAGCCGTTGATGAAAAGGTGAGAATCGTATGAAGCTGCATAGCCCCGGCAAGCCGGTGATCGCGCTGGCGATGGGAGACCCCGCCGGCATCAGCCCGGAGCTGACCGCAAAACTCGCCTGCCTCGACGAAATCCGTTCCCGTGCACGCCTGATCGTGATCGGAGACCGCCGCGTTTTCGACGAAGGCGCGCGCGTGGCCGGCGTCGCGGCGGACCTGCCAAATGTGCCGCCGTCCGCGGACCCGCGAACGATCGGCAGTGACGCCGCTTTTATGGACCTCGGCCATCTCGATCCCGCGACCGTCGAACGTGGTGTCGCGAGCCAGGCCGGCGGCGCGTTCGCGCTGGAGAATTATCGTCGCGCGCTCACGCTGGCGCGTGACGGGCAGGCCGACGCGGTCTGCTTCACGCCGTTCAACAAGAAGGCAATGCGGCTGGCGCGCGCGGAGTATGATGACGAGATCGCGTTCTCCGCCGAGGTCGCCGGCCTGAAAACGCCAGCCAGCGAATTCAACGTGCTCGACAGGCTGTGGAATGCCCGCGTCACCTCGCACATCGCGCTCAAGCACGTGGCCTCGCGTCTCTCAGTCGAACGTATTCATAGCGCGCTGAAACTGACCGATGCCTGCATGCGACGGGCCGGCTTTGCCGAGCCCCGTATCGCGGTGGCCGGGCTCAACCCGCATGCCGGTGACGGTGGCAATTTCGGACGCGAGGAGATCGATGTGATCGAGCCCGCCATCATGGCTGGGCGGGCGGAAGGAATAGCGGCGGAAGGGCCGTTTCCGGCTGATACGGTTTTCCTTCGCGCCAAGAACGGGGCCTTCGATGCGGTGCTGACGATGTACCACGACCAGGGCCAGATCGCGATGAAGCTGATGGGCTTCGATCGCGGGGTGACGCTTCTGGGCGGCTTCCCGTTTCCGATCTGCACGCCGGCGCATGGCACGGCCTATGACATTGCCGGCCAAGGCGTCGCCTCGGTTGGCGCCAGCCGCGCGGCCTTGTTGCTCGCGGCTGAGATGGCTGGCGCGGCCAGGGTGGGAAATCGGGCGGCCTGAGGTACCCGCTTAAACTGAGGCCCTCAACGCCGCAAAGCCGCGCTCGAGATCGGCCTTGAGGTCGTCGACATTCTCCAGGCCGATGTGGAGCCGCAGCGTCGGCCCGCCGGGGGACCATTTGGTCGCCGTGCGGTAGGGCTCGCAGTCGAACGGGATGATGAGGCTTTCGAAGCCGCCCCACGAATAGCCCATGCCGAACAGCGTGACGGCATCGAGCAGGGCATCGACCGCCTTCTGCGGCACCGGCTTCAGCACGATGCTGAACAAGCCGGAGGCGCCGGTGAAGTCGCGTTTCCAGATCGCGTGGCCGGGGTGGCTTTCAAGCGCCGGATGCAGGACTTGCAGGACTTCGGGACGGCCGGCGAGCCAGCGCGCCATTTCGAGGGCCGAGCGATAATGCTGCGCGAGCCGCACCGATAGCGTGCGGGTGCCGCGCAGCGCCAGGAATACGTCGTCGGGTCCTGCACAAACGCCGAGCAGGCGAATGCCCTCGGTGAGCAGCGGCCAGGCTTTCGCGTTGGCCGAAATTGTGCCGAACATGATATCGGAATGGCCGCCGATATATTTGGTGGCGGCCTGCATGCTGATGTCGACGCCCTGGTCAAGCGAGCGGTGAAACAGTGGCGTCGCCCAGGTGTTGTCGTCGATGACGAGCGCGCCCCTCGCATGCGCGACTTCGGCGATGGCGGGAATGTCGCTCATTTCAAACGACTGCGAGCCGGGCGCCTCGACCAGCACCGCTCTGGTGTTCGATTTAAACAGCTTCTCGATGCCGGCACCGACCAGCGGATCGAAATAGCCGACCTCGACGCCGTAGCGGGCCAGCATGCCGGTGCAGAAGTTGCGCGAGGGCCGGTAGACGTTGTCGGTCACCAGCACATGATCGCCGGCCTTCAAGACCGAGAGCAGGGCGGTGGTGATCGCGGCAAGTCCCGATGGCGCCAGGCCGACGCCCGCGCATTGCGGGCCCTCCAGCGACATCAGCACGTCCTGCAAGGCCTGCGTGGTCGGGCTGCCGTGACGCCCATATGAGAATTCGGCGCGGTGGGCGTGCAGGTCCTCCGCGGTCGGATAGAGCACGGTCGACCCGTGGTACACCGCCGGATTGACGAAACCCCTCTGTCCCTTGGTGTCGCGGCCGGCGGTGACCAGTCTGGTTTCGGGCTTCTGCGGGTTGGACGGTCCGTCGTTCGAAAAGCTCATGCGTTTGCATTATCCAAGACGTTATGCCGCAGCCACAACTTGGTCGCGAAAAACACCACCGGGCGGCGGCTCGGGGCCGGCGAGTTAATAACAAGAGACAGAAGACGGCAGTCAACCCCTTGACCCGGCACGCCAGTCGTTCTGTGATGTGTTTCAACTATCATCGCCGCAAGTTGAGGGGCCTGCTGCGATATCGGATCCACCGCCTGACCGGAATGGCACGCATAATGCACGGTCACGATGACGCTTTTCAGCGCGGGATCAGCGGGTTGGCCCCACAACGCGAGGCGTTGTCCAAAATGCGATCTCCAGACGACCCCTTGAAAGGCCCAGCCCATGAAACGCGTATCTCTGGTAGTTACCCTTGCCCTGGCCGCCGGTCTCTCGGCCCAGGCCGCCTCGGCGCAAACCCTCAAGACGGTCAAGGACCGCGGCATGCTGTCCTGTGGCGTCAGCCAGGGTCTACCGGGCTTCTCTACGCCGGACGACAAGGGTAACTGGACCGGGCTCGACGTCGATATCTGCCGGGCGATCGCGGCCGCCATTTTCAACGACGCGAGCAAGATCAAGTTCGTCCCGCTCTCGGCCAAGGATCGTTTCACCGCGCTGCAGTCGGGCGAGATCGACGTGCTGTCCCGCAATACGACCTGGACCTTGTCGCGCGACACCTCGCTGGGCGCCAACTTCACCGGCGTCACCTATTATGACGGCCAGGGCTTTCTGGTGAAGAAGTCGCTGAAGGTGAATTCGGCACTGGAGCTCAACAGTGCGTCGGTTTGCGTGCAGACCGGCACCACGACCGAGCAGAACCTTGCCGACTACTTCAAGGGCAACAACATGAAGTATGAGGTGATCGCGTTCGCGACCGCCGACGAAACCGTCAAGGCCTATGAATCCGGCCGCTGCGACGTCTTCACCTCCGACGTCTCCCAGCTCTACGCCGAGCGCCTCAAGGTCGCCAACCCGGCCGAGCACGTCGTCCTGCCTGAGGTGATCTCAAAGGAGCCGCTCGGACCGATGGTCCGCCATGGCGACGATCAGTGGTTCGACATCGTTAAATGGACGCTGTACGCGATGGTCGGCGCTGAAGAGCTTGGCATGACCCAGAAGAACGTGGACGAGATGGTCAAGTCCGACAAACCCGAGGTCAAGCGCGCCGTGGGCACCGACGGCAATCTGGGCGAGCAACTCGGCCTGACCAAGGACTGGATGGTGCGGATCGTGAAGGCAGTCGGCAACTACGGCGAATCTTTCGAGCGTAACGTCGGCTCCGGCTCCAAGCTCGCAATCGCCCGTGGCCTCAACAATCTTTGGAGCAAGGGCGGTATCCAGTACGCACCGCCGATCCGCTAAGCGCCAGCGAGAGGGGCTGCGGCGATGGCCATCGAACCCCGACAACCACCGTCGCAGCTACTTCCCAAGCTGCAGAGGGCCCTCGGCGGCCGGGCGGGCTGGAGCGGCTTCGTACTCCAGCTCCTGTTCGTCGCCGCGCTCGCCTGGATCTCCTACGAGATCGTCGCCAATGCCCGCGCTAACCTGCAGGCGCAGCGGATCACCGCGGGCTTCGGCTTTCTTGCCAACAATGCCGGCTTTGACGTCAGCCAGAGCCTGATCCCATATTCGGGGTCCGATCCCTACACGCGCGTCTTTGTGGTCGGCCTGCTCAATACGCTGCTGGTCTCGGTGATCGGCATCTTCTTCGCCACCCTGATCGGCTTCCTGGTCGCACTTGGCCGGCTGTCGCCGAACTGGCTGCTGGCGCGGATTTCGGGCGGCTACGTCGAACTGATCCGCAACCTGCCGCTCCTGTTCCAGATCCTGTTCTGGTATCTCGCGGTGCTCGCCGCTTTGCCCAATCCGCGGCAGAGCATTTCGGTTTTCGACAGCATCTTTCTCAGCAACCGCGGCCTGGTCATTCCGAAGCCCATCGGGGAGGCTGGCTTCGAGCCGTTCGTCGTCGCTCTGCTGGTTGCGATCGTTGCCGCGATCATATTGTGGCGTTACGCGCGCCGTCAGCTCTTTCAAAGCGGCAAGGTGATCAAGGTCTGGCCCTATGCGCTCGCCATGGTCATCGGCCTGCCGCTGCTGAGCGTGCTGATTTTCGGCGCACCTGTCACGTTCGAGGTGCCCGTGCTCAGGGGCTTCAACTTCGCCGGCGGTTCTCGGCTCATTCCCGAATTCGTCGCGTTGACGCTGGCGCTCTCGACCTACACGGCAGCGTTCATTGCCGAGATCGTACGCGCGGGCATTCTCTCCGTGCACAAGGGCCAGATGGAAGCTGGCTCCTCGCTCGGGCTGCAGCGCGGCTCGGTGCTGCGCCTGATCGTGATCCCGCAAGCGATGCGCGTGATCCTGCCGCCGCTTACCAACCAATATCTCAACCTGACCAAGAACTCCTCGCTGGCGGTCGCGATCGGCTATCCCGACCTGGTTTCGGTGTTCGCGGGAACGACGTTGAGCCAGACCGGGCAGGCGATTGAAATCATCGGCATCACCATGGGCGTCTATCTCCTGATCTCGCTGGTCACCAGCGCGATCATGAGTTTCTATGGATGGCGGATCAGCCGGAGCATGGGCGGATGAGCGACACGACCGCATCCAATTTCGTCCGTCGGGATCTCGTGCCGGAGCGGCCGGCGCCGGTGAAGACCACCGGCTTCATCGGTTTCCTGCGCACGCGGCTGTTCAATTCTCCGACCAATATCCTGCTCACGATCGTCAGCCTGTTGCTGCTGTGGGTCACAGTCGTTCCGGCCGTGAAGTTCGCGTTCGTCGACGCAGTCTGGATCGGCAAGGACCGCACCGCCTGCCTTCCGAAAAGTCCGAGCGATGTGGTTGGCGCCTGCTGGCCCTTCATTCAGGCCAAGTTCTCGCAGTTCATCTACGGATTCTATCCGGAGCCGGAACGCTGGCGGGTCAATTTGACCTTCATTCTTGCCGCGATCCTCTTGGTACCGTTGCTGATTCCGCGTTTGCCGGCCAAGGGCCCGAACGCCATCCTGTTCTTCCTGGCGCTTCCCGTCATAGGCTTCTTCCTGCTCGTCGGCGGTGGGCTGGGCGGCTTTGGCGTGACCTGGACCGCGGAGCTGCTGTCGGGCCTGACGAGTGGAATCAAGAATTCCGGTATCGCCGGAATCAATGCGAGTCATCCGATTTTTGGACCGTTTCTGTCTCTGCTGGGATGGCTTGGGTTCTCACTGGGCGTAGTTCTTTCATATCTCATATGGCCGCTGACCTGGTTGCGTGACCAGATCCAGGCCACGGGCAGCCCGGTCTGGGCTGATCTCATGGCGACCGCCGTGATCGTGTCGGCTGTGCTGTTCTGGCTGGGCGGCGGCGTGCGTTCCGGCTGGCGTCCGCTCGTCACCAGCCTGGCAATCTTTGCCGGCATCGGCATCGTGATCGCCGTCATGGGGCTCGATCGCGGCGGATTCCCTGTTGTGGATACAAGGCTCTGGGGCGGCCTTTTGGTGACGCTCGTGGTGTCCGTGACCGGCATCGTCGCCTCGATGCCGGTCGGCATTGCGCTCGCCCTCGGGCGGCGCTCGACCATTCCGCTGATCCGGATTTTCTCGATTGCCTTCATCGAATTCTGGCGCGGTGTTCCGCTGATTACCGTGCTGTTCTTCGCAACCTATATGCTGCCGCTGTTCGTCCCGACCGGCTTCACCATCGACGGGCTGATGCGTGCCCTGATCGGCATTGCGCTGTTCGCGGGCGCCTATCAGGCTGAAGTCATCAGAGGCGGCCTCGCGGCGATCCCGCGCGGGCAGGGCGAGGCGGCGAGCGCGCTTGGCCTGTCCTGGGCCAAGACCACGGCGCTGATCGTCATGCCGCAGGCGCTGCGCCACGTCATTCCCGGTCTCGTCAACAGCTTCATCGCGCTGTTCAAGGACACCTCGCTGGTCTCGATCGTCGCGCTGTTCGATCTCCTCGGGCAGCTCAGGGCTTCCTTCAGCGATCCGGTCTGGTCGACGCCGACGACGCTGTTCACCGGCTTTGCTTTTACCGGACTGATCTATTTCGTCTTCTGCTTCGGGATGTCGCGTTACTCGCTGTTCGTCGAGAACCGGCTGAACGCACATCGTCGCAACTGAGTACACCACCATGACCGCAAACTCGATCGTTGGCATCAACGGACTCAACAAATGGTTCGGCGATTTTCATGTCCTGCGCGACATCAACCTCGATGTCGCCAAGGGCGAGCGCATCGTGATCTGCGGCCCCTCGGGCTCGGGCAAGTCGACGCTGATCCGCTGCATCAACGCGCTGGAGGAATTCCAGGAAGGTCAGATCGTCGTCGAGGGCATCGAACTCGGTCCGAACCTGCGGCGGGTGGATGAAGTCCGCCGCGAGGTCGGCATGGTGTTCCAGAGCTTCAACCTGTTTCCGCATCTGACTGTGCTGGAGAACTGCACGCTGGCGCCGATCTGGGTGCGCAATATCCCGAAAAAGGATGCCGAAGCGACCGCGATGAAATTCCTGGAGCGGGTCAAGATCCCGCATCAGGCCAACAAATATCCCGGCCAGATGTCGGGCGGTCAGCAGCAGCGCGTCGCCATTGCCCGCGCGCTGACCATGAACCCGAAGGTAATGCTGTTCGACGAGCCGACCTCGGCGCTCGACCCGGAAATGGTCAAGGAAGTGCTCGACACCATGGTCGACCTCGCCAGGGAAGGCATGACCATGCTGGTGGTCACCCACGAAATGGGATTTGCCCGCGAAGTCGCCAACCGTGTCGTGTTCATGGACGCCGGCCAGGTGATCGAGTCAAACACGCCGCAGGAATTCTTCGCCAATCCGCAGCACGCGCGGACGAAGCTGTTCCTGAGCCAGATTCTAAGGCACTGATCGGGCGACGTAGATGGGGTAACGGGCCGGCCGATCGAGCCGCGCGCTCGCTACGGCGCGATTTGAAAGCGCGCTCGCGTGCGGCTTTGCCGGGAGGCGGTCGTCCCTCAAACTGATGGTGTCAAAAACCGGAGTCGGGCAAGCCCGCTCCAAGCATCATCGAGGGACGACCATGTACTACTATGCCGGA